>JBNGDU010000400.1:0-6786 GCA_049975025.1 Anaerolineae bacterium
CCATCAAAAAAGACTTCCCGAAATTCGCAAGTTGAAAGGGAGTCTATAGCGATGAGTGAACGAGAAGTTGGTGTGGTGAAGTGGTTCAATGCGGCGAAGGGATACGGTTTCATCTCCCGAGACGGTGCGGATGACGTCTTCGTCCATTATTCAGCTATTGAAGCCGATGGCTTCAGGAAGCTGATTGAGGGACAGCAGGTGGAGTTCTCCCTTGAAGAGACCCCGAAGGGCCTTCAGGCAAGCAACGTGGTTGTGCTCTAATCAGCCTGCACCTCAATACTAGAAAGAAGCCGTCTGGGGCACCCCAGACGGCTTCTCGTTTAGTGAGTACGTACCCGGTCCCGGTCCTTGGGCTTGGTCCGCCTGTCCCACCTCAGCTGAAATCGCCCGGACGCTTGAGCCCGCCCGCCCCCCTGAGACTTGCCAATGTGGCATTTCGTATTATGATTAAGATATTAGATGTCAGATGCAGTTGAAGACTCAGAAAGCGCGAACTTGCAATGTTGGCCGCGACCGACTCGGTCATCTGCGGCGGGCTCTATAACTAAGTCCCTCCCTGATTCCATCCGGTCGAGTGCACAACGTTGGCTGTGCTTGCGCTCCTGAGTCTTTTTCTATGGGAGGACAAAACCGAAGTGTTTAAGGAGACGAAGAGAACCATGGGCAGAATTCGTAGGTTGGTGTTGGATACACTTAAGCCTCACGATCCCAGCATCATTGACCTAGCTGATCAGCTGAGCAATCTCGAAGGGATATCCGCTGTCAATATCAGCATCTACGAGATGGATCGCAAAGTTGAGAACGCGAAGATCACCATCGAGGGAGAAGCTATCGACTTCCAGATGGTGACAGGTCTCATCGAGGAGATGGGGGGAGCGATTCACTCGGTCGATGAAGTTGCTGCAGGACGACATATCATCGACGATGCTCAAACACTACAAGATTAATCCGATCAACTCCTACCAAACCTAGTGCGACACGGACCTAGGACACCGTTCGGACAAAACCTGTCCTGGTCAGTCTGATGTTGGGCAGTCCCAGGTTTGGGCAAGCGCCATGCCTCCCGCAGCTAACGCCAGCATACCGCAAATAGCGACTCGAGGGTTGTGTACATGATCGACAAGCTGAGGGCGCAGAAGCCTATCTACACCGTACTGATAGCGCTGATCATCGCGACGATTCCGTGCTATTGTCTCGGATTCGTCGCGTTGGCG
Source organism: Anaerolineae bacterium (assembly GCA_049975025.1). GTDB lineage: Bacteria > Chloroflexota > Anaerolineae > B4-G1 > SLSP01 > PWVB01. The sequence continues at coordinate 1,215 of JBNGDU010000400.1, forward strand.
ATTCGCCCTCCCGCACCGACGCCGGTCCTCACGCCAACACCGACGTCGACGGAGACCCCTACCCTTACGGTGACCCCGTTTGAGGTGGGGCCTGGCACCGAGAGCCCACCAAAGACCTTGGCCCCCACACCTACCCAGTGGTTACCACCAACACGTACCCCGACGCCTTTGCCGACGGAGACATCGACACCGACGTCCACGCCTACCCCGACACTCCCCCCCACGTCAACACCGACGCCAACGTCGACAGCCACCGCCACACCTACAGCCACGCCCACTGAGACGGCGACCTCCGAGCCTCCAACGGCGACACCGACAGACACGGCTATACCCACCGCCACACCCACGCCAACTCCGGAGGTAACGGAACCATCTGTGACCCCGACCTGGACTGCCGAGCCGTCTCCGACATTCACACCTACCCTGTCGCCGTAACAGGCGCCCTGTAACCTGCATAGGAGAACTTTGGAAACCCTGGATCTGCTTCGAACACTAACGGAGGTGGCTGGTCCCCCCGGACTGGAGAACAGCATCCGAGAACACATTGAGGAGCTTTGGAGCCCCTTGGTCGACGAGATCAGAACGGATCGCTTGGGGAACCTGATCGCTCTTCAAGTCGGCGATGGAGCGGAGCCTCGCCCCTCCGTGATGGTCGCCGCTCACATGGATGAGATTGGTCTGATTGTGACAGGCATCGAAGGAGAGTTCTTGCGTGTTCAAGGACTGGGTGGCTTCGATCGCCGGGTCTTGATGGGTCTGGAAGTCCGCGTCCATGGCCGTCGAGAGCTTGTCGGCGTGGTCGGCAGCCGACCGCCCCACGTCTTGCCAAGCTCGGAGCGCGACAAGGTGCTACCTTGGCACGAACTCTACGTTGACGTGGGAATGCCAGCCGAGGCGCTAGCCGATCTCGTGCGCATAGGAGATCACATCACCGTTCATCAGCGGCTTGCGGCGCTCAAGAACAAGCGGGCAGCAGGCAAAGCCATGGACAACCGGGCATCGGTAGCCGCCGTTACCTTGGCGCTCGAGCTCTTACAACGCTACAGGCACGCTTGGGATGTGTATGCAGTGGCAACCGTTCAGGAAGAGGTCGGCATCAAGGGCGCAATTACCAGTGCCTATCAGCTCTCGCCTGACCTAGCCATCGCGCTGGACGTCACCTTCGCCAAACAGCATGACGACAGCAAGCCCGGCGCATTTGAGCTGGGCAAAGGTCCCACGATCGGTATCGGCCCCAATTTCCACCCCCAGGTTGTCGACCGCCTTAAGGAAGTCGCCGCGACCAACGAGATCCCCACCGAGATAGAACCTCTGCCGGGTTCTAGCGGCACCGATGCTTGGAGGATTCAAGTTGCTAGGGAGGGCATACCGACGGGCCTGATCTCAATACCCGTGCGGTATATGCACCAGCCTGTGGAAATGGTGGACCTCCGGGATGTCGAGCGTGCGGGCCGGTTGTTGGCGTGTTTCGTGGCAGATTTAGACGTCGGGGATCTTCCCAGGTGGGAGGACGAAGTATGAGCGATCTCACAGAACACCTGGGGCTTCTATCCAATGCCCCCGGGGTCTCGGGCGATGAAATTGAAGTGCGCCGCGTGATCCGCCCGCTGATAGCAGATCACGTGGACGAATTGCGGATCGACGCCGTTGGAAATCTGATCACGAAGAAGACGGGAACCGGAAACTCGTCATTGCGCGTGCTGATCACCGCGCACATGGACGAAGTGGGCCTGATGGTCGTGGGGCACACCAAAGAGGGGGCGCTTCGTATCAGGACCATCGGCGGTATTCCCTCCCGTCTCTTGCCCGGCTTGACCGTGCGCGTTGGATCTGACGCGCTGCCCGGCGTTATCGGCGTGCAGGCCATTCACCGTACGAACAGCAGCGATCGCAAGAAGACGCCTCCGATTGATCAACTGACCGTGGATATTGGCGCCAAAGACCAGGAAGACGCAGAAAGTGTGGCGCCGTTGGGCACGCCTATCGTCTTTTCCACGCAGTTCCAGAGGATCGAAGAAAGCTGCCTGGGCAAGGCATTTGACGACCGGGCAGGTTGCGCGACGCTGGTTGAGCTGTTAAGAGGCGAGCGCTTTCCGTTTGACCTCTATGGGGTCTTCACGGTTCAAGAGGAAGTGGGCCTGCGCGGCGCGCGGGTGGCAGCCTACGCCGTGGAGCCGGACATCGGCGTTGCTCTAGAGGGCACGTTGGCCGATGACCTTCCCAAAGAGGAGCCGGATGTCAGCCCCACTACTGAACTTGGGAGAGGCCCGGCTATCACTGCGATGGATCGCTCCTACATCACGCCGCCTCGTCTCTTGAGACATTTCGTCCAGACTGCCGAAAGCGAAGGCATCACCTATCAGATCAAACAACCCGGTATTGGTGGTACCGACGCGGGCGGCATTCATCGCGCCAGAGAAGGCGTGCCGGCGATTACCATCGCGGTGCCCTGCCGATACATCCACAGCCCGATATCGCTGTTACGCGAGCGAGACCTCTCAGGACTTTACCACCTTGTGGATTCCGCCGTGCGGCGGTTCACCCAGGAGCTAGCAGAGCCAACCTAAGTGCAAGGAGACGATCTTGGACCTCAAACTTTTAGAGCAACTCACCCAGACATTTGGTCCCTCGGGCTACGAAGAGGAGATCCGTGCCCTCATCCGACGCACCATCGAGGATGCCGCTGACAAAATCCGCGTGGATCGCCTGGGCAGCCTGGTGGCCTACCGTCAGGGCAGCGGCGAGAAACGTCTGCTCCTGGCTGCCCACATGGACGAGATTGGCCTTATGGTCACCCACGTTGAGGAAAAGGGGTTCCTCCGATTCACGTCGATCGGCGGGGTCCGTGCCATTGATCGCGTGGGCGGACGTGCGCAATTCGCGGATGGCACATCAGGGCCCATCTACGTTGAGCGCAGGGAAGATACCTCGGGAGTGCCCAGCCTGCAGCATCTTTACATCGATGTGGGAGCGACCAGCCGGGAGGGTTGTCCGGTAAAGGTTGGCGACCCCGGAGTCTTTGTCGGACCGTTGAAACAACAAGGCACCCGCCTGATCAGCAAAGCCATGGATGATAGAATTGGATGCTATATCTTGATCGATACCATCCGGCGGCTCAAAGAGAGCGCCCACGACGTCTACTTCGTCTTCACGACCCAAGAGGAGATCACCCTGTCAGGCGCACGGACCTCAGCATACAGGATAGACCCTGACGTCGCGATATCTATCGACGTCACAGGCACCGGTGATACCCCCAAGGCGCTGCCGATGGAAGTGACCTTGGGTCAAGGCCCTACCGTGAAGGTCAAGGACGCCGGCATGATCTCTCATCCGGAGGTTCGCGATATGCTCATCGCTGCAGCCGAACGCGCTGATGCTCCCTATCAACTCGAGGTACTGGAACGCGGCAGCACGGATGCCGCGGCGATGCAATTGACACGAGCCGGCGTTCCCAGCGGAAGCCTCAGTCTGGGTTGTCGCTATATTCACTCCCCTTCAGAGATGGTGGATGAGGCCGATGTGGAGCATGCCGTCGAGATCCTGTTGAGCCTTCTTGCTTCGCCTGCATGAGATTGCGCCACGTAAGAGTTGGAAATCTCCCCCTTTCTGTGTTATGATACATTTATCTTACGCAGCAGGAAGACCGCCGGCTCAGCATGAGTCTGCAGGAGTATGAGAGGTCAGAGACAACCCGCGCGCAGTGAAACCGCTGTCTTTGGAGAATCTTAACTAGAGGAGGTGGGGTGGAGAGCTTAGAATTAGCCAACCAGATCGCGGAAGTCATGGTTGATAGACTGGGAGAAGATGTCCTCATCCTGGATCTGAGAGAGATCACCACATTCACAGATTACTTTGTCCTCTGCACGGCAAGCAGTCGTCGCCAACTGGACGCGCTGCAAAGCAGCATCCGTGAGGAAATGAAGAAGGGCGATGAGCGGAAAATCGCCATGAACGTCGAGGGTGACCCGGACTCAGGATGGATCCTGATCGACTACAATAGCGTTATCGTGCACCTCTTCAGCCCGGAGATGCGTGACTACTATCGGTTGGAGGAACTCTGGAAGAACGCGCGTGTCGTCGCCCGTATCCAATAGGACTGAAGTCCCACGTAGAGGAACACGACGAACGACTTTGAGCCAGCTTAAAACCAGTGTACAGCCCGGAGCCACACAAGCTCCGGGCTGTAGTTATCATCCACCCTTGTTGACACCTCTTCTGACGAGAGTATAATCTCAGTTGATGAAGCGGAGGGTAAAGCAGGCTGCAGCACAACGCTGGCATACCCACCTGATGTGGCTCAAGCCTGGGTTGGGTGTGAAGCGTTGGCTGTTGTTTCTGGCCCTCGGCGTTGGATTGCTCAGCCTGGGCAGTGCGGTGGCCCTGCGAGTCCTCTATCCCCTCCCTCAGTACTTTTACTATCTAACACTGCAGTTCCTGCCACGCGCCCTGAGAGCCCTGCTCTTCCTGATCCTAGGCATCGGCATCATTGGATATAGCCTTTGGGGACTCAACCAAGCCATACTCGCCCCTTTTCTGACCGGCAAGCACACGCCGATCCCCGAAGTGCTTTTTGACTACCGGAGACGCGGACGCGGGCCTCGCGTCGTTGTCATCGGAGGGGGCCATGGGCAGGCGACAGCGCTGCGCGGCCTCAAGGCCTACACGTCCAACCTAACAGCTATCGTGACTGTGGCCGATGACGGCGGCTCTTCCGGTCGCCTACGGCGCGACATCGGTATCCTGCCACCGGGCGACTTTCGCAACTGCATCGCAGCGCTAGCCAATGATGAGTCCCTGATGACAAGGCTATTCCAATACCGGTTCGCCGACGGAAAGGACCTCTCGGGCCACAGTTTCGGCAATCTCTTCATAAGCGCTATGGCGGGTATCACAGGTTCCTTTGAGGCGGCGCTTATGGAGTCAAGTCAGGTTCTAGCGGTACAGGGTCAGGTCCTCCCGAGCACCCTGGAGACCGTTACGTTATGTGCTGACGTGGCGAGAAGCGGCGACACACCCGTCCGCGTCCGCGGAGAATCCCAGATCCCAACGGTTGAAGGGCACATCCTCCGGGTCTCATTGGAACCAACCAGCCCGCGCGCCTATCCCGGCGCTATTCGGGCTATTCTGGAGGCTGGATTAGTGATCATAGGCCCCGGCAGTCTGTACACCAGCATCCTGCCCAACCTGCTGGTACCGGAGATTGTAGAGTCCCTCAAGGCAACACCGGCGCCCAAGGTCTATATCTGTAATGTGGCGACACAGCGAGGCGAGACCGATGGATACACGGCCCGACAGCATTTCAGCGCCTTGGAGCGCCACGTCGGCCCCGGTGTCATCGACGTTGTCGTAGTCAACGATGGTCAGGCTCATTCTTCGGTGCGTGCGGAAACAGAATGGGTGAAGCCCGATATGCTCGGCCAAGGTGCCTTGCAAGTCATACAAACAGACCTCATTGACCACACCAATGGGGGAAGGCACGATAGCGAGAGGCTAGCACACGTGCTCTTGGAACTCATCTGAGGATCACGGAGACGTTGGCTAAAGGTTAGTTGCGCTTTTCACACCCTATCAC
>JBNGDU010000401.1:0-6746 GCA_049975025.1 Anaerolineae bacterium
AGGGCGATCGCATTTGGATATGGATGCTCGTAGCCCCCGTCTCGGGGGCGTTTTTGGCGCGAAAAGCCCCGTCGCAAAGGCCCTCCTGTGCTCAAGCCGCCCCGAGGACGGGGCTTTGAGCCTTAGGTGCGACTGCCCTACCCATCCTGGAAGCCACGCGCTTACCAACGGCGGTTGAGCTGGCTCAGTTTGGTACTATACTTCACCGGAGCACGAAAACACAGAGCGGGCCGGTCACAAGCCCTTTCATGAAACCCAAACAGCGATTGAGGAAAAGAAGATGACCGAACTCAGGTATCCTACAACACGAAGGTCGAACCGCGTCGATGACTATCATGGGACCTCCGTGGCGGACCCATACCGATGGTTGGAAGAACTCGATAGTCCGGAGACGCGGGCTTGGATCGAAGCGCAGAATGCCGTGACTTTCCACTACCTGGACCAAATCCCAGAGCGTGAAGCCATTCGTCAGCGTCTCACCTCGGTCTGGGACTATCCCAAAGCAGGCGCGCCTTTCAAGAAGGGCAGTTACTACTTCCAGTTCCGTAATACAGGGCTCCAGAACCAGGATGTGCTCTACGTCAGCAAGTCGCCGAAAGACAAAGGACACGTGTTGATCGATCCCAACGCCTTCTCACCCGACGGCACCATCGCTTTGACCGGTCTGGACGTGAGTCAGGATGGTCAATGGGTCGCCTACGCGACCAGCAGCAGCGGCTCAGACTGGAAGATGTGGCGTGTGCGCCACGTCGAGACAGGCGAAGACCTCCCCGATCTGATCGAATGGAGCAAGTTCTCCCAAGCAGCCTGGCTGCCCGACAGCAGCGGATTCTTCTACGGGCGCTATACGGCACCGGTGGGCAATGAGTACACCGAAGCCAACTATAATCAACAGCTCTATCTCCACCGGCTGAACTCCTCTCAGGCTGGCGACGAGTTGGTCTATGAGCGCCCCGATCACCCCAAGTGGGGATTCGGACCCACCGTGACCGATGACGGTACTTACCTCGTGTTGCTCGTGTCGGAGGGCACCGACCGCCGAAACCGGGTTTTCTACAAGCGGCTGGGAGCCGATGAGGTCGTCGAGCTGATACCCGAACTCGAGGCTGGCTTCGAATTCCTGGGGAACACCGGTTCCGTCTTCTACTTCATGACGGATCTGGACGCGCCTAAGGGAAAGGTCATCGCCATCGATGTCACTGCGCCCGAACGCGACAACTGGCAGACGCTCATCCCCGAGCAGGACGACACGCTGGAGCAGGCCCGGCTTGTGCATAACGAGTTCGTCACCGCCTACCTGCATCACGCTCATCACCAGCTCCGGCGATTCGATCTCAGCGGTCGCCCCCTCGGCGAGATCACACTACCCGTGATGGGAGCGGTGACCGCCCTCCATGGAGAGCGGAAAGACGATGAGCTCTTCTATACCTTCAGTTCCTTCACCTACCCACCTACGGTCTATCGGTTTGACTTCGCTACAGGTGCGAGCGAAGAGGTTTTCAAGGCCGAGATCGACTTCGATCCCGAAGACTACACCATAGAGCAGGTCTTCTTTACCAGCAAGGACGGCACCCGGGTACCGATGTTCATCGTCCACCGCCGGGGCTGGGTCCAAGACGGAGAGAATCCAACCCTACTCTACGGCTATGGTGGGTTCAACATCGCCGTCACACCCAGCTTCCAAGTGAGCCGTCTTGTTTGGCTAGAGATGGGGGGTGTGTTAGCCGTCGCCAATCTGCGGGGAGGCGGCGAATACGGCGAGAGCTGGCACGAAGCCGGCACCGTGCATCGGAAGCAGAACGTCTTTGATGACTTCATCTCGTGCGCAGAGTACCTCATCGAAGAGGGCATAACGTCCAGCGCCAATCTCGCCATCGAGGGGCGTTCGAACGGTGGCCTCCTGATCGGCGCATGCGTGACGCAAAGGCCCGACCTGTTCGGAGCCGCACTACCCACTGTGGGCGTGCTCGATATGCTCCGCTTTCACAAGTTCACCATCGGGTGGGCATGGGTCAGCGACTACGGGTCAGCGGAGGCGGATAAAGCGCAATTCAGAACGCTCTACGCGTACTCGCCGGTCCACAATGTCCGGCCCGCGCACTATCCGCCCACGTTGGTCCTGACCGGGGATCACGATGATCGCGTTATGCCGGCCCACTCCTATAAGTTTGCCGCCGCCCTGCAGCGCGCCCAGGAGGGCAACGCACCCATCCTCATCCGTATCCAAACCAAGACGGGGCACGGACCGGGAAAGCCCACCCAGCTCCTCATCGAGGAGCGCGCGGATATGTGGGCGTTCCTGGTGAAGGCCCTGGATATGGACTTGACCTGAGAAGACCAACCAGTCGATCTTAGTGCAGGTCGTAGGCAGAGCCGCCGATGAACTCTCGAATGTGCGAGGTCGGGGGTATCATCGACTCATCCTCCACAGGAATAATGGCCTGTAGCACGCGATGGACGCGCTCAGCACGGAGGAAGGCATCCACACGGTTGGGATCGCCCCGATATTCGTTTACCCAAGCGGCGAAGTCGGAGAACAGGCGCGCCCGCATCACCGGCAGCTCATAGGGTGTGGCGCTGTTCACCACGTAGTCCGCTGTGTTGACGTACGGAATGATGTGGCGCAGCTCGCTGCTGCGAACGTAGTGCCAGTGCTCGAGCGTCTGGCGGGGATCGTAAGCCCGCTCGCGAGCGTCTCGCAGCATCCGCCGCATCAGGCGCAGATCGGTGAAACGAATGTAGTTGTTGTCTGGACCCTTCATCTGCAGCAGTGTCTCGATGTAGAGCTTGAACTTCTTCTCAGTCGGGATCGCCGCGGTCATCTTTTCATACAAACCGTGCAAGCTGTCGATGAGAATGATCTCGTTCTCCGCCACCCGCATCGGCGTCGCATCCAACCGGCGCTTGCCCGTCTTGAAGTCATAGCGGGGGATCAGGGCCTCCTCCCCTTTGATAAGCCGCTGCAGATGCTGGTTGATCAGGTCTAGGTCGAGCGCTTGAGGGGTCTCAAAGTCGTAATCACCGTACTCATCTTTGGGATGCATCTCCAGATCATAGAAGTAATTGTCGACGTTGAGCGCCACGAGGTTAAGGCCCGCCCGCTCCAACCTCTCGCCCAGCTTGACGGTCGTCGTCGTCTTTCCGGAGGATGAGGGGCCCGCGATAATCACGACGCGCACAGCATCGCGTTGCTGCAGGATCTTCGCAGCTGCATCGTCCACATCCTTTTCGTAAGCCTCGTCGGTTTCCTGCACGATGTCGGCGAACTCACCCTTGGCTATGCGCTCGTTCAAACGGAAGATATTCTGAACGTCATGATCGACAGCCCAGCTGAGCACCTCCCATAGCTTGCGATAGGGAATGTTTTCCGGGTCGCGCTGCGACTTTCCCTCCTTACGACGCTCACGGCGCATGGCGCGCTCCTGCCGGTAAAGGATGTAGGCCTTCGCCGTGCGCGCGTGTCCGTTCTCGATCAAGACCTTCTCAACGATATCCTGAATCTCTTCCACCGTCGGAATCTGTTGGTCGCCACAGTTTCGCTCGATAACGGAAATGACCTCATCGGTCAATCCCTCCGCAATGCTTTTATCTCGTCCTCCCACAGCCACAGCAGCGCGATAGATAGCGTTCGTGATTCGCTCACGATTGAATGGGACCACATCACCGTTGCGCTTCACCACGTGCGTGAGACATTTACTCACTGTCAGCCTCCTTGGGTACACGAATATACTAGATACCTCACACATATTTTACCTTTTTTGGAGATTTTCGCGCCTCGCCTCTTGACATAGAACAAATGTACAACTATAATGAGGTTGGGATATTGGGATACTTGGGATACACGGTCAAGTATCCCCCCAAACACTAAGAGTGGGAGGAAGAAATGGCTAAAGAACTACCAGAACGACAGCGGAAGGTCCTAAAGTGCATTGAGTCGTACATCCGTGACAACGGCTTTCCCCCCACCGTTCGAGAGATCGGTGAGGAAATCGGGGTCAAGTCCACCTCGCTGGTCTCCTATTACCTGAAGCGACTGGAGGAGCGGGGGCTCATCACGCGGGAACGCTCGATGTCGCGGGCGATTCAACTGACCAACTCCCCCGTCTACGAGGAGATCTCCGTCGAGGTCAGCGATGATAACCTCCTGTCGGTGCCCTTCTTGGGCTACATTGCTGCCGGTGAGCCGATCAACGTGGAGCCTATTCCGGATGAGACCGTGGAGATCAACCGCGCTCTCTTTGGCCGCGATACCAGCAATCTCTACGCCCTCAAAGTTCAAGGCAGTTCGATGATCGACGCGTTGATCAACGATGGGGATATGGTGATCCTCAAACACCGCAACCAGGTGGAAAAAGGGCAGATGGCCGCCGTCTGGCTCAAGAGCGCAGAGGAGACCACCCTCAAGTATGTGTATCAAGAGGGCAAGATGATACGTCTCCAACCCGCTAACCCCACGATGAAGCCGATCTACGTGCCCGCGGAAGACGTTGAGATCCAGGGCAAGGTGGTTTTGGTCATCCGCAAGTTAGAATAGGACAAACAATATATCCGAAATCCACCTCAATTGACATTAAAAGTTACGGCATCGTTAAGAATTGTCGTCTGCTAATTGACAAGCGGGAGGGTTATGTTAAACTAAAGCCGTGAAGCCTGATCCAGGAGGTAACCTCATGGCGGATACTGAACAACCCATTAAAGTAGTCTGCATTGAAGATGAACCCGAAATGATTGAACTTATTAAACTGATACTGGGTCGTCGGAACTTCGACCTCATCGGTGCTGTGGGTGGCCGTGAGGGATTGGGTACCGTTCGAAAAGTCAAGCCCGACCTGGTGTTGTTGGATTTGATGATGCCGGATATGGATGGCTGGGAAGTCTATCAGCAGATGAAGGCAGACGACGAGCTGAACGACATCCCGGTGATTGTCGTTACAGCGAAGGCGCAAAGCATCGATAAGGTTCTTGGTCTGCATATTGCTAAGGTCGATGACTATGTCACAAAGCCATTCGGCCCTCAGGAACTTCTGGCCAGCGTGAGGAAGGTCCTGGATATTGAGATGTAGCGTCGGGCCGGTGTTCCGCTTCGGACGCCGAGAAAAGCCAAGTCCGACGAAGTGTAAGCTATATTGGGCGCCGGGCAGTTGGCGATGACCCGGCGCTTGTCTCTGTAAGAGGCTCGAACTCAGTAGGAGCAGGGGATGGCAGATACCGAAAAATACAGAATAGTCTACATCGAAGACGACCCTGATATGATCGAGCTCGTGGGCATCATCCTCAACCAGGAGAGATTAGAACTCATCGGGGCAACCGACGGACAAACGGGTCTTGAGCTGCTGCACACCACGCCTCTGGACCTAGTACTCCTAGATCTCATGTTGCCGGATATGGGAGGTTGGGCGATCTACCAGGCCATGAAAGAAGATGAACACCTGAAGTCAATCCCCGTGATCGTCATCACCGCGCAGAACGCTCCTATTGATCGCATTCTGGGAGAACACATCGCCAAGGTGCAGGTCTATCTGACCAAGCCGTTCAGTCCACAGGAACTCCGCTCCGCGGTAAACAAGGTGTTGAATCTCAATCTGCAGCCGTTGTAGCGACCACCGCCGAACGTTAGTTAAGCCTGAGCACATAAGCTCAGGCTTTTGTCTTGAGAAGAGTCCGCCACGAAGCCCATTCATTGACATGACCCATGGACATGCTACACTGGGTTCAGTAAGCCTCTAATTCGAGGACCACAGATCAGAAGGATCATCGGAGCCGGGGAATTGGGCGTCACAGCCGGCTTGACCCAAGACAGGCAGGAATAAGGACCGCTACGCTCGTCCATTCTCGAGCTCAGAAGTAGCTAAGGAGTGTCGTGTGCCTACGTGCAGTCTGCTGGCGATTGGCAATGAACTGCTCAACGGTGAGATTCGAGACCGAAACCTCTATACGCTGAGTCGGCGTATGACCCGGTTAGGTTTCACCGTAAACGCTGCGGTGATCGCTCGCGACGAATCCACGACAATCCGGGAAGCGGTTCGGTTTCTGCTGAACCCGGAGCCCGATCTTCTGATCTGCACCGGTGGCCTTGGGCCCACGCAGGACGATCTTACACTGAAGGCATTGGCGAAGGCCCTGCAGAGGCCTCTAGAGGACAGCGACCAGGCACGCCGACTCGTCGAGGAACAATACGAACGACTATTCGCCCGGGGATATCTGCATCATGCCGGTCCCGAGGTCGCGCGAGAGAAGATGGCAAGAGTTCCGGAGGGCGCCACGCCACTGCCCAATCCTATCGGCACCGCACCGGGGGTCTTGATGGAGCACCAGACAACCCTCGTCTATGTGCTTCCAGGCGTTCCTGCCGAAATGGAAGCCATTCTCACCGAATCCATCCTACCCAGCCTGAGGGATCGATTTGAGCTCGGCGCTTGGGCGCAGGGGGCGCTCCGCGTCTACGTGGAAGATGAGGCGGCGGTCGCGCAGCCGCTAGAGGAGGTGGGAAGTCGCCATCCCGATGTGTATCTCAAGTCCCTGGCCCGACCGTTCCCGGCCGCGAGCGAGGAGGGTCTGCGCGTCATCGTGACGGCCCAGGCACCCAGCGAAGCAGAGGCCGAGGAGGCGGTGGAACGCGCGCTCACCGATCTGCGCCGGACTTTCGAAGACGCGGGGCATCAGGTCAGCCAAGAACCGGCCTAGTAGCCTCCCTTCAATCGCCTTAGTATTACGATTGGCCCGTTCAGCACGTGAGCTTTCCGATC
>JBNGDU010000402.1:0-6744 GCA_049975025.1 Anaerolineae bacterium
CACCCAAACCTACCGGCTTTAGCCGGTAGTGGTTTAGTTCCGCTGAGATGTACTAGTTGGGCTCTCGCCCAGTCTTGTCCAGTCGCCCCTGGATGATCTGCTGAAGCCGGCGCTCGGTGTGACAACGGCTTACGCCGTCCTCCTGGTGGGCATCGTCCTCCTCCAGGTCTCGTCCAACATCGCTCATGGCGCTCTCCAGGGGTTGATCCCGGACCTAGTGCCGGAGGATCAGCGGGGGCGCGCCTCCGGCGTCAAGGCGGTCTTCGAGTTGATCCCGGTCTTCCTCGTGCTCTTCATTGGCCCCCTGGTGGACGCGGGCCGCGTAGCGCTCACGGTGGGCATCATCATCGCTGGGTTCGTCATCACGATGCTGGTAACGGTGTTCTTCGTCCACGAGCCGCGTGGGGACGAGCTCGCCGCAGCTCCAGACGACGTTTGGCGGCGTGTGCTGCGGCTGGTTGCCCTGACGGTCATCTTTGTGGCTGTGACGCGGGCTGCCGTCGCGTTGGTCAAGGCGACCGGCAACGTCGTTCAGGCGGGTGACTTCAGCCTACCGCTCCAGGTCGCAGCGGTCGGTTTCGCGGGCTTGGTTGGGATGGCCGGAGCCATCATAGTTGGGGTTTATCTAGGGGCACGCGTGGGCATCGGGGCGGGGGCCTACACCCGCATGGGTTTCGTCTGGTGGGTGATCAACCGACTGCTTTTCCTCGCTGCGGTGGGCTCGATCCAGGGTTTCGCCCAGTACTACCTGGCCGATGTACTGCGGATTCCCAACGCAGCGACCATGACGACGATGCTGCTGGGAGCGGTCGCGGTTTTCCTTGTGCCTGCGGCCCTAGGGGGCGGCTATCTGGCCGATCGCATAGGACGTAAGCGGCTCGTGATGTCCGCGGGCCTTGTCGCCGCGGGCGGCACGGTGGTCTTGCTCTTCGCGGGGAGCGTGCCTGTGGTGATCGTCAGTGGATGTGTCATCGGGGTGGGCACCGGTCTCTTTATGGCGACGAGTTGGGCGCTGGGCACCGATCTGGTGCCGCCGGAGGACGCGGGACGGTACTTGGGTATCTCGAACCTTGCCGGCGCAGGTGCCGGCATCGTGGGCGCTGGGATCGGCGGGCCGATGGCTGATTTCTTTAACGTGCTGCGGCCTGGACTGGGGTACCTGGTGATCTTCGCGCTGTACGGCGCACTGTTTTTGTTGTCAGCGGTGACGTTGCTGCGTGTGCCGGAGCACGGCGCTGGAGCGAGCGGGCACGAGACCGAGCACGCCGATATGTAAGCCTTTGCGGGACTGAGGATCCGGGATGGGGAGTTACCTCGCGGTAGGAGCACGGCCCGGAAGCGCGCACCAGGAGCGGCTGTTCTCGCATGAAGCGGCGAGGGGCGCGATCCCCTCGGTCGCGCCCCTCACGACCTTTTCCCCCAAGAACCTATCGTCATCGATCCTCGCGGTCGGCCTTGCGTCGCTGCAGGACCACGATGTATATCAGGCCGAGGACGGCGAGCAAGAGGCCGGTGGCGAGGGCCAAGACGCCGGCCGAACCGTCTTCTATGTGATTGAAGATGCTGACGATAGCTGTCAGGGAACGCAAGATGGACGTGATGGTTCACCCCTCACTAGATTATCAAAGCCGGAGACGACCTCTTCTAGAGCCCGATGGTGACGATGCGGTTGTCGCGGTCGGGGTTGGGGTGGGGGGCGGTGGAGTTAGCCGAGAATGAGTTGGTGGTCCAAGGCGCTGAAGTCGAGATCGGGTTTCGCGTTGTAGGAGATTCGGAAGAGGTCGGTGAAGCAGAGGCATCGTAGGTAGTGGACGTTGTCGATGGGCCAGGCTCGTGTCGTGAGGTCTAGGAGAACGGAGTCTCGGTTGTCGAAGCAGTGGTCGATGTTGTCGAGGCTGTAGACGGAGCCTCTGTTCTAGAGATCGCCTCCGGCTTGATCGAGTCGCCTTGCACGGCGTCAGCTGGGCAAGGCGGGGTCTCGCAATCTGTGTGCTGCGGCTGGGAGAAACAAGAAGACCGGACATAGCATCCGCCGGACACCGAACGGTCGCTCCAGCGCCATTCATGGGCGAATCTGGATGTCCCGGTACGACAGGGAGGAAGGACGTTGTGTGTCCAGGTTCTCGTTTACCGGGTTGCCTATATGCCCAGGAAGTCCGCAGCTTGGTCTCCACGATATTCCCTTACACTATGTTCATGCTGGTCAGCCATTCATTCTCAGTATAGAGCCTGAATGTTACGATGCATATTACGAAAGCGAGGAAATCCCCGCTTTCCATAGAACGGGCTGTGTGGTAGACTGCTGCTAGCGCAGATCATCGCGCCAACAAGTCGTTGTTGAGGTGAGGAGCGGGCTCAACCAGGACAGAGAGGAGGCTGCGTCGTGAATTACGGCATCTACGTCCCCAATTTCGGTCCCTACGGCGAGGTCACGGCTTTAGCCGCGCTGGGCGAGTTAGCTGAAGACGCCGGCTGGGATGGGATCTTCATCTGGGACCATATCGCGGGATGGCCTCAACCACTTGTGGATCCCTGGGTGGCGCTGGCCGCCATCGCGACAAGGACATCCCGTGTCATGCTCGGCACCACGGTAACGCCTTTGCCCCGTCGGCGACCCTGGAAGCTGGCGCGCGAGACAGTCTCCGTTGACCGGCTATCCGGCGGGCGGTTGATCCTGGGTGTCGGCATCGGTGGCGGCGACGCGGAATGGCGTGATCTCGGTGAGGAGACGGACCTGCGTTCGCGTGGGGCGATGCTGGACGAGGGGTTGAGGGTGCTGACCGGGCTATGGTCGGGAGAGACATTCTCATTTGACGGCGCATACTACACCGTTCGTGAGGCGCGTTTCCTGCCGACACCCCTGCAGAACCCCCGGGTTCCCGTCTGGGTAGGGGGCTTCTGGCCCAACAAGGCTCCGTTCCGTCGCATGGCGCGGTGGGATGGGATGTTCCCATTGTTCGCCGACGTCGAAAGTTATGAGGATGAGCTGCGGCAATTGCGCGAGGCGGTCGCCTTCGTGAGATCCCATCGAGAGAGCAGTCAGCCGCTGGACGTGGTGGCTACGGGCATCACGCCGGGAGATAAACCTTCTCGCGCCTCGGAGATCGTGGGCTGGTATGAGGATGCCGGCGCGACGTGGTGGTTGGAGGCGATTGCGCCTTACCGGATAGGATTGGGATTTGATAGTGAATGGCCGGCGGAGGTTCTGCGAGCGCGTGTGGCTCAGGGACCGCCGGGTGCGTGAGGACTGGCTGTTGGGTGTTGGGAGTTAGGTGTTCGATGAGAGCTGCCGGTGTCGGCGCGGGTTGGCACGCTGTGATCTAGCATCGGATTGGAACCGGACGGGCCTTGTCCTAGATGTTGACAGCCTGCGGCTGTGAGTCGGGTATGTGAGAGTTGACGGTTTGAGGAATTGCGTAAGGAGTGGGGTAGAGATGAAAGAGAAGCTTGAGCTTCCACAGATTGAGTTAGGTGCGACGGGCTACCGGGTGAGCCGCCTGGGGTTGGGCGGTTTTCACCAGCTGGAGATCTCATCCGAGAACGTAGAACAGGTCGTATCAGCTTTTCTTGAGGTCGGTGGGACGTATATCGAGACTGCTCGCAGTTACGGGCGAGGCGCCTCCGAAAGCAAGCTGGGACGCGCGCTGGAGGGCCGGCGGGATCAGGTGGTGCTTGCCAGCAAGAGCGGGGCCAGGGGCGCAGACGGGGTCCGCCGAGATCTTGAGGCGTCGCTTGAGGAGTTGGGCACCGACCACATAGAGTTTTACTTCTTCCACGGCGTTAACACGCTGGAGGATCTCGACACGATCACCGGGCCTGGCGGGGCGTTGGAAGGCCTGCTGAAGGCTAAAGACGAGGGCATGATCTCTGGGCTGGGTTTCAGCAGTCATCGCCCGCCGAAACTCTACATGGAGGCGATCCGGCGACTGCCCCTGTCGGTGATCCTGATATGGGACAACTACCTCGAGGAGCAGTACCTGCCCGAGATCCAAAACGAAGTCTATCCGCTGGCCCGGGATCACGGGGTGGGCATCACGGCCATGAAGCCCTTAGCCGACGGCTTTCTCTACCGGTCTCCTGAGGCGGCGCTGCGCTATGTGCTGGGTTCGGGATCGGAAGTGCTGATTTGCGGCATGAACAGCGTGACTCACGTCTATGAGGCCGCTGCCGCTTTGGCCAAGGGCCCAGCGGACGAAGAGGAGCGAGCCGCGATTCTAAGAAACGCTCCGGAGCTGGGCAACTACGTGTGCCGCCAGTGCGGCGTCTGTTCCGAGTCTCTGATGTCGCTGTTTCGTCTGGAAGGATACGTGGACCGGCAGATGATCGACTATCTGCCTCATGATCCGGCGAACTACGCGTTACGGCGACGGCTTTCCGGCTGGTTTGACCTGGCCGGGATCGCGCGCGAGCGGTTCTTGGCAGCCGGATGGGATCAGGACGCGCTGATGGATGAAGCCGAGGGCATCACCTGCCCATACGATATCGATGTCGCCCGTAAGGCGACGCTGGCGTTGGCCAAGCTGCGTGGGGAAGAGCTCAACTACCTGTAGCGCAGGCAACGCCCCATTGACAGCGCTGAAGCGCCGGTGTCTGCTTGTGTGCCCTCCGGAGGTCCTGCTCCAGCCAGTGTCGCAACGCCGAGGTCCGAGCCAACACACGGCGCCGGGCTGACTGGGCGTTGAACGCTTGTTGCGAATGGAATTCGGAAACAAGTCCTGAAGTATCTGTTAGGGCAAGGTAGTCACGCGAGATCTCTAGACCGAAAAACTCACTTACCAGTTGGGACCACGAACATGGCTAAATCACGCCGTCTAGAAGACAGACTTGCCGCTCTGGACGATCTGAGGGCGGATCCAACGTCAGAAGAGAGCATCGAGGCTTTGCGGAGAGCTTTGACATCCAAGGTCAACCACATCGTCGGTCGGGCTGCCCAGATCAGCGGAGAGTTCTGGCTTGAGGAACTTGAACCCGATCTTGTTGATGCCTTTGAGCGTTTTATGATCAACGCAGCGAAGACCGATCCGGCGTGCATCGCCAAAACCGCGATCGCTGAGGCCCTATATAGGATGGAGGCTTATCAGCCAGAGGTCTACCTAGATGCGATTGGGCATGTGCAGCTGGAGCCAACGTACGGAGGCCAGGAGGATACTGCTGCCAAGCTGCGAGGGATCTCGGCACTGGGCCTGGTGCGCATCGATTATCCTAATGTGATGATCCTCCTGGCACAACTGCTTGCGGATCCTGAGGCCGACGCGCGCATTGCTGCCGCGCGGGCGATTGGATACGCGGGACTCGACGCAGGTACCCCGCTTCTCCGCTTCAAGGCGTTGATCGGCGACGACCATCCTCAGGTGCTGGCCGACACCTTTGTAGCTCTGCTCAAGCTCGCGCCGGATTCCTCCCTTTCCTTCGTGGCGGGCTTCCTCCAGCGAGCCGATGTGACTGTGCAGGAGGCAGCGGCTGTCGCCTTAGGCGAGTCACGCTTGGTGCAGGCCTTTCCCTTTCTTGAGACGGCTTGGGAGGACACGAGGGATGCTGACCTCAGACGGACCTTTCTGTTGGCCATCGCGTTGCTTAGACAAGATCGTGCCACGGACTTTCTCATCTCTCTGGTGAGGGAAGGTGGCCCTGACGGTGAAGACGCGTTGGGGGCACTGCGTATGTACCAGGATGACCTCGGGGTCTGGGATCGCGTTGAGAGGGCACTCGCTGCTCGCGCCCTCAAGGAGGGGGAGCAGCAGCGCTGATGGCTAAGCCGCCGGATAGCTATGATGAGGTCGCCTTCGGGCGCTTTCTGCGGGCCGTTGCGTTCGCGGCCGAGAAGCACAGCGGTCAGAGGCGCAAGGGCGTCGATCGCAGGCCTTACGTCAACCATCCCATCGCGGTCGCGCAGGTGCTCTGGAACGTAGGTGGGGTGCGAGATGTGGCCACGTTGATCGCGGCGCTGCTCCACGACGCCCTGGAGGACACCCATGCGACGCCGGATGAGATTGCGGCTCAGTTTGGGGATGAGGTTCTGGCGTTGGTACAAGAGGTCACGGATGACAAGTCGCTGCCCAAAGCGACCCGTAAGCAGCTGCAAATCGACCATGCTGCCTCACTATCCCGCCCAGCAAGGTTGATCAAGCTGGCGGACAAGATCCAGAACGTCTATGATCTGGGCCATGCACCGCCAAAGGCCTGGTCGCAGGAGCGTCAGAGCGGTTACGTCGATTGGGCCGACGAGGTGGTAGCCCAGTTGCGAGGCACCGATCCGGCGCTGGAGGCGCTCTACGATGGCGTGGCAGCGGAGGCTAGGCGTCGAATTGAAGATGCGGAGGGCGAATCGTCGCCTGAGTAGCTAGGGATATGTCGTCGTGCATTAGGGAGTGCTGGGGACGCTCCGGGCGGATCGCATCGGGTGAGTCGATTGGCGAAGGAGCTCCGAGAATGGACGGCACGACTATCTAGAGAGACATCGACTGTTTTGAGGAGAGAGGGGGAGTATGCACTATCGTGAGTTAGGCAACACAGGGGCCAAGGTCTCAGAGGTTGGCCTAGGCTGCAACCGGCTTGGTCAGGAGTACGCGTCGGATAAGCACTGGGTCGGGTTGGTTCGTCACGCGGCAGATCTCGGCGTGACGCTCTATGACACGAGCGAGACCTACGGGTGGGGCGACAGCGAGAAGATCCTGGGGAGGGCCTTGGGCAATCGCGATGACGTGTTGATCGCGACCAAGATGGGGCGCATCCGCGAAACCGACG
>JBNGDU010000403.1:0-6744 GCA_049975025.1 Anaerolineae bacterium
GCGATCCAGCGAACGGTCCCCATCTGGCATCTGCCCCCATTTTCGAACACACCCGCTTGGTCTTGACAGCAAGGGGCCTTCGGAATCGCGACCACGGGAAACGACGCGATTCGCCGATCGCTTGATAGCGCGCTCAACACCCCTCGCGATAGGTACACCGCGATCGAGGACCGGTCCGTTCGGTGTCCGTTTGACGCCACTCACCCCTTCTAAGGCGCCATTCGGCGCAGATTTGTTGCAGCGCCCTCGTGGAATCTCTATACTTAGAGTGAAGCTCTGGGCGGGGTGGTGGACAGGAATCCAAAGGCTCGGATGAGGCGCTGAGAGCAAGATGAGATCGGGGAGGGCGAGATGCTTAACGGATACGCTATTGAGGTACACGATCTTACCCGCGACTACGGGGATCTGCGCGCGGTCGATCACGTCAACTTCACCGTGGCGCAGGGTGAGATCTTCGGCTTCCTCGGGCCCAACGGCGCCGGGAAGACCACGACGATCCGCATGCTCACGGGCCAGCTGAGGCCGACGGGGGGCTCGGCGCAGGTCCTGGGCCACGACGTGGTGCAGGAACGTGAGGTGCTCCAGGCCAAGATCGGCGTCGTCTTCGAGCACCAGAACGTCTACCAGCGCATGACCGGGCGCGACAACTTGGCCTTCTCCGCCAGGCTCTATGGTGTCGACGGAGAACGGGTGGACGAGATGCTCAGGTTGCTGGGCCTGAAACAACACGCCGACAAGAAGGTCAAAACCTACTCGAACGGCATGAAGCAGCGATTGCTCATCGCCCGCGCCCTTCTCCACCGACCTCGCGTTCTCTTTCTCGACGAGCCGACGCGAGGGCTAGATCCCAACGTGGCCCGCGACATCCGGGCCTTCGTCGCCGGGCTCACCGAGCAAGGGGTGACGGTCTTTCTGACCACGCACTATATGGAGGAAGCCGACAGGCTCTCGGATCGCGTCGCCATTCTCCACGGGGGACACATCGTCGCGCAGGACACCCCGGCGGCGCTCAAGGCCCGGCACGGCACCGCGCCGGATGGTACGCTGGAGGACGTCTTCGTCAACCTGACCGGCAACCCGTTGCGGAGCCGCTTCGAAGAGTAAGACCCCAGAATACACGGCCATCTTCGCCGAACTTGTGGGCCGGCGGTGTACGTAAGGAGAAAGTACATGACACTTGAACGCTTGAGGACACGCACCCGGATCACCTGGGCGATCGCGTCCAAGGACATCGGCGAGACGTTGCGCAACAAGAACGCCCTCAGCCTGATCGTCTCGGTGCTCTTCGTCGTCCTACTCTATCGGTTCCTGCCCCAGATCCGCAGTGCCGGAGAACCACCGGTCCTCCGCATCTACGACGCCGGAGACTCGGCGCTGACGGTGATGCTGGAGAACAGCTCCGCCCTGGAGACCCGAGCCGACTACGCAACGGATGAGCAGATGAAGCGCGCCCTAACGCACGATGACCTACCCCAGCTCGGTATCGTCATCCCGGAGGATTTCGACCGGGAGCTGGGAGCCGGCGCAGCGCCCGAGATCACCGGCTATGTCCTGCATTGGGTCCGCGATGAGGACGCACGAGAGCTCCAACAGCTCGTCGAGGGTGAGATCGCGGCTCTATTGGGCACCGCCGTACCGGTCCATATCTCGGATGCGCGCGTCTATCCGGAGCCCGACGCCGGAGGGGTCAGCGTCTCGGCGGGGATGGCGACGAGCTACGCCATCCTCATGGTCGCGATGCTGATCCCGCCCTATTTGATCCTCGAGGAGAAGAAGAACCGGACCCTGGACGCCCTCTTGGTCTCGCCGGCCACGCCCAGGCAGGTGGTCGCCGGCAAGGCCATCGCCGGCCTCCTCTACGCGGGGCTGGGGTGCGCCATCGCGTGCGCCGTCAACGGCAGCGCGCTGGTCCACTGGCCCTTAGCAATCGCGGCGGGTCTCGTGGGCGGGCTCTTCGCTGTGGGCCTGGGGCTGCTCCTGGGCAGCCTCTTGGAATCGCGGCAGCAGTTGATGCTCTGGGCGTGGATCGTCCTGCTCCCGATGATACTGCCGATGATGCTCTACTTGATGGAAGAACTCATACCGCGCTTCCTTTTCAGGATCTTCACCTGGATGCCCGTCACCGTGATGTTCAGCCTGATCAGGACGTCGTTCGCGGGCGACATCGGCCTAGCAGACTGGGCGCCCAGACTCATCGTTCTGTTCGGATATGCGCTCGCCATCCTGGTCGCCGTGGCTTGGGTCATTCGCCGGCAGGATCGCTGAACAGGAGACCCAGAGGGAGTTTAAGAGATATGGCAAAGACAGATATGGCGAGCGACCTGCGCATTATCGCGGCTGTTGCGCTCAAGGATATCGGGGATGCCGTGCGGAACCGGACGACCCTCTCCATTATGCTCGGCAGCGCGGTGCTCATGCTCTCCTCGATGGCGCTGCCGCTCCTCATCAGGCTGAACGCGGAACCCACCGCCGTGGTCTACGACCCGGGGCGAACGACCCTGATCCGGGCCCTCACATCACGGGAGGAGTTCCAACTGGGCATCGTCGACTCGCTTGAGGAGATGGAGGAAGCGGTGGGCAGCTCGGCGGAGCTCAGGCTGGGATTGGTGATCCCGGAGGGCTTCGCGGCGGCATCCGCGGAGGGTGACGGCGACGAGGTCTTGGAGATAGAGGGATACCTCCCCCACTGGGCGGATCCCGCGAAGGCCGCTGAGCTGACGTCCTTCTTCGAGGAGCAACTGGCGGAGGCCAGCTGGCGCGACATCGAGATCGATGTGACGGGCGGCGAGGTCTATCCGACGCCCGCCACCTTCGGGCAGCACACGATGATAGCCCATACGCTCGCCATCGTCGTGCTGACCGTGGGACTGGCGCTGGTGCCGGGCTTGCTCATAGAGGAGAAGGAGAGCCACACGTTGGAGGCGCTGCTGGTATCGCCGGCGCGCTACGGCCATATCGTGCTGAGCAAGGGCATAACCGGACTCTTCTACAGCGGCATCGCGGTTCTGGTGATCTACGCAGTGAACGCTAAGTGGTTCGTCCATGGGTGGGCCTTCCTGCTGGCTGTCGGCCTGGGCTCACTCTTCGCGGTCACCGTGGGACTGCTGTTGGGAGCACTCATCGAGAATCCATCCTCCGTTGGCCTCTGGACCGCTGCCGTGCTGATCGTGCTGATGGTGCCGGCTTTTGTGGGCAGCCTCGTGAGCGACGCTGCCCCAACCGCCATCCGGACGGCGATACGCGCGATCCCGACCTCGGGCTTTAGCGAGTTGATCACCCTGTCCACGCTTCGAGCGGTGGAGCCCGCAGACTGGATATGGCCGGCGTT
Source organism: Anaerolineae bacterium (assembly GCA_049975025.1). GTDB lineage: Bacteria > Chloroflexota > Anaerolineae > B4-G1 > SLSP01 > PWVB01. The sequence continues at coordinate 3,329 of JBNGDU010000403.1, forward strand.
GCACTTAGGCATAAGCATCGCGGCGGCAGCGGGCCTTCTCGGCTGGCGCGTGGCCCGGCTGGAGCGGGCGACTTGATACCACAACGGGGATGGCTATGACTGAAGGTAGCGGAACCAGACACCGGCGTCTGAGAGCCGCTCTGCTGATCACCCTCATCTGCGCGACAAGCTGTCGTTCTGTCGGGACGAACGAACCGCCGACGGTAGAAATACAGGGGACGCCCACCATCACGCCGGTGACGGATACCGGCGCACCTGGGACCTTCGAAGCAGGGCCCTGCGCATTCGTGCTGCCCGACGGCTACGAGCAAGGCGTGCAGTTGGAATGCGGCTATCTGATCGTCGCAGAGCGCCGGGATCTGCCAGACCCGTCCGAAGTGCGGAAGCTGCGGCTCGCGGTGGCGATATTCCATCCGGCGTCAGGCACAGCAGAAGCGGAGCCCGTGATCTATCTTTCCGGCGGACCCGGCGCCAGCGCGCTGGAGCCGCTCCGGTACGGGATGCCGCAACCTTTCGAAGCCGTGCTGGCCTCGGGTCGCGATCTCATTGTCTTCGATCAGCGGGGTGTCGGCCGATCACGGCCCGCGTTGGACTGCCCCGAGGTCGATGCCCTGAGCCGAGAGCTGCTGGACCGACAGATTGCGGGCGAACAGATCGACCGGGAAGAAGCTCTCGACATGGTGGTCGACGGTTTCCTGGCCTGTGGGGAGAGGTTGAGTGAGACAGCGGACCTGACAGCCTACAACAGCGCAGCCAGCGCCTCCGACGTCGACGACCTCCGCCGGGCCCTCGGGTACGCAGAGGTCATCCTCTGGGGTGGCTCCTACGGCACGCGCCTCGCGCTCGAGGTCATGCGACAGCATCCCGAAGGCATACACAGCGTGGTGCTCGATTCGGTCTACCCACCGGACGTCGACCTCTACGCGACGGCGGCGACCAACTTCGAGCGGTCGCTCGATCGCCTCTTCGAGAGCTGCGCCGAGAACGCGGTCTGCGGGTCACGGTACCCCGATCTGCAGGCCACCTTCCTGGAGACCGTGGCGCGCCTCAACGCACAGCCTGTGGACTCCACGGTGATCGACGTGACCTCGGGTGAGGAGGTGCCGGCGCTCGTCGATGGCGACCTGCTCGTCGCCATGGTCTTCCAACTGCTGTACAGTACCGAAGCCAAGCTCCTGATCCCGGAGCTGATCGACGATGCCAGTCGCGATGACTTCGCTGCCCTCGAGAATCTGAGAAGCAGCCTCATCGCGAACCAGTCGAGCTCCAGCCGCGGGATGACCTTCTCGGTGCAGTGCAACGAGGAGATCGCCTTCAGCGACCGCGAGCGGGGCGCTGGCGGCGAGATGCGCTACCCCGAGCTGGCGGGCGTCTTCGCCCACGGCCTTCTGGGCGAGCTGGCCTATCGCGTCTGCGAAGGATGGGACGCAGGGCAAGCCGACCCCTCGGCGGACGAGGCGGTGGTCAGCGATATACCCACGCTGGTGATGACCGGCGAGTTCGACCCCATCACGCCCCCGGCGTGGGGTCGGCACGTGGTCGAGACGCTAAGCCACGGCTACGCCTTCGAGTATCCGGGGGTCGGCCACGGCGCCAGCGCCGTCGAGGGGTGTCCCCAAGGGATGCTCCTGGCCTTCCTGGACGACCCCACCAAGGCGTCCGACGCCGCCTGCATTGCCGAGACGAGCCCCTGACACGGCGTCTCCGCCCCGGCAGCGACGTCTCCACGGGATGCTGTATCTCTAGTTCAGGAGAGCCGACACAGCATATCGACAGGATCCAAAACGGGGGAATTGCCGCTGTTTCGGTCAATGCGTTACACTTTGCACGCAGCACTCCAGGCCGGCAAGGGCGGCGTTTGCTGAGGCAGCCGAGGTGGGGTGCACCAACGGCAGGTGCACCCCACCTGGAACTCACAAAGTCACGGGTTCAGGTGCAACCTTCGGCGCTTCGTTGACCTTGCCCGTGCGCGTGCTATCATCCGGGGCAACGGTCGTACCCTTAGCAGTTGGAGCCCTGACCGCCTTCACGGAGACACACATGCTCAAGCCCGTCATACTCTACGGCTTCCCGTTCGCTGCCGACGTCATCGTCAGCCTGGTGCTCTTCGTCGGGCGCCACGCGCTGGCCGGCCTCGGCTACGGTGAAGCCACCGTCGGCTCCATCGTGCTCTTCTACGGCATCGGCTACGTCATCGCCAGCCTGCTGATGACGCGCGTCATCAATCCGAGGGTCGTCAAGGAACAGATGCTGGCATCGCTCGTGGGCATCGTCGTGATATGCCTACTGCTAGCCAACGTCACATACCTGCGGCTGATCCAGGCGCTCTACGCGCTCTTCCCGTTCGTGATCAGCCTCTTCTTCAACGCCTTCCAGATCTTCATGCTGGGCGTCTCCAACGAGGATGCCAAACCCTTGGCCACCACCGCAGGGCACTTCGTCTTCGCCTGGTCCATCGGCTTCGCCGCCGGTCCCTTCATCTCCTCGCTGATGAAGGCGAGCCTCGCCTGGGCACAGATCTACTACGCTGCCGCGGCCCTGGCGGTCGTGATGTCCGTCCTCCTGTTGAGCTTCAGACCCCGTCCGGCACCGGACGAGAGCACGGCGCCGACCGAGGACACATCACCGAGCTTGGGCGAAGCTCCACAAAGCCTCATCGGCGCGGCGTGGGTTGGTCTGCTCTTCGGCTGGACGGCATGGAACGCCGCGCTGATCTACTGGCCGATTCAGGCGGTTCGCCTGGGCTTACCGACCCAGGTCAAGGGGCTGATGGAGACGGGCGGCGCTCTGACGCAGGGTGTCGCGGCGCTGGCACTGACCTACCTCGACGGATGGCACCGGAGACCGGGGTTCCTCGCCGTCTTTGGGGCGCTGGGCGTCGTGTCACTGGGTCTGCTAAGCGGGTTCTCCCACGTCGTGACCTTCGGGATCGCGGCTATTCTCTACGGGATCTACACCGCGAGCATGTTCAGCTTTCTCGTCTACCACGGGATGGTGGACGAACGAAAAGCGGTCAAGCGGGTAGCGCTGGGGGAGACGATCGTGGGCATCTGTTTCCTGCTCTCCTCGCCGGTCGCCAATCTGTTGCACGGAGACGGAAGGCCGTTCGGTCGTTCCTATTTGCTGCTGGCGGTGGTGCTCGCCGTCGGCACCGCCGTGCAGACGCTGTACGCAAGGACGCTGGCGCGGGATCGCGCCGCGGCGCCTGAAGCCGCTTAGGGATGTGACAGGAAGCGTCGTCGGTGCGGCGTTCGGAGACGCGCAGCGGTAGAGACGTCCCCGATGGGGCGTCTCCGGCGGGGCGGCGGGGACATTCGAGCGCCAGGAGCCGATTCTACGGAAGATACTTGTCGACGCCGTCCCTCCGCGGGTCGAAGCGCGGCTCCACGTCCCAGCTCGTGCCGTTGCGTTCCATC
>JBNGDU010000404.1:0-6694 GCA_049975025.1 Anaerolineae bacterium
CTCTTATCCTGGATTTTTTCGCCGCTGGTTCCGATCATTGTGCTTCTGCTGGAGGACAAGAAGGATCGGGCTTTCATTAAGTATAATGCGATCCAAGCGCTGGTCTTGAGCGTCGTAGGTTACGTGATCTCGGCCATTTTGTCCGCCGTCGTCGTCGGTTGTTTCGTGGGGCTGGCGGTCTTGGTCTACGTTATCTACCTGGCGATTCAGTCGTACCAAGGCAAGTGGGTGACCGTTCCGGTCGTCACGGACTTCTGCAAGAGCCAAGGTTGGATTCCCGAGCCTCCCACTGTCTGACGTTGAGTTGATAGGCCGTCTGGGGACGATGTACGCATTTCCATAAGCTGGCCTCGCCTCAGGTGGTTGATTGACAGAGGTTTGGCCGATTTAGATGATCAGCGGCTTCCCTGGAGCGGGGAAGCCGCTTTTTCTTCCTTATCTGTTCAACGAACTTCGCGGCACCTCGGCACAAGGGCGGTCGCGTCCGAGCTTGGCGTTAATCTGTCTAGCGTCCGGTCGGGGTAAGCCGAAGGTTGAGTCACGAACTTCTCTCCTATGCCTGTTACTGGTATGATTCCCTACATTATTGCGTAGTCCCTTCGTTTTTGGACAAACTCTAGCGTCAATCTTGAGGCAGACGATGAACACGTTTGGTAGCAAGAGATGGCGGGTGGCACAAGTGGCGCCCGCCGACTTCCTTCGCGGCTCCGAGGGCCTGCATCCTTTGATGGCTCAGGTGCTGTTCAACCGAGGGCTGCGCGACATGGTCGCGTTTCAGTCATTTGTTGACTCATCCGCCAGTCTAGCCAACCCCTTCAGTTTGGATGGTGTGGCGGATGCGGTGAGTCTCGTAAGGCGTATGGCCAAGCGGGATGCGCCTATCGTGGTCTACGGGGACTACGACGTCGATGGGGTTACAGCGGTCGCCGTTCTCGTTGAGACCCTGAGGGCTTTGGGTTTGCAGGTGGAGCCCTATATACCCAGCCGCGAGGATGAGGGATACGGTCTGAACAAAGAGGCTATCGAGGCTTTGGCTGCGGACGGAGTGCGACTTCTGATCACAGTGGACTGCGGCATCCGTTCCGTAGAGGAGATCGCGCTCGCTCGGCGTTTGGGCATACGGGTCATCGTCACGGACCATCATCACCCCGGACCTAAATTGCCGCCAGCTGACGTCGTCATCAATCCCAAGTGCCCCCACTGCGCCTATGATTTTGTGCAGCTTGCCGGCGTGGGTGTTGCCTTTAAGCTAGCGCAAGCGCTGTTGCGCTCGAATTCCAAGGTGCCGTTGCCTACGACGCGACAAGAGTTGCTGGAGGAGGATCTTCTGGATCTCGTAGCGTTAGGTACGGTCGCGGACATGGTGCATCTCGTCGATGAGAATCATCTGTTGGTCGCCCGGGGTTTGGAGAAGATCAACGCCGGTCAGCGCCCGGGGCTCAGCGCCCTCATGCGGGTTGCCGGCATTAATCCCGGCGACGTGACGACCAAGACGATTGGGTTTGTGATCGCGCCGCGGCTCAACGCCGCGGGACGTCTGGACGAGGCGCTCACCGCGCTGGAGCTGCTGTTGGCCCCGGACATGGCCTCGGCACTCCCGCTAGCTCAGGCCCTGGATGAGCTGAATGCGAAGCGCCGGGAGATCACGTCACACGTTCGAGAGGAAGCGCGCGATGTCGTCTTGCGTCAGGAGCGACTTCCACCGTTGATCTTCGCGGCTTCACCCTCTTTTCCGTCCGGCGTCGTGGGCCTCGCAGCGAGTCGTTTGCTTGATGAGTTCTACCGTCCGTCTGTCGTTGTGTCTATCGAGAGCGAATACAGCAAAGGCTCTGCAAGGTCGATCCCTGAATTCCACATCACGAGGGCCCTGGACTCGCTAAGCGAGTTGCTGGAACGTCACGGCGGGCACAGTGCGGCGGCAGGCTTCACGGTTCGGACGGAGCGGTTGGGCGAGTTGCGGACGCGATTGACAGAGCTTGCTGAGGTGGAATTGCAGGATCTGGTTCTGGTCCCGACCCTGCAGGTGGATGCGAACGCACCGCTGGAGTCGTTGTCCTGGGATCTCTATCATCAGCTGGAGCGCCTACAGCCCTTCGGCTTTGGCAATCCTGTGCCCGTCTTCGCCAGCCGGCGGGTTCGCGTCGTCAGCGCCCGAGCGGTGGGGAGCGAAGGTCGCCATCTGAAGCTGCTGGTGGCGGATGCGTCGGAACGCACGTGGGATGCTATCGCTTTTCGTCAGGGATATTGGGCCGGTCGGGTGCCCCCATGGATTGATCTGGCCTACGTGCTTGAGAGGAACGAGTGGAACGGGCGCGTCAACCTTCAGCTCAACGTTCAGGACATCCGTCCTACGGGTTTGCAGGATTGGCAAAGCTGGTCATTCGAGGAGGACCGATGAGAATTCTCGTAACAGGAGCAGCCGGCTTCATCGGCAGTAACTTGGCCGAGGCTTTGCTCCGCCGCGGTGACGTGGTCGAGGGACTGGACAATTTCAACGACTACTACAGCCCTGTCCGCAAGCGCACTAATGTCGCCGCGCTGTCCGACTATGAGCGTTTTATGATGCATGAGGCGGATCTTCGGGATGAGGACCGGATCCAAGACGTCCTGCGCGATGGTGATTTTGACGCTGTTGCACACCTGGCGGCGATGGCCAATGTGCGCTATTCCATTGAGCGTGCCCCGCTCTACACCGACGTCAATATCCGGGGTACGGTCAATATCTTGGAGGCCATGCGCAAGGCCGATGTGCCCCACATCGTCTTCGCGTCGACCTCCTCGGTCTATGGAAAGACGGAGCAGTTGCCGTTCCAAGAGGATAATCCCTTGGGCAAACCATTGGCAGCTTACCCTGCGTCGAAGATCGCCGGAGAGCTTATGGGTTACACCTACTATAATCTTTTCGACATCTCCTTCACCGCGCTGCGGTTCTTCAGTGTCTACGGTGAGCGAGGAAGGCCCGACATGATGCCTTATATCATCACCGATAGCATCGTCCACGACAAAGTCTTCAAGCTATTCGACGCCGGGGAGATGTTTCGCGACTGGACGTACGTGGGCGATATCGTGAAGGGCGTGATCGCCGCCCTGGAGCGACCGCTGGGCTATGAGAGGATCAATCTGGGGCGCGGTGAGCCGGTCCGCATGGCCGATTTCGTGGAGTTGGTGGAGCGTCTGGTGGACAAGCAAGCTCAGATGGAGACCCCTCCAGCGCCGGCGAGCGAGCCTAAGATCACGTACGCGGACGTCTCTAAAGCCCGGCACCTGCTCAACTATCAGCCCGAGGTCTCGGTCGAGATCGGCATGGCCAGGTTTTGGGCGTGGTATCAAGACCAAGGTTTGGCTAAGGCATAGCGAGCTGCAGCGAGGAAGATGACCACTGCCTTAGTCACCGGCGCGACCGGTTGTGTTGGCGCAAACATCGTTGAGGCACTCTTAGCTCACGGGTACGAGGTGCGTGCCATGCGTCGAGCGACGTCCTCGCTCGACGCGCTGGTCGGTTTGACGCCGGAGTTTGTCGTCGGCGACGTGTTGGACTACGATTCGCTGGTTTCCGCGATGGTCGGCTGCGAATTGGTGATCCACACGGCAGCGATTTCCCAGTACTGGCGTAACGCGCCGGACATGCTCTACACGGTTAACGTGCGCGGGACGCGCTACACGCTGCAGGCAGCGATGGCGACCGGTGTGGATCGTGTGGTCTTCACCAGTTCCGTCGCTGCGTTGGGCGTCCCCCGGCATACCGGTCACGTGTTGGATGAGTCCGATCATTTCAACTGGCATCCTAAGCGGTTCCACTACGGTCACAGCAAGGTCCTGGCCGAAGCTGAGGTCAGGCGGGCCCGCGAGAAGGGGTTGGACGTTGTCTGCGTTAACCCGGCGACGGTTATCGGTCGTCGAGACGTCAACTTCGTCGGCGGGGCCATCCTTCGTGCCAGCCGGCGCGGTTGGACTTGGGTCGCGCCGCCGGGCGGTATGGGCGTCGTCTCCGGCGAGGCTGTGGGCGTGGGCCACGTGCTCGCTGCGGAGCGGGGCGTGGATGGAGAGAGGTACGTGCTCAACGGCGAGAACATCGCTCACCGGGATTTGCTGGCTCTAGTGGGCGCTGTTGTCGGTGGACCCAAGCCGGTATTCACCATCCCCCGGCCGATCGCGCGCCTCGGCGTGTTGCTGGGAAGGTTGGGTCTCACCAGCGGGGGCTCGAACCGCAGGCTTCCTATGATGTTCGCTCAAGCGCTGATGCAGCTCGACCTGAGCACCCGGTACATGTACTTCAACGGGCGCCGGGCTGAGCGTGAACTGGGTGTTCCCCGCATCGGTGCCCGGGCGGCGGTTCGGGAGGCCTGGGATTGGTACCGCGAGCAGGGATTGTTGTGATATAGTTTCTGTTTATGTATCTAAAGTCAGATCGAGAGCTTTACAACCGCAAGCGTGTACCTTGGGTGCGCATTTTCCTGGTGCTCATTGTGCTTGCCGTTGGGGGATATTTCGCCTGGCAAGCGTTTGAGGATTTCGGACGGCGGTTTATGCCGGTGAGCATCCCGACTTCGACGCCCATGCCCACGCCAACGCCGGCTGCCGGCTTCTACGTCTCCGAAGCAGAGGACGCGTACCTGAATGGTTCGATGGGCGCGGCGATTGAAGCCTATCAACGCGCGCTCGACATGGAACCCAACCAGACAGAGCTCTACCTCGAGCTCGCCCGCCTTTTGGTCTTCTACGGCAAGCCGGAACGCGCAGTTGAGATGGCGCGACAGGCGCTCATCCGACAGCCCGAGAGCGCGCGTGCTTGGGCTTTGCTGGGCATGGCCTATGACTGGCTGGGCTTGACCGACAGAGCTGTCCAATTCTGCGAGCGTGCCGTCGAAATCGACCCTACGTTGCCAGAGGCCTACGCCTATCTTGCCGAGGCCTACATTGACAACGGTCAATGGATGGCGGCCAATGAGGCGATTGGCACGGCGATGGAGCTTGATGATACAAACGTGGACGTGCTTCGCAATCAGGGATACGTACTGGAAAACCAGGGCAACTACTCCGGCGCGATTCAGGCCTACCGGGACGCGTTGGAGGTCCAGGAGAACTTAGCTCATCTGTATCTGGCGATTGGTCGGAATGCAATGGCGCTCCAGAACCTGACCCTGGCTCGCGACGCCTATGCTGACGCCGTTGCGGTGGATCCCGAGAACCCCTTGGCGCTCGACCGTCTTGGATGGACCCAACTGCTCATCGGCGACTACGAGTCCGCACGACCCAATCTGCGCACGGCACTGGAGCTCGACCCCACGCTGGCGGATGCCTATGGCCATCTGGGGACGCTGTACTATCAGCAGGTCAACTACGAGGACGCGATTGCGATGTTGAAGCCCGCGCTCACCTACGGCGAGGCTCGGTCCAGGCGTCGATCGATGCTCTTCGTTATCACGGAAGAGGAGATCGACGATGTTGGCGTCGAACCGGCAGGGCCGGAGGTGGCTTACGCCGCTTTTCTCCATCCTGTGGGATTTGAGACACCGCTGCGTGGCGAGTTCCAGGGGCAAGGCGTGGGGAGCGAGGTTCAGGGGCGTATCAGATTTGACGTGATGACCGGTCGATACACCTTCAGCTTGTCGGGGCTTCCACCTGCCTCGTCCGGAAAGACCTATGTAGGCTGGTTCCTGCGATTGCTCTGGCCCGAGGACACATTGGTCCGCACCGAGCCGATCTTCCCTGCGCCGACCGGAGATGTCCAGGTCTCCGGGGAGACGGGACCGGTGAAAGGGCCGCCCATCGAGAACTACTACATCTATGCCCTGGCCCACTATCTGCTCGATCAGTGTGGCCAGGCATTGCCATACTTGGAGATCGCACTCCGTATCGATCCCGAGGATCCACAAGCGCTTCGGGCTGCTGAGCTATGTCGCTGAGAGGCAACGTCCGGCGCTCCTTCCTCATCCGGATCCTGCCGGCCCTCTTGATGGTTGTGCTGGTGGGCCTTATATATGGAAGGCTGCTTGTGGGACGCGTGTTGGCCGGCGGCGATCTGCAACTCTACTTCTACCCTTATTGGTCCGCCGTCGTCAGGGCACTGAGGCGTGGGGACGTGCCTGCCTGGAATCCGTACCTCTTCGCCGGGGCGCCGCTATTGGCAAACTCCCAGGTAGGCCTTTTCTATCCTCTCAACTGGCCCTTCTGGTTCTTGACCGCTCCCACCCTGGCGGGGGTCACCCGAGCGATTCATCTCAGCGTTCTCCTGCACCTCTGGCTCGCTGCACTCGCCGTCTATGCATTGGCGCGTGCCTCAGGGCTGCGCCGCTGGAGTGCTGCGCTGGCCGGAGTCGTCTATGCCGGCAGCGGTTTCATCGGCACGCATCTTGAGCACCTCAATCAGGTCCAGGGCCTTGCTTGGTTGCCCCTCCTTTTCCTGCCCTCGCTCAGACTGCGCAAGACAGGACGGCCTCTAGCTCATTGGCTATCCGTCACAGCCTTCGCGATGATCGTCCTCGCCGGGCATACTCAGATGGCGTTCATCGCCGCTTTGGCATTGGTCATATGGCACGGGATGGATACCCTCCTGGGGGATTCCAAAGGAACAAGTGACCGCATCGACGCATCGTCCAAGGTATCTACCACCGGCGGGGACGAGGGCCTCGGATACCCGCCAGGGTGCAGGGAGCTTGAAACGCGGGAGGCTGAACTCTCACGAACCCTGAGG
>JBNGDU010000405.1:0-4344 GCA_049975025.1 Anaerolineae bacterium
GGCAAAGCCCGAGCGAGTTTGAGTCGCTTGCGTCTGCCTATTCCGCCACTTCGGCTTGTGTCGTAAGTATAGCCAAGTTTCAGCAGACGTCAAGGATTAGCGCATAAGGCTCCGAGGCGATGTAAGGACGATTGGGGTAGAGACAGCGGGCGGAGAGCCAAGAGAGCGATGACAACAGAGAACTGGGATGAGGAAGCGTTAGTCAAGGCTGCCCAACGCGGCAGCATGGACGCGTTCAACGAGCTCATCCTGCACTATCAGAACCAGGTGTACAACCTGGCCTACAGCATTATGCACGACCCCGCCGCAGCCGATGACGCGACGCAAGAGGCTTTCATCTCCGCGTATCGCGCTTTGGATAGCTTTCGTGGCGGGTCGTTTCGTTCGTGGCTGTTGCGTATTGTCACCAACGCTTGTTATGATGAACTGCGTCGCCGTAAGCGCCGTCCCAAAGTTTCCTGGGAAGACTTCGGCGACATGGATGAGGAGGCAAATCCCCACCTGGTGAACGGAGGGCCCAAGCCCGAGGAGTCCGTTCAACAGGAAGAACTGCGGGCCCTGTTGGAGCGCACAATCGCAAAGCTGCCCGACCATCAACGATTGACGTTGATTCTGGTTGATCGGCTCGGTCTCTCCTACGAAGAGGCGGCGGAGACGATGGACATAGCTTTGGGCACCGTCAAATCGCGGTTGGCGCGAGCTCGTTCCCAGATGCAAGAGCTTCTCCAGGAGGAACGGGAACTTTTGCCCTCCCGTTTCCGTCTATAGGGTAGCCAGTAGTGTGGGAGGCCAATAGGTTATGAACCGAAAGAAGTGGAATATTGAGGACGTCTCGGCCTACCTGGATGATGAGCTGGAACCCAGGCACCGAGATGCCTTTGAACGCGATATAGTCAAGGACCCTGCCTTGCGACAGCGTGTCGAGGACATGCAACAGGTCGTGAGTATGGTCCGTGCCGTGCCGCTGCGGGAGCCGCCGCGGAATTATCTCTTGACGCCTTCTATGGTGGCGGTGGATGAGCCGCAACCCGAACCCAGGCGCCGCCGCATCCCGCTGTTTGGCTTGCGTTTGGCGACATCCTTGGTGGCGCTGGCATTTGTCGTTACCTTTGGGCTGGCGCTCTTGCAGCAGGGGCTCACCCCGGCGATGGTGCTGCCATCCATGCGCTCTTCTGAAGCGCCGCGCTCTGCTGAAGCGCCGGCTATGCTGCAATCAGATCAGGTCGAAGAGGCCGAAGCACCTCCGTCAGAGCCGCCGCTTGCGATGAAGGCGCAAGAGGTCGAGGTGACCAAGGAAGTAGAAGTCGAAGATACCAAAGAAGAGCTCACGCCGGACGAGGAGAGGGCCTTTGCTCCGGTCCCAGAGTCGGCGTCACCCGAAGGCGAGGGCGGCATCGGCGGCGGGCAGGCCCCGCCGGATGCCGGTGGGGACGCGCCGGCGATCGAGGAAGAGGATGGGGAGGCCACCGTCGAGACGATGACGGTACCCTTGGAGGGCACCCCTCCGCCGCCGGAAGAGGAAGCGGCTTTGGAAGAAGCGCAGGAGAGCGCACCGACAGGAACAGCTGTCAATGACAGAGCCGCGGGGGGCGAGGCGCCGGTTGAGGCACCGGCACCGGTCGCTGGAGAAACAGCGCCGGCTGGAGAAACAGCGCCTGCTGAGGAGCCGGCGCTGGGCGCAGAAGGCGCTGCTGAAGAACCCGAAAGCGATGTTTGGGCTGAGACAGCCGCCCCTGCTCCAACCGTGGTCACCCCCGAGACGCCTGAGTTGCGGGCCGAGGCACCGATCAGGGAGAGGGCTGATTTACTGTGGCTATCCCTGGGATTGGGGATCGCCACCGTCGCGCTGACGATCGCAACCTTCTGGGTATCACGACGCCGTTCCTAGCGATAGCGTGAAGAGAACGTCATTGTCTTGCTTGATCGGGTGTTGGCTAAAGTCGCGATGACAGATAGAGGCAACGTCGACCATCACACGCATTTCGAACCGCCGGGTCCTGCGCTCAACTACTGTCCGGAGTGCGGGACCCCCTTGCAGGATCGACAGGCCTTCGGAAGACTTCGGAGATACTGCCCGCGTTGCAGGCGAATTGTCTTCCGCGAACACAAAGTAGCCGCGGCGATGCTGGTGACAGACCACCGGGATCGCGTTCTGTTGGTACGCCGGGCATGGAAGCCACAACAAGGCTATTGGAGTCTGCCCGCCGGTTTCGTTGACTATGGGGAAACCCCGGCAGAAGCTGCCGTTCGGGAGTGTCTGGAAGAGACGGGACTGGAGATTGAGATCGAGGGACTACGGGGGATCGTCGCGGGAAGGGAACACGAACGCGGAGCAGACATTGTGATCATCTACCGGGGGCGCATCGTCGGAGGTGAGATGCAGGCTGATGATGATGCGTCCGATTTGGACTTCTTCGCACCCGATCAGCTTCCCCCCTTGGCCTTTGCGGCGACACGGAAGGTGATCGCTTGTTGGCGGTCGCCGGACAGGGTGAACGCCGAGGTGGGGGAGCTATGCTGAACCGCCCGCGCCGAACCGCGCTCATTTTCTGCACCATCGCCTTGTTGGTATCCGCTCTGGTGGTCGCATGCAGTGGGGCGGCAAGCCTGGACGATGCTAAGCATCTCGCCAAAACCAGGCCGACCTCAACCCAGACTCCCCCAAGTCCATCACCAACCCACACAGCCACGGTCACCCCTACACCCTCCCCCACCGGCACGGCGACGCCCGAACCTACGACGACGCCCACACCGACATCGACGCCGGCACCGACATCTACCCCCGTACCCGCCACCGCCACCCAGACGGTGGCGCCGGATGCCCCTCCACCGACGGCAACCTATCCACCGCCACCGCCTTCTATTCAGGTGCCCATATTGATGTACCACTACGTGTCCGAGCTACCTCCGGACGCCGATCAGTACCGTCGCGACCTAACCGTGCCGCCGGACCGCTTTGAGGCCCAGTTGCGATATCTACAGGAGCAGGGCTATCAGAGCGTGAGGCTGACCGATATCTACGAGACGCTCACCAGCGGCAAACCGCTACCTGAGCGACCCGTTGTTCTGACGTTCGACGATGGCTACAAGGATGCCTTTACGCACGTATTGCCGCTGTTGAGCGCCTACGGGTTCACCGGGGAGTTCTTCGTCCTGGCCACACCCGCTCACTACGAAGCGCCTCACTATCTGACGTGGTCCGACATGCGTGCGATGGCGGACGCCGGCATGGCGATCCAGGCCCATGGTCGCGATCACTACGATCTCACAAACCGCTCGTACGATTTCCTGGTCTACCAGATACTTGGCGCTCGAGAGGCCGTAGAAGCCCACACCGATCAGCCGGTGCGCTTCTTCTGCTATCCCTCGGGACGCTACGATGAGGACACCCAAGCCGTTGTGGCCTCCGCCGGCTACTGGGGCGCCGTCACGACAGCGTGGGGCACAGAGCTGAGTCTGGACAATCGATACGCCTGGCCCCGCGTGCGGGTCAAAGGCGCGTGGTCCCTTGAGAACTTCGCCAGCGTGCTTGCCTCTCTGGAAGGTCAATAGCCTAGCCCCTATCGATCGCAGTTGGAGAATCAGGAGATCGTGGACGGATTGGAGGTTCAGGCCCGCTGGCGGCTGTGCAAAGCTATGCCCGCCACCATCCGCGTGTGGTCTGCCGATGGGCAGGAGGCCGAGACCGCGATCTGGGTATGGGAGTTAGGGTGCGAAGACGACGAATAGGAGAGATCATTTGAAAGCCTCGGTCTTTAAGATCCATGAAAGCCTGCGGGTGTTCCCCCCGGCGCAAGGTGCCTATATTCTCTATCGACGAATCCTCGAGCAAGGACTTATGCCCACGTGGTTGTGGATCAAGGACAAAATCGTGCGCCGCACGCAGGGATTCTCCATACCGGAGTTGAGCGAGGTCGCGCCCTATCTCTACGTAGGAGGACAACACCGGCGTCAGGCGCTCGACCGGATGCGGGAACTGGGCATAACCGCGATCCTCAACTTGCGTGAGGAGTCCGATGACGCAGCGCGGGGCCTGGTGCTGGACGCTTACCTGTGGCTCCCCATCACCGACGATACGGCACCCTCCGTTGAGGAGTTCTCTCGCGGAGTTGCCTTCATCGAGGAACAGATCTCTCAGGGACGGGGCGTCTACGTTCACTGCGCCTCGGGCGTGGGGAGAGCACCCACGATGGCAGCCGCTTACTTTGTCTCCTGTGGCACCGAGCCGCAGGAGGCGTGGGACATCATCCGTCGGACTCGGCCCTTCGTTCGTCCGACCCCGCCCCAGCTCGATATCGTCCGCAAGTTCGCCCGCGACCCTGGTAGCGCAGCATCGAAAAGCGC
>JBNGDU010000405.1:4444-6637 GCA_049975025.1 Anaerolineae bacterium
TTTCAGATGGCGTTCGAGCGCATCGCCGGCGATCCTAACCTCAGCGGAGATCTGACGGACAGCCAGGCGCAGGTGCTGCTCGACTGGGCCCAGGAGGAGACCCGGCGTCTCGTCAAGGCCACCCAGGGCATGACCGACGAGGAGGCTTGGGAGCAGCTTGACCCCAAACTCGCCAGACTGCGGCGCTACTTGCGACGCACAGCTCAGGAAAGCGCGTCAGCAGACGACACGACCGCTGCGCTGCGCCAGACCCTGGACTCACCGAACGATGCGAATGCATAGGAACCCATCCCGTCGGAGATCACTGATCAACCATCAACGCGGAGATAACCATGACGAAGCGTAACACAAAGAAACGGTTGGGACTCAAGGAGTTCGTCCTCACGCTCTTGTTGATGCTGATCCTCTGGGTTGCCAGGGAGTTGCTCGGGGTTGCACTTCTCCCGGAGCCCGAGCCGACCGGCGCGCTGCAGGTCTACTTCACGTCGCCCCGGTATCAGGACACCGGTGAAGACCAGCACGGCGGCCTCGACGAGCAGCTCGCGGACGCCATAGACCAGGCAGCGGAAAGCGTGGAAGTGGCTGCCTATGATTTCGATCTGGCGAGCGTCAGCGCTTCACTGGTTCGAGCCGCGGACCGGGGCGTTCGAGTGCGACTCGTGACCGACACGGACTACGCGGAGGAAGCCGGACCGGTGACCTTAAGAAGCGCCGGCATCCCCGTGGTCACCGACGAGCAGGAATCCTTTATGCACAACAAGTTCGTGGTCATCGATAACTATCAACTATGGACCGGCTCGTGGAACCTGACGGATAACGGAACCTATCGCAATAACAACAACGTCGTCGTTGTGCAATCGAGCAAGTTAGCCGCGAATTACGTCACCGAGTTTGAGGAGATGTTTGAGCAGGGGGCCTTTGGACCGTCCTCGCCGGAGACCGTACCCCATCCGAAAATCGACCTCAACGGGATTCTGATCGAGACTATCTTCGAATCTGAAGGGGCAGCGCGCGATCAGATCGTCCAAACGATCGAGAATGCTAAGAGCAGCGTCCTCTTTATGGCCTTCGTCTTCACGGATGACGAGATAGCCGAGGCCATCATCGATCAGCATCGTGCCGGACTGCGCGTCGCAGGGGTGTTTGAAGCTCGCAATGCCGAGAGTCCAGGTTCAGACATCGCGTCGTTTCAGAGGGCCGGCGTCGACGTCCTAGAGGATGGAAATCCCTACATCATGCACCACAAAGTCATCATCGTCGACGAGGAGGTCATCGTGACGGGGTCCTACAACTTCAGCGCCAGCGCGGCTGACCAGAATGATGAAAACGTCCTGATCATTGAGAGTCAGGACGTCGCAAGCTACTACGTCGCTGAGTTTTCCCGTATTTATCAGGAGGCTAAGGAGGCTAAGCCATGAACGAGATGGAGTCGACAAGCGGCAACGAGAGAAACACCGGATGGAAGTGGGCGGCGATTGTGCTCGGAGCGCTCCTCGTCATCAGCTGCGTCTGCCTGGTGAGCGCCGTCTGGGGCGGTGTGATCGGGTTTAACCTCGGGAGGGGTCGGGGCAGATCCGCACCTATGCCGGGCTACCCCTTCGACCATCCTATGGTGCCCACGCCGAGGTTTGAGCCCTGGCCGCCGGAGATGCCCGAACCCCCGCGGGGCTTTGAGGGACAAGCCTGGCTGGGTGTCACCTTCGCCACAACCAGGGAGGGCGCCGAGATCACGTCGGTCATTCCCGATAGCCCGGCGGATCAAGCCGGGGTGCGGGTCGGTGACGTCATCACCGCCGTCAATGATGAGCCCGTCACCCCCCAACGTCCGCTGGACGAGCACATCCACCGCTACGATCCGGGTACGTCTGTGGAGCTAACCGTTCTCCGCAACGCGCGTGAGAGGTCGATCGAGGTCCGCCTCGGCATGAGAGCGATTCGGTAGAAATGGGCGGGCTATGCTGCCAACTCAGAAGCCGGCGAGGCTGAGACCTGCCTCGCCGGCTCCTTTCTGTCTCCTATCAGTGAACCAAATCCTCGTAGACAGCCATCACGCGATTCACCATGCGAGATTCTGTGAACTCCTCCTCCACACGAGCACGGGCCGCTCTGCCCATCTCCTGGAGCCGCTCGCGATCCGCGAGCAGTTCCTGGACGACAGCCGCCATCGCATCGGGATCTTGAGGTGGTACCACG
>JBNGDU010000406.1:0-6618 GCA_049975025.1 Anaerolineae bacterium
TGAGCCAGTTGGCGAAGCCCTCGCGGTCGACCTCAGGCACGAAATCGCGGGCGCCGCTATCGGGCTCGCCGAAGTCCATCCACGCCATCAGGGCGGGATGGTCGCGATAGTGTCGGATGATCGGAGGGATGGCCTCGCGATAGGCCGCGATCAGCCGCGGATCGTCCGGCAGGGCGACCTCGAACTCCGCGCGCGTCATATCGTGTTTCGCCAGGAGTTCATCGCTGAGCCGCGCCAGACCTAGATGAAGCAGGACCCCGATGCCCACCTCCTGGGCGGCCTGCATCCAGAGATCGCAGCGGGTGAAGTCATAGGTGCCCGGTGCGCGCTCCTCGGGCCGGCATGTATGGTACCGCACAGCGTTGAAGCCCAGTTCGCGGATGCGCCGGAGCTCATAGGTGAGTTCGTCGTAGCTCACGTCGGCCGGATTCCAATAGACGACGCCGGCGAACCAGGCTTTCTCTTCGCGCAGCCGGCGCTGCAGGGGGGAGTCGTTGAGGGCGCGGTAGGCTGCCAGGGCTCGTGCTCGGTCCTCCGCTGAGATGCCTGTAATGGTCATGAGTCCCTTTCTCCTTTCTACTGAGAGAGAACGTTCAGTTGGGCCTCCGTTGGCGACTACTGTTTGACGGCACCCAGCACGATGCCCCGCTCGAAGTGGCGCTGAATGAAGGGGTAAACGAGAATCAGCGGGAGAATGGCGATGATGGTCAGCGCGCCTTGGAGCCCGTTTGTGCTGCCGCGCGCGCCGGTGAAAATGCCGCGCAGATAGGTCTGCAGCGGATAGAGATCTGGGCTGCGCAGGTAGAGAACGGGCTCAAACCACTCGTTCCAGAGCGTGACGCCCGTGAAGAGCGCGAGGGTGGCGATGGCGGGCTTGGCGAGCGGCAGATAGATGCGGGTCAGGACGTCCACGTGGCGTGCGCCCTCGACCAGCGCAGCTTCTTTGAGCTCCTCGGGCAACTCCCGGAAGAAGTTCATGAGCAGGATGACGTGCCAGGGATTGAAGACCGACGGCACGACCAGTGCCCAGAACGTATCATAGAGGCCCGCTTTGCGCACCACGATGTATTTCGCCAGGATGCCGGCGTCGAAGAGCATGGCGAAAAGAAAGAGAGCGATAATCACATCGTGGGCCCGGAAGACGCTCTTTTCGTAGGAGAGGGGGTAGGCCGCCAATATCGTGAGGATCATGCCGATGCCCGTCCCGACAACGGTGCGAGCAGCGGACCAGAAGAAGGCGCTGTGGAGGTCTGCGTTGCGAAGCGCCCACCGGTAGTGGCCCAGGTGAAAGCCCATAGGCCATAGCTTCACACGGCCCGCCGTGATGTAGGGCGCCGCGCTGAGGGAGACCGCGAGCATATGAAGGAACGGCAGGAGACAGAACAGTGCCGCACCGGCAAGCAGCGCCACATTCAGCACCTCGAAGAGTCTGCTCGCCGGCGATCTCGATATGATCATAGTTAGTAGGGCATGGCTCCGATTACTCCTTCACCGCTCCCAATTTCAGGCCGGTCACATAATACTTCTGCAGGAATGGATAGACGAGTAGGATGGGTACCGTCGCGATAACGAGGGTGGCAGAGCGCAGGGCCCGGTTCGAGACGATAGCCAGGAACTGCTCGAGCTCACCCTGGGTGAAGAGTTGCCGGATGTCGACGCTGTTGATGAAGGCCTGCAGGTAGGTCTGGAGCGGATACCGGCTGGCGTCGCGCAGGTAGAGCATCGGCTGGAACCAGTCATTCCAGAGGCCGACCATTGTGAAGAGCGTGATCGTGGCGATGATGGGCGTCGAGATCGGGACGAAGACTCTGAAGAGGACGTCAAAGTGGGTGGCGCCATCGATCAGCGCGGCTTCCTCTAATTCCTGCGGCAGGCTGCGGAAGTAGTTCATGATCAGGATAATGCTGCCGGTGGTGATCATGCTGGGAATGACGATCCCGAGGAACTTGTCGTACAGGCCTACCCACCGGACGACCACGAACCGTGCCAACATGCCGCCGTCAAAGAGGTTGGCGAAGAGAAAGAGGCCGATGACGATGTTGTGGGCCCGGAAGACCCGGGTCGGTCGCGACATCGGATAGGCCGCGAGGATGCAGAAGAACATGTGGAGCGAGGTGCCCACGACGACGCGGGCGATGGACCAGCCGAAGGCACGCCAGAGCTTCTCGTTCTCCAGCGAGATTTTGTAGTTCTCCAACGTGAAGTCCTTGGGCCAGAAGCGTACCAGGTTACCCACGACCGGAGCTGTCTCGCTGAAGGAGACCGCCGTGATGTGAATAAAGGGCAGGATACAGACCAATGCGAGCGCGACCATCAGCGTCACGTTGAAGACGTCAAAGAGGCGTGCGCCAAACGTTCTATCTTCTACCATATTACCTCCCTGTTAGAAGGGGCGCCAGCCCGAGTACTTGTTGGCCAGGTACCAGGAGATCAACATAAGGACGAAGCCGATGGTGCTCTTGATCAGCTGCACCGCCGAGGCGAAGCTCCATTGCGCCGACTGGATGCCCACGCGGTAGACGTAGGTGTCGAGCACGTCACCGGTGGCGTAGACCGCTGGATTGTAGAGGAAGAGGATCTGGCTGAGCCCGGCGTTGAGAATGCCGCCGATGGACAGGATGACGGTGAGCATCACCATGGGCATCAGACCGGGAATCGTGATGTGCCATATCTTCTGCCACCGGCTGGCGCCGTCGACGGCAGCGGCCTCGTAGATCTCCTGACCTATGCCGACGATCGCCGCTAGATAGACGATGGCCCCCCAGCCGAAGTCCTTCCAAACCTCGCTGAAGATCAGGGTCCAGGGGAAGACCTGGGGATCGCTGAGGAATCCCGGCGCTCTCTCGAAGCCCACGGATTTGATGGCTTGTGAGACGATGCCGCCCGCGCCGAGCATGTCCATCATGATCCCACCGATGATGACCCAGGAGATGAAGTGGGGGATGTAGACCAGGGTCTGGATTGTGCGGCGGAACAGCTTCCATCGTTCTCGTAGCTCGTTGAAGAGGATGGCGAAGATAAGCGCGGCCAACTTCCCGAAGAAGATCTTGCCCATAGCGATGACAATCGTGTTGCGGATCAGCTCCTTGAGATCGGGAAGCATGAAGAGCAGACGGAAGTTATCTAAGCCAACCCACGGGGATTTTACGAAGCCCCAGAGCGGGTTGAAGTCCTGGAACGCCATCACAACGCCGAACATCGGCAGGTACTGGAAGATCGCCAACCAGATGAGCGCCGGGGCTAACATCAGCCACAGCCAGAAGACCCCCGCACGCCGCCATGTGGCCACGCGCCGAGCTCTCGCCTCTGACCTCTCGGCGGTCCGGCGCCGTACACGCGCCTCTCCTAGTGAATCTCTTTCTATAACCGTCATACGCTTACTCCTGTTCGGTTCCTAGCTCATGAGCATAATCTCGAGACGCTTGCCCTATCGGTGAACGATAGTCGTGTGTGAGACACAGGCGGGAGAAGCTCGACCCTCCCGCCTGTGTCTTCTCAACGGGCGAAGCTCGCTTGCCCAAGAACGCAGGCTGAGATCTCCGCTGCCTAGAAGCTTTCGCCCGTCTCGTACCAGATATTGACCTCACGGGTGATAAGGTCGCCGCCGTTCGCGTACCATGCTTCCACGAAGGCGTCGTAGTCCTCCAGGGACTTGTCGCCGGTGATGACGCTGGTGAAGGTCTCCTGCTCAAGCTTGTCGAGCTGCGCGCCCCGCTCGGCCATGGTGCCGGTGGGCGGGCCGAAGAACTCGGTGTAAACGCCCTGGGTGACGCCCTCTTCAACGGCGGGCTGCGTGAGCGCCTCTCCTGTCGCGCCTAACTCGGGCGATCCCTTACGGGCCACGCTCAACTGCGCGCCGTTGAGACCCTCCAGGGATCCCTGACCCAGTTCACGACCGACGCCGAAGAACTCGAAGACGTCGGACAGGTAGTAGTGACGGCTCTGGAGACTGGGGAAGGCGGGGATGTTGCCGGACGGACGGTTGCTGACGTTGTACTCACCGGTCTCGGCGTCGTACTGCCACTGATAGACCTCGTGCCCGTAGATATTGCGGTCGTACCAGTTGATGATATTCTCGAGGGCCCAGTTCTCATACTCCAGATAGGCCTCGACAAGTCGCGGGTCGATGCCCTTGCGGAAGCCGATCAGGTAGCCATAGGTGGGGTTGGTCTCCATCCAGCCGCGCTGGCCGTTGGTGCCCTTGGGCGGCAGCGTGAATCCCCAGCTGGCGCCCTCGACGTTGCTCGCCGTCTGACCGGCAGGCCAGCCGATGGCCCAAGCGGGACCGAAGAACATCACGCACTTGCCGGCGCCCACGGGCTCCGTCGACTTCGACTCGTCGCGGGTGAAGAACTCGGGATCGATGAGCCCCTCGACGTACCAGTCCTGCAACATCTGGAGCACCGGGCGGATGCGCGGGTCGACGCTGCCGTAGATCAGCTTGCCGTCATCGCCCTCGACCCAGATGCGGATGTCCGTGCGTCCGTTGGAGGGAATCGCGCCGGTCGGTCCGAAGAAGGAGTCGAAGCTGTTGATCCACGTGATCAAGGTGCGGTTGCCGGGCAGGTTCACCCAACTGGGATCGTCGCCGTAAGCGTCCTTGGCAGCTCTCAGGATCTCCTCGAACTCCTCGATCGTCTCGGGCGGTTCCAATCCGAGCTCCTCCAGCAGATCCTCGCGGTAGTAGAGGAGCATGTTGTCCTGGCCCTCGAACTTTGCGCCACCGGGCATGCCCATCATACGCCCGTTGACGACCGAGGTGCGGATGATGCGACCCTCGTACTTGTTGAGGTACTCCTTCAGTTGGTCGGAGGCTGTGCTCTCGTAGATGTCGGTGATGTCCTCTAGAGCGCCGGCCTGTAGGAACCGACCGTAGAGCTTCGGGGAGAGCTGGAAGGCGTCGGGTAGATCCTGGTCGAACATCGCGGCCAGCATCTTGGTGTCGTAGTCGGTGCTGTAGCGGAACTTCGGCACGACCTCCAGTCCACTGACGTCGGTGATGAAGCGGTAGTCCGCGCGGTCCAGGTCCTGGTCGCCTTCCTGGTACTGCTGATTAGCATTGGGCTCACGGAAGGGAATGCTGAATTCCAGGGTCTCCGACAGCGTGCTGGGCACGGGCGTGTATTCCGTCGTCCAGCCGTTAGGATACTTGTCCTGCACAACCGTGAGCGGCGGCACCGGCGTGGGGGTGGGTGTCGGGGGCGCCGGTGTGGGCGTCGGCTCACCCGGTTTCAATGTGGCCGTGGGTTCCGGTGTGTCCGTGGGCGGCACAGCGGTGGCCGGGGCCTCGGTGGGCTCAGACGTGAAGCAGCCTGCCAACAGACCGGCTGCACTTGCCGTCACCCCCAAGCGCAAGAAATCTCGTCGCGACAGTTTTTTAGCCATCGTATTTCCTCCTCAGAAACGACAGATTGATTAGTTTTCGGGGCTGAATCTCCATCACATCTCATCACGTTCAAGGTTCTGTTCGCTAAGACCTCCTTATATTCTATCCATTGGGTTAAGGGGTAGAATGTCTTGGTCGGCCACGGGATAGCCAGAGACTGGCCCAATGGCCTATGACGCACGTGCTGCCTCTTTGATGAGCTCCCTACAGGAGTCGCGTTGGATGAGGTAACTGCTCAGACAAATCTGGCCCGACTGGATATGAGGGTTCTCGATCTTTCGGAAGAGCAGGTCGGCGCCGAGATAGCCCATGTCGATGTGTGAAAACCCGACGGTGGTCAACGACGGGAACCCCTGTGGGGGCTTGTCGGCGTCATCCAAACCGATGACCGAGACGTCTTCCGGAACGCGTATCCCAAGCTCCTTGAGCCCTTGCATAGCCTCAATCGCGATCCGGTCGTACATACAGAAGATCGCTGTGACGTCCGGTCGCCGCTCGAACAGCTCAATCGTCGCACGATAGCCGTCGTCGGCGATGGCGATCAGCGACTCATCCACAAAGCCGGTGTGACGATCGAGGGTCTCCTTGTAACACCTCAGGCGCAATGCGAACCAATCGCAGTCGTGATCGGCCTTGCGGGCGACGAAGCCGATCTTGCGGTGGCCCAGGTCGATCAGGTGATCCAGCGCCATCTGAGCTTGCTCGACGTGATCCTGGCTGACCGTCGAGATATGGCTGTCGGGCCAATTGCGACTGAGCACGACCATGGGAATCTCTTTCTCCTGAGCCCATCGGATGATTGAACTCTTCAGAGTGACCGCGCCCCCCATGAGGATCAGCCCGTCGGGAACGAGATTGGACTGATTGAGGAATTGATAGCCGTAGTGGTCCGCACCACCTCGATAGTCGGTGAGGATGGTGAGGTTGATGTTGTGCTCCCGTGCGAACTGCTGAATGCCCTTCAGATAGCCCAGGGCTACGCCCGATATCTCAGCCTCTGATTCAAGGACCACGTGGTTGATCACGGCAAAGGTGGTGGGTTCGGAGCGCGAGTTGCGGCGTGGGGGCAGGCGATAGCCCATCTGCTTGGCCGCTTCCAGGATCTGGGCTCGCAGCTCGTCGGAGACCCCCGGTTTGTCGTTGAGCGCCAAGGACACAGTGCTCTTGGCGACTCCGACGCGTTCAGCGATATCGGACATCGTAGTTGACATAAACTACTCCGGCTCCTACGG
>JBNGDU010000407.1:0-6594 GCA_049975025.1 Anaerolineae bacterium
TAATGTGCAAAGATGATTTTACCAGCGGAATCACTGAAGTGCCGACTACAAACCCATGCCCGCTGAGCACGGCACAGAACCCCTGTGTGGGGTTGCTGACTCCGCACCTGGCTGGTTCTTCGGGCACCGTGTCCGCGAACGGCACGGCACTGAAGTGCCGACTACAAACCCATGCCCGCTGGACAAGGTAGCTTGCCCAAGCGCCATTTGGCCTCGATTCCGGCGGGTTCGGAGGCACTTGAGTTGGGGCGGTCGCTTGTGTT
The DNA here is from genome assembly GCA_049975025.1 of Anaerolineae bacterium. Taxonomy (GTDB): domain Bacteria; phylum Chloroflexota; class Anaerolineae; order B4-G1; family SLSP01; genus PWVB01. Next base: position 264 of record JBNGDU010000407.1, read on the forward strand.
TTGCGGATGGTGGGCCTATCATGGGATGTGAGGCCTATCGCGTATCGCACCACAGCCCGGCGTCTTGACCTGAGGCCAGAGCGCGCAGGCACCGACTGCCAGCCTTGTAGTCGACGGCATCGACCTCGCATCCTCCGAGTCCGACCTCTACACCGTTCTCGAGTGCAGGATCTTGGAGAAGATCATGCACATCCACGCCTCCTACGCCGGTATTCGGTCACCGATGGCGTGGAGGACGTGACCGCGGTGGGTACACGACTGGCCCTGGCGAATACGCTGTCCGGCGTGGTCTTGTTCGATGTGCAAGATGCGACGAAGCTTTCCATAGTCGGTGCGCATCCCGGAGAGTTCTGGAGTTTCTTCTCCAAGCATCTGAGGTGAGCTGCCGAAAATCAGTTCGGACGGCTAGGAGGTGTGACTATGGCTGAATGCGATGCACTGGTGACCCCGTGTGGGCTCTACTGCGGGTCGTGTCGCTTCTATATGGGCGGGGTGTGTCGCGGCTGCGGCACAGCGGACCGCGCCGGGTGCGCGCTGTTCGACTGCTGCCGCCTCAAGAGAGGGCTCCGCTTCTGCACCGAGTGCGAGGAGTTCCCGTGCGAGGCGCTGCGGAAGAGCGTGGGACTGGATCCGCGCTGGCTGGCGCAGATGGCGGAGATTCCCATAGGCGATGGTGGTTCCGATTCGTCCTGACGAAGAGGAGGGCGGATCTCGTGCTTGAAAGGTGTTACGTGCAGTCTTGCGGATCGGTGAAACGCCAAGGAGGCGAGAAGATGCTCAGGAAACTGTTTTGGATGCTGAGAGAGCCGGACGCGTTTTTCGACGCCCTTCGCGGTGAAGGATATCGGGAGCCGTTCTGGTTCCTGTTTCAGGTGTCGGCGGTCATCGCCTTCTTCACCCCTATTATGAACTACCTGGGCTTTGAGAGCACCGACCGGACGTCCACCTATCAGGCCCAGATCATCGCATGGCGGGTCACGCGTGAGCAGCTACTGCCTCTGCTGGGCGCCTGGGCTTACGTGGTCGAGTTCTTCCTGATCCTCGCGTTGGCCCTGGGCGTCGCTCTTCTCCTTGCCGGCTTTCTGCACCTGATCTACCGGGTTCTGGGCGGACGAGGGCCCTTTCTCAACGCCTGGAAGGCAGTCTGCTACGGCACAGGCCCCTGCGTCCTGCTGGGTTGGATACCTTATTGGTCGCTCTTCGTGGGAGCTTGGTCACTCGTGTTGCAGCTCTACTACGCTCCGAAGGTGCTGTACCGCATGCGAGAGGGGCGGGCGCTGTTGATCCTGGCCTTCCTCGTGGGGGCGACGCTGCTGGAATTCGTGACCAAGGAGACGACGGTGGGCTTCTGAGGCTGTGGGTGATCCCACGGCGTCTGCCACGCGTTGCCCCGATCTCGCCGCTGTAACCTTTGAGCCCTTTGTGTCTCTATAGAACAGAGCGGACACAGGAGACGACGATGGGTTCCGATGAGGTGCACAACCTGAGCGAGCTGTACGAGCGCTACTCAGGCCCGGTCTTCGGCTACCTACTGCGGCTGTCCGCGGATCCATCGGTAGCCGACGAGCTGACCGGAGAGACGTTCTATCGCGCTATGCTGGCCCTCGACAGCTTCCGAGGTGATGCCAGCGTCAAGACCTGGCTCCTGCGGATCGCGCGCAACCTCTACTTCCGCCGGGCGCAGCGCGACAAGCGCACCTGTTCCCTGGAGCAGATCGAGGCGTGGGGCGGTGTGTTCTCCGCCACTGAGGCCACGCCGGAGACCGAGCTGCTGGAACGGGAGCGCAGCAGCGCCATCCAGAGGGCCCTGCTCTCCCTCTCGGAGAGCGACCGTTCCATCTTGCTGCTCAAGGCGCAAGAGGGGATGCTCTGCAAGGAGATCGCGAGCGTGCTGGATATCTCGATCTCCGCGGTCAAGGTGCGCCTCTACCGGGCCCGGCGCCGCCTGGCGGCTGCTCTTGTGGAGGAGGGCGTGACGTCGGTGTCGTAGCGAGCTGTGGGAGGACGAAGATGGTAAGCTGTGACGTGATATGCGATCTGATGGTGGTCTATGCCTCCGGCGAAGCCAGCCCGGAGACCCAACGCCTGGTGGAGGAGCATCTAGCCCGCTGCCCGGCCTGCCGCGAGGCCTTTGGCAGGGAGCAGGCGGTGGACGAGGCGCTGGCGGCGCTGGAGCCGGAAGCGGGGCCGTCCAACGGGCGTCGTTTCATCGCCCGCACGCGGCGGCTGGTGTTCGCCATTGGCGCTGGGGCTCTGGCACTCTTTGCCTGCGTGCTGACAGGCTTGGAGCGCGTGGTGATGGAAGGCATCGCCGACATAACGCTGGCCCGTCTGCCCGGGCCTGCGTTTTTCTGGCTGGTGGTGGCGACGGGAATGGTGGGGCTTTACGCTGCTCTGCTGCTGTGGCGCAGGGGACGGGGATCGGAGTCGCCTGGCGCGATGCTGCTGCTTTCGCTCGTGACGTTCGTTCCGCTGTCCACAGCGATGGTGGCGCTGTACCATCTAGCGGGCACGGGAGCTGCTGTGAGCGTCGCGCTGGCCGGCGTTCTGTTGCTGGTCGTGCTGGGTCTTACCTTCGCGCTGCTGCCCAGGCTGCCCTACGTTGTCGTGACGACCTTGCTGGTGTTGCTTCTAGTGAACGGCCTCCTGTTGGTGCGGGCCCTGGCAGGCGTGGTCGCCCTTGGCGATTACTCGTGGCAGACGCCGGCCCAGTTGGGTCGTCCGCCGGATGAGCTTACGGTGGAGGAAGCGGCACAGGTCGACCTCACGCCCCTTGGGCTGACGTGGGTGGAGAGCACGGAGGCGATGTGGGTGGACCAGGTGTGGGTTGGTCCGCAAGCCACGGCGGTGACCGCCGTCTACGAGGGGCAAGGACTCCAGGCCTTCCTGACTTTGGCTGGGTTTCCGAACCCGCAAGCGGCCGGCGACTTCTTCGCGTCGTGGCGGGAGGCTGCTTCGGGAGGTGTCCAGATCGCGCATTTCGAGATCAACCTGCCGGGACTGCCCGGTCAGGGCCGCATCTGGCGTTCATACGACGCGCAACGAGGGAAAGCCTACAGCGCCTGGCAGAGCGGCGACTGGGTGATCATCATCGAGGTGCCGGGGCCTATCTCACAGGCGATGCCGCTGGCGCGCGAGATCAAGGCGGCGGTGGCCGAAGCCTATGGCCAGTGAGCATGAGGAGCACACCAGCTGGATGACACCGTGAGGGGCATCGTCTACCGATTCCGCCGGTTGCCTCTGGGGGCTGCAGGATATCGAGATCGGAGATTCGGCGCTGAGGGCGTGCGCGAGACGCTGGTGGAGGCGATCCGGATACTCCGCCCGGGCGGCGTTTTGGCAAACGGCGGTTTCGAAGTATAAATGGTCTCTGTGGAGCACCCGCAAAAAGGAGACCAATGACCACCGCAACCGCTCGGTTTGTGACGCGCCGCTTCAGGATCGCGATGTTCGCCGCCTTGTACGTCGTCCAGGGCATCGGCCTGGCGTATTTCCGCAACTTCCAGAAGCCTTACCTTGACAGTCTCGGCGTCAGCCCAGACGCGATCGGCCTCCTCACGCTGATCCTGCAGCTCCCCTTTGTGCTCAAGATCTTCATCGGTATGGTCAGTGACCGGGTCTCTCTCTTCGGGATGGGACATCGCAAGCCCTACATCATGCTGGGACTGGTGATGGCGGCGGTGGCGTTTGCGCTTGCGGGCCTGGCGATGCCTGATGTGAACTTCGTGCTTTTCGGCGCGATCGTCACGTTGGGCTCGTTCAGCGTCACGCTCTTCGATTCCACCGCGGACGGGCTGGCGATCGACACGACCTCGCGCGAGGAGCAGGGCCTGATCCAGGGGGTCATGGTCGGCGGGCGCGCGGGCGCCTTCATCTTGCTCTCACTCCTCTTCGGTGCCCTGGTGGAACGGGCGGGCTATCGGTTGGTCTTCCCCATCATCGGCGTTAGCATGCTGCTGCCACTCATCTGGGTCGTGGGCCTGCGTGAGCCGCCGGAGCGCGAGATCGATCAGCGGTTTGATTGGTCGGCCTTCGGCGCCTTGAAGGCGCCCCGCTTTTTGCTCTTCGCGGCCTACGCCGTGGTCTACTCCCTGGGCTCCTTCGGGGTCGACGGGCTGGTGACCTACTTCATGAGCGAGGAGTTTGGTGCTACGGAGCGAGCGGTTGGGCAGTACGGCGCGCTGCGCGGCATCGGTGCCGTCATCGGCGCGATTGGCGGTGGGTTCCTGCTGGACCGGCTGGTGCGCCGTAACAGCGCCTACCTGGCCGTGATCGCGATCTCGCTCAGCACCGTGCTCATCGGCATTGCGTCCGGATCGGGCGCCGTGATCGGGCTGGGGCTGGTATGGGGTATCGCTTGGGCTTTCCAAGAGACGGTCTTCTTCACGCTGGCGATGGATATCGCCGACGCTCGGATCGCCGCATCGATGTTCGCGATTATGATGGGCGTGTCGAACCTGGGCGCGGCGGTCGGCGACGGGCTCGCGACGGCGTTGAGCGATGACCTCGGCTTCTCGCTGGTCTTCTGGTCCTTGGCCGGCATCAACCTGCTGGCGCTGCCGCTGTTGGCGTGGCTCTTTAGGAAGGCGCCGGAGTTGGCGTCGGATGTGGGAGGGTAGGGATTGGGGTTTGGATGTTGGGCTTTGGATGTTCGGTGCTGGATGTTGGATGCCGGGTTGGAGATTGCGTTCGACGGCCAGAGGTATAAACGGTTTTCGTGTTGAAGCTGAACGGAGGAGATGAATGAGTCAGGTCAGTCTGGTTATCGTGGGTGCAGGTGAGCGTGGGATGACGTACGCCGGGTTCGCAGAGGCCTTTCCCGAGCGCGCGAAGGTGGTGGGCGTTGCGGAGCCCCGCGAGGTCTACCGGGAGCGGATGGCGGCGGCGCACGACGTGCCGGCGGAGCAGGTCTTCGCCGATTGGCGGGAGGCCGCGGCGAGACCGAAGTTCGCCGATGCCGTGGTGATCGCGACGCCGGACCGTATGCATACCGAGCCGGCGGCGGCCTTTGCGGATCTAGGGTACGATATCCTGTTGGAGAAGCCGATGGCGACCAATGAGGAGGAGTGCCGCCAGATCGTGGACGCGGTGTACGAGAACGACGTGCTGCTGGCCGTGTGCCACGTGCTGCGGTACACGCGCTACACGCAGCAGCTCAAGGAGATCCTTGATTCGGGGGCCATCGGGGACCTCGTCGGCATCGAGCGCTTCGAGCCGGTTGGGTTCTGGCATATGGCCCACTCCTTCGTGCGCGGCAACTGGCGCAGAGAGGAGAACTCCGGGCCGATGCTGCTCACCAAGTCCTGCCACGACCTGGACTGGCTGTACTACATGATGGGGGGCGCTCAGTGTGAGACTGTCTCATCCATCGGCTCCCTCAAGCACTTCCGGCCCGAGGCGGCGCCGGAGGGCGCGGGCGACCGCTGTCTCACCTGCGAGGTGGAGGCGACGTGCCCCTTTTCGGCCAAGCGCATCTATCTGGAACCGGCGAAGGCGGGGCACACCGCATGGCCGGTCAAGGTTCTCACCCCCAACCCCACGCCGGAGACTGTCCGCGACGCGTTGGAGACGGGGCCGTACGGGCGCTGTGTCTACAAATGCGACAACGACGTGGTCGACCATCAGGTGGTCCTGATGAACTTCGAGGGTGGTCGCACGGTCAGCTTCACGATGATGGCCTTCACGGAGATGGGGCATCGCCGGACGCGGATCTTCGGCACACGGGGCGAGCTGCGCGGCGATGGACGGTTTATCGATCACTACGATTTCCTGACCGGCGAGACTGAGCGGATCGACACCGAGGCGCCGGCGGGCTCGATCCTGGGCGGTCACGGCGGCGGTGATTTCCATTTGATGGATCGCTTTGTGCAGGCGGTCTCGGAGCAGGATCCCGACCTGATTCTCTCGGGCCCGGAGACGTCGCTCGCCTCGCACCGGATCGTTTTCGGGGCAGAGCGGGCCCGCAAGGAGCAGCAGGTCGTCAAGCTGTAGGCGCGGGATCGCCGCGGTTGCTTCGTGTCGTCCCGATCATCGCCACCGCGCAGCGTCGCGCGATTCAGGCGAGGATGACACCTCTTCTGTCCGTTGGGCGAAGTGAAGCTTCGCCCAATCGGTGTAGCCGGGCTCTGATCGTACAGGCCATCGCTCATTCGCCTTGCGGAGGGTCGAACCAGGCGCTTCGACCTGCGTCTGCCGTGCGCGAAGTTGGTGATTGCGGAAAGCTGACGCGCACCCATCGCCACGCAACCTCGGCGGTGAGGGATCTGAGCGACCGGATGTGTTCAGAAATGGGGGCGAATCTCTTAGCCAGGCTCACCGCTACAGCATCAGG
>JBNGDU010000408.1:0-6585 GCA_049975025.1 Anaerolineae bacterium
GTTGCAGACCGTAGCTGAGCGGATGCAGACGTACATGATGGACGGCGGATTCGAGGAAGTTGAAGTAAGACCATTCGAGCCTGGGGGCCAGGAAGACGCCATAAGAGCATCTCTCAAACAGGTGCCCGGGATCATCCTGCTGACTCGAGGGGCGAGGTAAGCAGGCACAGATCCAAGCGCAGCTTACACAGCAGGGCGCGGCCCAACATCCAAGTCAGCCTTCCGACCGTGGAGCGATGAGCCGCCCGCTGCGACAGGCACGGGATGCCAAGCGCGCCTGAGAGTAGGCTCCGCTCGAGACGCAGTGAAATTTGGGGGAGAGCCCAGGACATCGATCCGGTGCTGAGGGCGTTCGTGGCGAGGTGAATTGCCCGAAATCGAGATGAGACAAGGGTGCTCAGCCATAGGCCGGCCTCACTCGCGCTTTTCGGAGGTTTTGCATGACTCAAGAAACAGGACTATTCGGCATCGACTTCTCCAGATACATCGCTGATCGGACCAAAGACTACACGGATCGCGAGTGGGTATACAGCGATATGGATGCGTGGTTAGGCAAGACCGACGCCCCCACGATCTACCACCTCAACGGGAAGCCGGGCAGTGGCAAAACGGCGATCGCTGCGCGGCTCACCCAGTTCGCGGCACGCGACGTCGAACCACCCCAGGACCTTGAGAACCTCGCGCCCCCCTTTCTCAGCGCGGTCCACTTCTGCTCAACGCGCTATCCTGGCTGGACCAACCCCTTCGAGTTCGCCCAGTCGATCGCTTCCCAATTGGCCAGCCGCTACCCGGCCTACCGCGATGCCTTGACGGAAACGCAGCTCGGCGAGGGCACCAGCCGCACCACCAACGTGAACGTACAACAGAATATAAGGGAGGTCCGCGGCGGGCACGTGGTAGGCGTCGTGATCAAAGTCAGCGCGCCGACGCCGGAGGACGCCTTTATGCGCGTCGTACGTTCGCCTCTCAAGGCGCTCCCAAGTGAGACCGCTCGCAAGGTGGTCCTACTGGTCGATGCCCTGGATGAGAGTCTGATCTACAGCGGGAAGACGGGCATTATTGAGCTCCTCGCGCAGCTTGTCGGCGACGAGACCGGCGTGCGCCTCCTCCTCACTTCGCGTTTCGAGGCCGATGCGGCGCCGAGGTTCCTCCAGAGCATGCAAGTCTGGTCTTCGACTTTGTCCGCAGATAGCGCCGAGGAGCAGAGCTCAAAGGACATCAAGCGACACGTCATCCGCGTCCTGAAGCCAAGCGGCATCCATCACGCCTTGGAAGCCAGGCTGGCCTCTGAGCTGACCACCAGGGCCTTTGCTGAAAGGCTGAGCGAGAAGAGTCAGGGCAATTTCCTCTACGTGCATCATCTGCTGGAGATGCTGGGACGTCAAACCGGGACGATCACCCAGGCGTCTCTGGATGCGTTGCCAATGGGACTCGATGCTATCTACGAGGAGTTCCTGGCGCGGTTGATCGAACCCACAGACGCGGCGTGGCGGACCACTTATCGGCCTGTGCTAGGGACCTTGGCCGTTGCTCGAGAACCGCTGAATGAGGGCCAACTCTCCGGCATCGTCAAGTTAGCCCAGGCGGACACCCGCATTATCCTCACTGAGCTACAACAGCTCCTGGACGTGGACACGTCCCTGCCAGAGACCACCCGGCGCTATGCCATCTACCATCGCTCCTTTGCCGATTTCCTGCTGGATGGGCAGCGTGCCGGGAGCTACTGGTGCGAGGGGGAGACGCAGCACCGGCGCATCACCGACTTCTGCCGGGAGCAAGCCGAGGCCTGGGAGCCGGAGACCTGGCGCGATGACCCGGATGAGTGGGATCCAGACGACGCCTACATCCTGAGGCATTGGGTCGATCACCTGATCGACCGCTACGCGCTGGCGGACAAGGCCAAGGCGCGGAGGAAACGGGCAAAGGAGATCTATACGCGCGCGCTCGATGAGGCCTTTCAGAACATCCAGGTTGACCGTCTGGGCGATAGCGGCGCCGTTCAGGCAGACCTTCGAGCGACGCTGGATATTGCGTTGGCGCGCAGTGATATGGTGGCGGTTCTCGCCTCTGCAGGCAGCTACCGTTCTGTGGTAGGCAGGTTCAGCATGATGGACGCGGTCTTTGATGCCGTGAAGGGTGGCAACTTCGAACTCGCGGAGGCGCGCGCCGGGCTCTCCGGCGCCAGGCCTCCCTGGATGGCCGCCCTCTACCACTACTTGGCCTGGGAGGCGACCCTCGGGAAGGACAGGGCCGCCTACGAGCGCGCGCACGAGAAGGCAGCGCGATTTCCACAAGGCGTCACCCGAAAGCTCTGCGACGCGTTCTTGGCGAAGAGCTCGCAGGGCTGGGCTCCCCAGACCGGCGCGGTGTCTGACTTCCTTGCGGACTGGGGCCTCTCGATCGCCTCCCTGGATGCTGACGCGATTCAGGACAGGCTTTCTGATCTGGATGCAGCCCTGGGTAATCTGGAGACAATGGTTGAGCGCGGCGAAGCCGAAGGGGTCTCTATGGCGCCGTTTATCGAGGAATACTTAGGCGAGGAAGTGTCGAACCTCGGCGCTGCCCTGCTGGCGCTGGCGCCCCACGATGAGGGACAGGCCAGCATCGACCGGGCGCTTGCCGCCGCTGTTAAGGATCCCTACCCCGCCTATCGCGATCTCGCGCTGGTGCCCGTGGGGGTCGCCGCGGTCTTCATGCCTCGTGTCACCTGGGCCCGTGAGCGGCTACAGCGTCTTCTGCGCGTGGCGATCGAGGACGAGGGCGTCACCTTCACGTTCGACCTTCCCTGGACGCTGTGGAAGGAAGCTCGCCATAGGGGGCTATCCGTACCCGAGCTCAAGGGCTATATCGAGGGCATAGAGGGCTGTTATGACCGGTGGGGAACCGCAGTCCGCGCCGAGAGCGCCCGTGCGGCGGCCCTGTTCGCACAGGGCGCGGACGGCGAGGCCATCGGCGCGATACACCAGACTGCGGGTATGGACACCGGATATGCAGGTTACGGTAGCGTGACGTTGCTGGCGCTGGCGAACCAACTCATGAGTTTCGGCGCGCCGTATATGGCCACGAACGCTATCTGGGGAAGCGACCACGACATCAGTCTGCTGGATGGCGCCCTGGGTCTTGCGGAGAATGTGGTGAATCTGGAGTTCCGCCAGGCCAGAGTTGCGCTGGTCCACGCTTACCTTGATTGGTGGTGGCAAGACTTTGACGACATTGGGGCAGCGCTTGCCGCCGTCCCCCAGATATCCGACTACGACACACGAATGGCTTACATCGAACACCTCTCGGCTCGATGGGTCTGGCCGCCCGATTCCCCCAACTGGGAGGGCTTGAAAGCCCTGGTGCCCCTGGCGTTGGAGGGCGCCACAACCTTGGACGCTGTTCTAGCCCGTCTCGTTGGCGCCCGGATGCGTCAACACGCCTTCAACGACGATGATCTGCGTGAGGCGATACGAATCTGCGTCACGCAGATCGCCACCTCGCGCCCGTGGGAACTGGGGCAGTGGGCCGGGACCGCAGAGCCCTGAGTCTGGCCGAGGCGCGTCTCACGCGCGAGAGGAGTAGAGTATGGAAGACTTGTCAGAGACAGCTGGTGATGATCTGTTCTACGGTGGTCTCATCCGGTCGTATGTGGACGCCCCGCTCTTCGTCGCCCGCCCCTGGCTGGAGAGCTTGGTGTTGGACGCGATGGATGAGCCCGATTGCCGGTTCGTGTTGCTGACCGCCGAACCGGGCGCGGGCAAGACGGCCCTGATGGCGTGGCTCGGTGAAACACATCCCAACCGGCCCCGCTACTTCATCCGCCGCGACAGCCAGACGCCCCTGAGCAGCGGCGATGCCCGGTCCTTTCTGTTCACCTTGGGGCATCAGTTGGCGGCGCGACGTCCACGGCTTTTCAAACCCGACCGGCTGGAAGTGGTCGTCAGGCAGCGGATCGGCGAACTACGGTCCGGTGGTAAGGTCACGGGCATTCGCGTCGAGGACCTCCAAGTCTCTCCCTTCTACCGGACGACACTCCAGGTTGAGCAACAGATCAAGATCGTCGCCGGTGACCTGGAGGGACTGTCGGTCAGGCGGATGGTCGCCGAGGAGCGCTTTCTGGAGCTAGGCAATCTGCAGAATCTGGCACTCCTGGATCCGGCTGAGGTGCTCCTCAAGGAGGATCCGACTGCCCGGATTGTGATCCTGGTCGACGCACTGGATGAACTCCGCTACTATCGGGGCCAGGACAGCGTGCTGGATTGGCTCGCTTCCTGTCCGGAACTGCCGTCGAACGTGCGTTTCGTCCTCAGCTCACGACCTGACGAGGCCTTGCGTGACTTCAAGCGGCGCCAGCGGCACTGCTTGAGAGAGGCGACCATCCCCTCCCAATCGAAAGAGGTACGGGACGACCTAAGTCGCTATGGCAAGCACTTCACAGTCCAGAAGCCGGTGAGTGCAGCCCTGGCTCGACAAGAGATATCCAGCGATGCCTTTGTCGAGAGGGCAGTCGACAAGGCCGAGGGCAACTTCCAGTACCTGGCGGCCCTCTTCCGCGGAATCGAACAGGCACTGCGATCGGAGGATGACGAACAGCTACGGCACCTGCTGAGCGTAGAGGACGTGCCCGCCAGGTTGGAGGCACTCTACGCCTTCTTCCTCGGACAGATGAGGCGACAGGTCGCGGGCCAGGTTGTGGAAATCCGTGGCGACGCTCCCGACACCTGGCACTATATGCCAGCCTGGGAAGGGCTCTATCAACCTATCCTAGGTGTGTTGTCGGTAGCGAAGGAGCCGCCGGAGGTGGAGCAGATCAGAGACTTCGGTCATATCCGGACCGAGGATCGCTGGCTGCCCGGTGGGGTGGAGCGGCTGGGTCAGTTTATGGATCGTGAGGACGGTGGCTATCGACTGTATCACAGCACCTTTCCGGAGTTCCTCACCGCGCGAGAGACGTGGGACCAACGCCCAGACTGCTATCTAGATCCTGATGAGTGGCACCGCAAGATCATCGCTCACATCTTGACGGCCTATGGTGACGATTGGACCGAATGTAATGATCCGTACAGTCTCAGCTACATCGTCCAGCACGTCCTTGACGCCGAGTTATATGAAAAGCTGGATGAGATCTTCACCGATGACTTCATGAATGCGCGGCTGCAACGGGCGGGCTGGCACATGCCCTTTGTTGAGGATCTGGAACGGGTGGAGACGGTGATTCCACCGGAGCAGGTGGTCAAGTTCTATCTGCGGGTCATTCACGGCCACAGGCCTAACAGCCTGGTCATGCAGAAAGTACTCAGACGTCTAGTCCAGGTGCGACCCAGACTGGGAGGGAAACCGATCGCTGGCGTCCGACGCGACTTGGACAAGATCATCGATGCCGCAATTGCCGCGCTGGATCTCTCACCGGAGGAGGCAGTCCCGCAGCTCGAACAGTTCTTCGCCGGCGTCAAGAACTCGCGGGTCAAAGGCGTGATCGCCCTGGCCCTCGGTGAGACGGGGAGCTCGCACGCCACGCCGGCCCTGCTTAAGATCCTCAAGACTGCCGACTTCGAAGTTCGCTGGGCTGCGGCCGATGCGCTTATCGCCCTGAATGATCGCACCATCATTGAGCCATTGATCGATTGGTTTGATGAGACGGACACCGTAAGCGACAAACAACGCGTCCTGTACATCTTGGGGCGGATGCGGGCAGAAGAGGGCCGCGTTCTATTACAGGAGGGCCTAGACGCCAGGGATTGGCGGGTCAAGGGGCGGGCGGTGGACCTCATCTGGCTGCTGGCGCCGGTCGAAAAGGGTGAGAGAATCCTGTGGGAGAAGCTGGGCTTCCGGGAAGACGGCGAAGATGGATCACCGGCTTGGTCCAGCGAATGGCTGCAGAAACGCATGGTCACCGCGCTAGGCCGCGTCGGCTCCCCAGAAGCTATCCCGCATCTGGAGCGCTTTGCTGACGAGGTGGCCCGGCGCCCCGAACCAAGTTCACCTAGCCACCAGCATCGGCGCAGGGAGCTGGAGGGGAGCATCCGCCGTGCTATTGGGGATCTGGCGCGCCGGCATGGCAGCTCTACAGGCTGACAGATCGAAGGATCAACTCAAGTCCTGGAGCTGAACTACTTACACCCCAACAAATGCCAAGGAGGCAGACGGTGCGTAAGGACTCTTGGACAGCAGCGGATGACTTCTCAGAAAAGCAAGGCGCCAACCAGTGGTTCTACGAACGGCCGATGAACCTACAACTGGTCTGGGCCAACGGACGTTGGCAGGAAGCCGCGGACGTCGACTACCCTTACATCGGCCCCGGTATCTTGCACCCGGGCCTGGTCAACAATCAGGCCCAGGATGCGGAGCTCCGGTGGGATGCGCCACAAGCCGGCACCATCCGCATCACCGGACCGGTTGCCAGGCACGAGGTGCCCCGCGGTGACGGCGTGCGCGTGCGCATCACCAAGAATCACGCCAAGATCTGGCCGTCGGGCGGGACGATGGCCGATGCCTGGCAGACCCTCGCCCGCGATGACACGGTCGGTCTCACTCACGACGTCATCGTGCCCGTGAACGCAGGCGATCAGATCCGGTTCGTCGTGAACATGAACGAGGGCGACG
>JBNGDU010000409.1:0-6561 GCA_049975025.1 Anaerolineae bacterium
TAGCGAACCGGTTTCCGATGGGCTGGCCCTATCTCGGAGGACGGACAGGACGATGATAGGAGGGGAAATGAGAAAGGACCGCTGGAAGATCATACATTGGGTACTCATCGTGATCTTTGCCGGACAGATGGCGTACGGATACTACATGGTCTTCTTTGTGGGTAGCCATCCTCTCCCACTTTTCGGGCAGGCTTCGGATATGCCGGCGGAGGAGTTGGTCCTCCGGCGCCTCTACTCGATTGAGACCTGGCTGGCGATCGGAGGTCTCGCGATCTACCTCGCTCTGACCGAGGTGTTGCCGCGGCGGTTGCAGACGTTGTGGGACCAGCAGAGGACGCGAGAGCGGATCGATGAATGACCGACAGTTGGGTATCCTGGTGGCGGGGTGAGCTGATCTCACACACAATGTCGTGCGCCTGGGATCCCGATGCCACCGGTACGCAGAAGCGCGTCCCGCCCGAGCGGTTGCCGTGTGCACACGGTGAGTGGGTTTGATGGATAAGCACGCAGAACCATGTATAGGATAGATGAAAGGATCGGTCGATGTTCAAGAACCTGAGCGCAGGAGCTATTGGTATTCGAGGTGCAACGCTAGCCGAGACGATCTCTCTCGCCGAGAGGTCCGGCTTCAATGGCGTCGATTTTAGCATTCGCGAGGTCGCCGCCCTCTCCGACGGTTACGGCATGGACTACGTGCGCGGGATGTTCGAGGATGGGGGCGTCCGGCCCGGGCAGTGGGGGCTGCCGGTCGCTTGGCGGGACGATGTGCAGTACCAACAAGACCTGGCGTCGTTGCCCCGCCTGGCTGAGGTGGCTGCTGAGCTGGGATGTCTCCGCACCGCGACGTGGTGCCCACCGGCGTCAGATGATCGACCCTTCGATGAGAACTTCGAATGGCACGCCAACCGGTTCCGCCCGATCGCTGCGGTGCTCAAGGAGCACGGCTGTCGGCTGGGCATTGAGTTCATCGGCCCGCAGACGCTGAGAGCAGGCCGCAAATACGAGTTCATCCACACCCTGGGGGGCATGATGGCGCTGGCGGAGGCCATCGGCACCGGCAACGTGGGGTTGCTGTTGGATGCCTGGCATCTCTACACCTCCGGCGGACAGGTGCAGGACCTCGATCAGATCACGGCGGAGGATATCGTCACCGTGCACGTCAACGATGCCCCAGCCGGGGTGCCGCTCGAGGAGCAGGTGGACAACGTGCGGCGGTTGCCTATGGCGACGGGTGTGATTGATCTCCCGGCGTTCATGCGCAAATTGGACGAGCTGGGTTACGATGGCCCCGTCACGCCGGAACCCTTTAGCGAGTCGCTCAACGAACTGGCCGCGCGCGATCCTTTGGCAGCGGCGGAGCGCGCCGCCGCACATATGGATCGGATGTGGGCCGCCGCATTCGGCGACTAGCGACATTTGGCGTTGACTTCCACTGGCTAAGTCTTAAAATATGTGTTTGGAGATTTCGCTGACGACATCGGATTCTACGTGTGAGGAGGAACAGCGGGTGGCAAATCATGCATTGATCCACCAATTCTATATCAAGACGGCGCCGAACTACATCCCTCAACAGGACGAGGAGAGTGTCTTTTCCGCTGCCTTCCGGGCCCATATTCCTGTGATCATCAAAGGGCCGACTGGGTGCGGTAAGACCCGCTTCGTCGAGCATATGGCCTACACGCTGGATCTGCCGCTCATCACCGTTGCATGCCACGAGGACCTAACGGCTGCCGATCTCGTCGGGCGGTTTCTTTTCAAAGACGACGAGACCATCTGGCACGACGGGCCTCTCACACTGGCCGTGCGTCACGGCGGCATCTGTTACCTGGACGAGATCGTGGAGGCGCGGAAGGACACCACCGTGATCATCCACTCGCTTTCGGACTACCGGCGTATGCTTTACGTGGACAAGACGGGTGAGGTCATCCACGCGCACCCTGATTTCATGCTGGTCCTCAGCTACAACCCTGGCTATCAGAGTATTGTCAAGGATCTCAAGCAATCTACGAAGCAGCGGTTCGCCAGCTTGGTCTTCTCGCACCCTTCGGAGCCCCTGGAAACCCGCATTATTCAGACGGAGACCGGGCTTGCAGTGGACGAGAGCCGCCAGCTTGCTGAGATGGGTGCCAAGATCCGGGAACTCAAGGGCTTTGGGCTTGAGGAAGGCGTGAGCAGCCGGCTTCTGGTCTACGCTGGGAAGCTTATGGCGGAGGGCCTCTCGCCCGTCGATGCCTGTAGGTATGCCATTGGCCAAACGTTGACCGATGAGGTGGAGATTTTGGCCTCCATCGAGGATATCGTGGCGCTCTACTTCGGCGACATGATGGAGGGGCCGGAGGACAAGGTCACGTTGCCGGACCGCGCCGGACGCGGGATGTTGTCCAGTAACGACTGAAGCGGACGCTTGGTCTAGGATGTCCACGTCAACAGAGGAACGATACCGGGGATTCTCGCTTTCGAGTGTCTCCTGGGGATATCGCGACATCTTCGCGCAGACCCTCGAGGGGCTCTTTGACCGGGGCGCCATTGGCGAATCTCGACCCGAAGTGACGGATGCCTTCTTCAGCCTGATGCGGTGTGCTGAAGAGCAGCATTTCGACTACGTGCTCAAGGAGTTCCTTGGCGCCCTCAACCGTCAGACGGCTTGGGTGTTGGATCTCCCCGCCATCTTCGCCGACGTCACCGAGGTAGGACGCGAGCTCGCGCAGGCCAAACTTCACTACGGCATTCGTTACTTCCGCGTGCTCGGCGAGGGGGGATTTGGCCGGTCACCTCGAGAGGTCCGGCACCTCATGACCATCATTAAGCGATTGCGCGCCGTCGATGATGACCTGGCAATGGCGTTCTTGAACGGTTACGGGGAATTCGTCACCCGCCTGGAGCCCTCGGAGGTCGATCTCTACGTTAAGCAGGGCCTCCGGGTCTACCATCGAAACAACAAGACCGGCCTGCGCTTTATGGAAGGCTCCCTCAAGACGTCGGATGTTATCATCCGCTCGCTCACGCAGGAGGCCCGGCTGGAGGACCTCGAGCCTTCGCTGGTGAAGCTCCTGCGGGCGTTGGTCGGCTACGATGTCGAGGTTGGCGACCTGGGCCACCTGGATAGCGACGAACTGATCGAGCGCGGCACCCAAATGGTCTGCATGACACGGTGGCTCTATCTGCCCCATCGGATTCGTCATTTCGATCGGGTGGCTCAAAACCGCAATTGGTATCGTCTCTGTGGCGTTGTGGCAGCCGGCATGTTGGCGTTGGACAGTTTCTCCCGCATTCAGGGACACCCGGCCTATCAGACCTGCGCGGATCTCGTCGGCTCCGATCTATCGCGTCTAAACTTGTTCCAGATCCTCGAGTACATCCGGGTGCTTCGTGGGATCCACGCGAGGTGGCCCGGCGCTCGCCGGCTTCTTCGGTTCGGTGTTGAGACAGAAGCCGAGGTCACGCCGCCGCGTACGGCGGCCGAGCATCTCTTCTTCGATCTCACCCACGTCGTGGTTGGGGGCGAAGTGGGGTTGGAGCCCGCCTCGGACGCCGGAGCCGGCGTCACACCGGACAAGGCCCAGTTGGTGGAGAGGCTGATGACCGTGGTCCGGTCGTCGGTGAACGCCTTCGACACGGCGGAGCTTCTCACACACGATCTCCTTGCACACGCTGAGGCGGCCTATCCCGGCCTGCGCGCGTGCCCTTTGCGGACTTTCGCCTTCCTGCCCGATTTCCTCTATCCTGGCGAGGTCCGCCGCCCGCCCAACGATGCTCTCATCGCCGACCTGAAAGAGACGGCTCAGCAGCGTCAGGCCGAACGCTCAGGAGATGAAGACGAGCCCGATCTTCAGGCTGTGCCGGGCGACGCGACCACCGACGAGGTGACGGAGGATGCGGACGCCGAGGGACAAGCGGCTGCCTACGTCTACGATGAATGGAGCCAGGAGGAAGGCAGTTACTACCGCAACTACTGCTATGTCTACGAGGAAGAACCGAGCCCCAACGTGCGTCAGGAATTCCCATCGGATCTCGTCGACATAGCGCGCCGGACGCGCCGCGTCTTTGAGATGCTGCGTCCGGAGCTGAGCAAAGAGAAGCACCTCAGCGAAGGGGACGTGATCAACGTCGATCTGCTCACGAAGTACCTGGTGGAGAAGCGGCTGGAGCCTTCGCCGCGGGTTGATTTCTACGAGAAGCCCTATCACAACCGTCGGGACCTCGCGACCCTGATCCTTCTCGACGTCAGCGGCTCCACGCGGAGCGAGGTGCCATCTCAGACGACGCGCACCGAGACGATCGAGATGGAGAAACGTGCCTCTCTGATCCTTGGCCATGGATTAGCCGCGCTCGACGATCGCTTCGCGATCTGCGCCTTCAGTGGGACGGGGCGCGAGCAGTGCGAATTCCTGATCTACAAGGATTTTGAGGCGCCATGGGATCGCACTGCGATCAGCAATGTGCTGGCTGCCTATCCCCGCAGCTCAACGCGCATCGGGGCGGCGCTTCGTCACGCAGGATACCGTCTTTCGAGCGTGCCCGCCAGGCAGCATCTCATTATCCTGATCACCGACGGGAAACCCATGGATACTGCATACGATCCGGCGACCCGTTACGCTCAGTACGACGTACGCATGGCGTGCGAGGAGAACCGCCGCCAGTGTATATCCACGTTCTGCATCTCCACCGATGACAACAGCCGTGCCGATATGGAGATCATGTTTCCAGAGCACCGGTATGTCATCCTTTCCGACATCGCTAGACTGCCCCACATCCTGCCGCGCCTATACCTGCGATTGACCCTGTGATCAGGTGCCACGACACCACCCGCAAGTTGCGCACGCTCTGATGGTGGGGTGCACCTGCTGTTGGTGCGCCCCACCTAGTTTTCGCCACCAAGGCACGCGTTGGCAGTTGTGCGCGTCTGCGTTCCAGGTGCAACGCACTGACGGCCCTATCCGGTATCCTCGACAACAGCGGCGATTCCCTGGATTGGAGACATGGTGTCAACACATCCAGGTACTGGCAAAACAGGCCAAAAGGTGTAAAATGGTGCTGAATAAAGCGAAGGAGGGCCATATCTTGGGGTAGTTGCTGGTCGCGCCGCAATGAGTTGTGGTTGACGACGAGAGCGATCGGGAGCCTTTATCACAAGGCTAACACGACTTTAACAAGCTGTTAATCTGGATTTGGTACGCTGTTAGCGGGTGCAATCCGCTCGGTTGACAGTGTGCTGAGGCTTGTTGTTTCGGTGCCCGATCGTCGACTGTATGAGACTTGGATGCGGTGAGGAGGTTACCTTGACATCCACTGTCTTATTGCTCAACGCGAGTTATGAGCCGTTGGATATCATCCCGCTGAAGCGCGCGGTGTCTTTGATACTGCGGGGCCGGGTTGAGGCTGCCTGCAGTGAATCCATCGAGATGCACAGCGCGTCCAGTACGTGGCGCATTCCCACGGTCATCCGCCTTCGCTACTATGTCAACGTGCCCCGCCGGGGCGTGAGCTGGAGCCGCGAAGCCGTGCTCCGCCGCGATCGTTATACCTGCGCTTATTGTGGCGGTAAGTTGGGCGACCGTCGCCGTGGTAAGTCACTCACCAAGAATGATTTCACCGTTGATCACATCCTGCCTGTCAGTCGTGGCGGGAGGAACACCTGGGGCAACACCATCTGTGCTTGCGCGACCTGCAATCAGCGGAAAGCCGACCGGTTGCCCCACGAGGCCAATATGCGACTGCTCTGGGAGCCCAAGACCCCCCGCGCCCGCTATATCGTCGCGTCCGGTGAGATCCCCGCGGTCTGGAAGGCCTATCTAGAGATTTAGCGCCATTTGTGTCGGAGGCTATCCTACACAGAGCTTGATGAGTCCCGGACGGTACTACGGTCCGGGACTTCTGCATGGGGGAGAGATACACCAAGCCTTTGGTTCGTCTCTGTAACGCCCCTAGCTGGCACACGGATCGTCTCGGATTCGATCGTCGGGGCGTCGCTCGTGACGAGGCGTTGGGGTTGGCGGAACCCACAGGATCTCGTCACGGTCTCCACGATTTCTCCACAATCTGCTGGTAGACTTACAAGGTAATCTCGAAGCGCCATCTCGAGGCATCGCCCGGAGTCTCAAAGCAGGATCTCAGAACGTGGTCCCCAAACGTGACATCAGACTCCTGCTGTGTCGCCGTGGCGTGCGAGCGTGGATACCAGAGGAGGATCAGATAGATGAGGAAAAAATGGTGGCTGGTTGTGTTATTGGCGGCGCTTGTGGTGGGCGGTTTGTTGACCTACCGGGCATGGCGCAGCGGCGCCGATCAGGCTGCAGCCCAGACGGAGGTCGAAACGGCAGCGGTGGAGCGGGGCACGCTGCGCATCACAGTCGACGGATCGGGTAGCCTGTCCGCTCAGCAGGAGGTGGAGGTGCCTTTTGAGACCGGCGGTCGTGTCGTCGAGATCCTAGTCCAGAGCGGTAGCGTCGTCGAGGCCGGCGACCTCTTGGGGCGCCTCGACGAAAGGGATGCCCGCCGTGCGGTGGCGGATGCAGAGCTCCGGCTGAAACAGGCGCAGGTCAGCCTCGCCTCCGCGCAGCT
>JBNGDU010000410.1:0-6460 GCA_049975025.1 Anaerolineae bacterium
GGCCAAAACTGCCCAAGACCCTTGGGTCCGTGTGTTCGAAAATGGGTTAACTGTGCGCTAGACGATTCAGCGAACGGTCCGCATCTGGTATCTGCCTCCATTTTCGAACACACCCTTTCGCATACGCCGTTGCGCCCCTGTTGCTTTAGGCCTATACTTAGTCTAACTGACCAGCATTCGTATAAGAAGAATGGAGGACAGGTCATTATGGAGGAGCGGGAGCGCGACGAGAACCGGCGGGAGATGGACGAGAAGCAGCGGGAGATGGAGGAGAAGGAACTCCAGAAGCGCGACGAGAAGGAGGAAAAAGAGGAGAAAACCTGGGAGGAAAAGAGCCGCCAGGATCCGGTCGGGAGTATGGTTTGGGCAGCCACCCTTATCTGGGCCGGGCTCGTCCTGCTAGCCAACAACATGGGCTGGCTAGACCGAATCCGCATCCAGCTGGGTGACACAGCCTGGGATATGCCTCTTGAGATCGAGGAGTGGGTAGGCGCCTGGCAGATCTTCTTCCTGGGTGCCGCGGCCTTGGTCCTCATTGGCATTATCGTGCGTCTGCTGGTGCCCGAGTACCGGCGCCCGATCCTGGGCAGCCTTATCTGGGCGATCGTGCTCGTGGGCATCGCGCTAGGGCAGTGGAATCTGATCTGGCCGCTGATCCTGATGGCAATCGGCATCTCGCTACTATTGGGCGGCCTGACACGAAGGAGATAGCCGGATGTGAGCCCGCTACCTCTGGCCGCTGATCCTGATGGCAATCGGCATCTCGCTACTGTTGGGCGGCCTGACACGAAGGAGATAGCGCGCAATCCAGACCTTTGAGGTTTCCTGTGACCGTGGACAGTCCCGCGCCTGCGGTTTCATCCCGCTTGACAACGACGCCTGGAAACCGGCGGAAACCTCAAAGGTCTTTCGCAGCCAAACGAGTTCGAAGGAGAAAGTACCCATGGAAGCCCACACTCAAGCAGACACTGTACAAGTCGAGCGCCCTGCGCTGGAGAGCTTCTGCCGACGCATCTTTGAGGCCCATGGTCTGACCGAGGAGGACGCGGCCCAGGCCGCCAAGGTCCTGGTCGCCGCTGACGCCCGGGGCATCCCGTCCCACGGTGTAGCTCGCCTCCAGCTCTACATCAACGGCCTTGAATCGGGCCTGATGCAGCCGGACGCTCCCATCGAGGTCGTACGGGAGACCGCCGCGTCCATCGCAGTCAACGCCCACGGGGCGATGGGCGCGCCGGTGAGCATCCGGACGATGCGTAGGGTCATCAAAAAAGCCGGAACGAACGGTGCCGCCTTCGGCACGGTGCGCGACTCGAATCACTTCGGCATCGCTGGCTACTACGCGATGATGGCACTGGACGCGGACATGCTGGGGATCGCCATGACCAACACCGCGGCCCTGGCCGTCCCGACCTTTGGGCGCCAAGTCATGTTCGGCACCAACCCCATCGCCTTCGCCGCCCCCGCCGACGAGGAGGGCGCCTTCGTGCTCGATATGGCCACCACCGTCGTGCCGCGCGGCAAGATCGAGGTCTACGATCGCGCCGACAGGACGCTGCCCGAAGGTTGGGCTGTGGACAAAACAGGCCGCTCGGCGACAGACCCGGCGGCTCTCCTGGAGGATATGTCCCGGCGGGTCGGGGGTGGGCTGCTACCGCTGGGCGGGAAGGGCGAGCTCTTCAGCGGCTACAAAGGGTACGGACTGGCTGTGATGGTGGATATCCTATGCGGCGTGCTCTCGGGTGGCGATTTCGGCCCGGGTCTCGCCGACACGGCGAACTCCACCGCTCGGGTGGGCCACTTCTTCGGGGCGATCCAGATCGACCGTTTCCGAGATCCCAATGAGTTTCGCCGCGACATGGATCGGATGTTGCGACAGCTCAGGAACTCGCCGCCCGCCGAGGACGCCGAGCGCGTCTACTTCGCCGGACAGAAGGAGTTCGAGCAGGAGGCGGCTGCGGCGCAGCGCGGCATCTCATTGGCCGCGCAGACCTACGAGCGGCTCGTCGCCATCGCGGAAGCGCACGACGTCCTACCCCCACCAACGTAAGTCGACCTGCCAGGTCGACCGTAAACAGGAGGCCGTGGATGCTCGCAGCAGAGCCTGTCTTTACCGCGCGACACGGGGGCAGCACATACACTTTCGGTCTGCGGAACTCGCGGTCCGGGGCCAATTCTATGCGAGATATGCGGACGAGACGTCCGCGCTCCGGTGCGCTCTACAGCCGACCGAGGTTAAGGCTCACCAACTCCTTCCAGGCGTAGCTCAACGGCGTCCACCACCGCTCGCGTCCGATGCAGCGGAAGTAGGGCGCCCGGAACGCCAGGATCAGGTCGCCAATGCGATAACGCGGCAGGACCGGGGTCGAGACGATAAGAGTGCCGAGTTCGCCGGGCCGCATCTCGTGTAGCATCTTGACCCCTCTCGGCGTCGCGACCTCAAAAAAGAAGAGATCGTAGTTAGGCACCCAGCCGCGCTTCTCATCGAGCTGTTGACCAAACATCCCCTCGGTGGCGCCGTAGATCTCGCGGATGGCGGCAGGGCCGTAGAGTGCCGTCAGCGAGGGTCTGTAGTTCGTGTTGATCCCCGGCTGGCTGCCCAGGGTCATCACCTCGGTCTTCCAGAGCCGTTTAGGATAGACCTTGTAGGTCTTGCGGAGGTAGCGCCCGAAGGCGAGCGCCGTCGAGCAGACGCCGCCCACCAGTGTCACATTCTGGTCCTTACAAGCTTCATAGGCGAGATCGAACCGCCGATGCCAATCCGTGATGGTCTTGCCGCCGCCCAACGCGTCGATCTCATCCTGCGCCGGCAGCGAGCGGACCGGCGTGCGCGTCGAGACGTGTTTAGTGTAGATGCCGGAGCTGTACCCGTATTCGAGGTCGCGCTCCCCCACCCTCACGGTGCCGACGACTGACGGGAAGTTCAGGTTGAGGTTCACGCCCTGGAATACGTCGAAGCGCTTGGTCGTGGCGACATATTGCATCACCGCCCGCCCGGCGCTAACCCGCATCTTCAGGTCGGTGGGCGTCATCGGGATGAACTTCGACGTCCCCTTGGTCGTCCCCCGGGTGATCGCCCACCCCACCGGCAGCTCCCAGAGCAGCGCCTCGATGTCGCCCGCCATCACCTCGTCGATGATAGGCTTGTAAGACGCATAGGTCCTGACGGGAAAGGCGTGGCGGTAGTCCTCGATGGTACCGATATTCGCGGCGCCGTGCTCGGCACCGTACCGGGTCTTGCCGTAGTCCGTGAGCAAGCGGTCAAGGACCACTTCCTGAGCGGCGATGGGGTCGGCGACCGCGCGATGCCAAGGCTCAAGCTGCTGCTGGAGCATCGCGGCAGCGGTCTGCGGGTCAAGCTGCTGCATGGTTTTCCTCCTGACGATGGCGTGGTGTAACGGCTTGATTGTACGTCAGGCCCTGAGATTCACTACCCAGCCATCGATCCTCAAGCGAGGTGCCAGGCGGGACGTATGCGAAGCGTCTGCTTAACACACCTCCACCATCGAACCTCCTCCTGAATTGTGCGCCGCGATAGCGCATAGCCACGCCGCAACGAAGGCAGCTATGCCGTCCAGACGTTCAGCTAACGCACCCGCTTATGGTAACCCAAGAGAAAGCCCCCCGGCGTTCCCGGGGGGCGAGTTATCTACAAGAACCAGCTCAGGCCTCAGACGCAAGCGTCAATCCTCATTATCACCTGGCTCGCGATCCGAACGGTTCTCGTCTGCCTCGTCGTCATCGCTGCAATCTTCACCACCATGGTGGTCGTCATCATCTTCCGAGCCATCCCGCCCATCGCGTGGCCCACGGGCATCGTCCTCGTCCTCGTCATCATCCCGTTCGCCAGGATTTGGACCAGTCTCGTCGTCCCCGTCGTCTGAGTCTGAATCGTCGTCACCTCTCTCGGCATGTTCAGACCTGTTGCCGGGCTTCTCTTCATCGTCCCCACCAGGTGGTCCGGGCCTGTCATCCAAATCGGGGCGAGCGCCCTTGTCCTCAGTTCGCTCGTCGTCCGAGGGACCTCGAGGCTTACACGCGCCATCGCCCCCGTCACGCTCTGGGCCGCCCGGCGCATCCCGCGGGCCCTGTGGCCCATCGCCCACACCTGCCCCAATTCCGGGCTTGTCTTCATCGTCATGGCGGCCCTCGTGTTCCGGATCGCTAAGCCGAGCTTGGGTCTCCTGCATCGCACGAATCAAGGCACGCACACCGTCCTCGTCGTCGACTTGATCGACCTCGCCCTCACGGTCCTGCACTTGGCCCGCCACCGACACCATCGTCTCAAGCTGTTGGCGCAGCGTCTCCGAGATATGCACCTGAGTCTGCAGTCGCTGCGGCTCGCTGAGCGAGTCACTTGCCTGGAGCGCGGTATCCAATCGCGCCTGATAGAGCGCGGCCACATCTATCGGCACATCACGACCACGGGAGGCCAGCCGCTCAGCCTCCTCCACCCGTTGCTGCGCCTGAGACAGTGCTTTCTCCGTCACCTCGTCAGGCTCTTGAAGCCGCTCCATCTCCCACGTCTCCAGGCGTACCTTGAGCGAGTAGAAGGGCGAGCCGGGCAAGCTTGAGCGCGCAGCACCGACGGTGCCGACCGAGCCGCCGAGAGCGAGTGCAATGATCAGGGCAGTTCTCCAAGCGACCGCCAAGGGGCGCACTTGATCCAGATCCAGTTTGAGGAAAGACAGGATCGGCGCCAGCCAACCAGTGAGCCGTCGCTCCTCTCGGGACGCAGCCAGTCGTCGCGCCTCCGACAAATACGCCTCGCGCCCCGCCTCCCACGCCTCCGAATCAATATCTGGCACAGGTCGCAGAGCATCCAAGGCCTCCTGCACCACCGGGGGGAGATCAACGCTTGGCTTCCCACAATACTCTTTCATTCAGCCTCCTCCTCCAACACACGCTGTAGGCTGCTAACAGCTCTGTGTTGCAGCGCTTTGATGCTGCCTACCGTGCGGTTGAGCACTTGCGCAACCTCACGAAGGCTCATCTCCTCCAAAAACCGCAATATTACCACCTGCTGCTGAAGCGGGGTGAGCTTCTCCAACGCCGCGCGGGCTCTAGCCGCCCGGTTCTCCCGC
Source organism: Anaerolineae bacterium (assembly GCA_049975025.1). Taxonomy (GTDB): domain Bacteria; phylum Chloroflexota; class Anaerolineae; order B4-G1; family SLSP01; genus PWVB01. The sequence continues at coordinate 5,082 of JBNGDU010000410.1, forward strand.
GCTAGGATCTCGCCCTGTGAGGGAGGCACCGAGGGATTGACGCTCTCCAGCGACGCGGGCGGATCCTCAGGCTTGCTACGGTAGAAATCGACGATCAGATTATGAGCTACCCGGTAGAGCCAACCAGAGAGATGCTCCCGAGGTCCGGCGTCCCGGTGCAACGCTTCCAGTAAACGATGGAACGTCTCGGCGGTGAGATCCTGAGCCGTGTCGACGTCGCCTGTCTTCCGGTAAACGTACCGGTAGATCGCAGCTGCGTACGTGTCGTAGATCTCGGTCAGCGCTGCTTCTTCCAGGCGATGGGCTCGTTGCAGCAGATGCTCTCCCTGCTTCAATCGACGCTCCTACTCATGATGACGTTTGTAAACGTCAAAAGATACGGTCCTTTCATTGCAGGTTCTGACTTTCCCAGCATTTGGCCGAATACACACAGGCGTCCTCCCAGAAGCTCGTCGAATTCCGATGACGAAGCGCTGCGATGGCCTCCGGGTAGATTCGCCATGGGTGCCTGAAATCAGCCCCATGGTACAATAAGCCCATACGAGGTAAAGCGCTAAGGAGCTACCCAACCTTGACATCCAACGACGTCCTAGGACTGATATTGTCATATGTCTATGCATTTGGCCTGCTGCTCACCGTCGAAGCGGTGGGCAAGCGGTTACACTGGCCCCAATACCTTACCCGGAAGATCGTCCACATCGGGGCGGGTATGTGGATATGGGGGATCGCCGGCATCTTTGACACGTGGATCTACGGTCTGATCCCCTTCGCGACCTTTATTCTGCTCAACTACCTCTTCTACCGCTATCAGATCTTCAAGGCGATGGACGCCACCGACTCCTCTCCCGGCACGATCTACTTCGCCATCTCGATCACGACGCTCTTCGCTCTGCTGTGGAGAACCGATGGATCGATTGACCGGCTCCCTATCGCAGCAGCAGCCGTGATGGCGATGACTTGGGGCGACGGCGTCGCCAGCATCATCGGCCAGAGCATCGGACGGCACGACTACCACGTCTTCGGGCACCGGCGCTCGTGGGAAGGGACGTTCGCCATGGCCGTACTGAGCGTCACGGTGATCTTTCTGACCCTGTGGCTGCTGCCGGACTCCGATTGGAGCCCTAACAGCCCCGACATGACTTTGAGTGCAGCCCTCCTCGCGGCCCTGATCGGCGGCAGCGCGGCCACTGCAGCCGAGGCTCTTTCGCCCGCAGGTATCGATAACCTCACGGTGCCTCTGCTCACGGGTGCCATCCTCTATTTCCTGGTCAGGTAATTCGGGAACGGAGGCGATGTGATCGGGTTATCAGGCCAGACTGTGTTGCCCGGCCTGTTATGGCAGCTTATCCTAGGTCTGGTGCTCAGCGGCGGCATTGGGC
>JBNGDU010000411.1:0-6459 GCA_049975025.1 Anaerolineae bacterium
AAAACTGCCATCACGCGAGAACGGCGCAGTCCTGCGTCGGCGCAACGGTAGGGTCCTCAATCGTATCAGCCAGGGGATTTTCGCGCTTGGTGGACTGCTGGTGCTCTTTGTGCTCGCCCGCGCGCTTTGGCAGAATCCCAGTGTCTTTATCCAGCAGGTCTTGAATGGGCTGCAGTTGGGCTTCATCTACGCTCTGATCGCCTTGGGCTACACGATGATCTACGGTATCGTCAAGTTGATCAACTTTGCGCACGGCGACGTCTTTATGATCGGGGCCTTTACGAGTTTCTACACCATCGGCACGCTGGAGCTTCATCGGTGGTTGACCTGGGTTGCTCCGGGTGTCCCTGAGGGATTGGCGACGATCGTGGGCACGGTGACGGTGATCGGCATGGCGATGGTGATCTCTGCAGCGATGGCTGTGGCGATAGAGCGATTTGCCTATCGTCCGCTGCGCAACAAACCCAGGATTGCCGCCCTCATCACCGCGGTCGGCGTGTCATTCTTCCTCGAGTATTTCGGCGCGCTGCCGTTTGCGTACACCAACAACTACATCACCTATCCCCGTCCCTTTGAGATCGAGGTTTACACCGCCGGCACGGTTTCCCCTTTCCTGATGGCCGCAATGTGGTCCATCTTCGCGGTTTCGCTGGTAGTCTACGTCGTCTTTTTCCTGCGCGGGCGGCGGGGGGACGTTCGGGCCCAGTCTTGGATCCGGCATCCTCTGCTGCTCTTCGGTCTGCAGTTCGGTGGTTTCTTGGCCGTCGTGTTGACCTTGGCCGGGGTGCAGATTGAGACCGGCGGCAAGGTCTGGGATCTATCCGCCTCCAACGTGACGTTGGTGATTATGAGCGCGTCCATTCTGCTGCAGGTGGTGCTCCAGTACGTGGTCAACAGCACGCGCCTGGGCAAAGCGATGCGGGCCGCAGCGTACGATAAACCCGCCGCGCGGCTAATGGGCATCAACGTGGACCTAGTCATCGCCTCAACGTTCGCTTTGGGTGGCGGCCTGGCTGGTGCGGCCGGCGTGCTCTACGCCACGGCCTACAAGCAGGTCCATCACCTGATGGGTATCATCCCGGGTCTCAAGGCCTTTGTGGCGGCGGTCGTGGGCGGGATCGGCAGCATCCCCGGCGCCTTCGTGGGCTCTCTGATCATGGGCCAGACTGAGGTGTTGGCGGCTGGATTCATCTCGACGCCGATGCGGGATGCGATTGCATTTTCGCTGCTCATCGTCGTGCTCTTGGTTTGGCCCCAGGGCCTCTTTGGCGAACCGCCGGCGGAGAAGGTGTAGGTGAGGGGAGACAAGAATATGTTAGAGCAATTGAGAAAACCAACCGTCGCCTTCTTCGCGATCGCGCTCATCATCTTCGTCGTGGTCCAGTTGCTTCTGAGTTTCGGCATCCTGAACAACTTCTGGCGGGGCATCATCTACTGGGGCGCAGCGATCACGATGGTGGCGCTGGGACTCAACCTGATCTACGGGTTCAACGGCCAGTTCTCATTAGGCCAATACGGTTTCTACGCGATTGGGGCCTACACCGCTGCTGATGTGACGTGGCGCTGGACACACGATGACCCATCGGGTGTGGTCGTGGTCTTGGTCGGCTCGCTCGTCGCTTTGGGATTGTATATCCTGGTTTCACGTTTTTTGAGGGGCTTCTATCGGGTCAACGTGATGACCGACTTCACCTTCTACTTGCTTGCCACCGTCCTGGCTTTCTGGATCACGGTTCAATTCCTGGTCCCGGTCCTTGGACCGGTATTCGGTGGTGCGCTGGGAGCTCTGCCCGAGGTGATCTCGCAGCGCATTGTCTTTTTCGTCGCGTTGCTTGGCGGTGCGGCGCTGGCCGGTATTGCCAGTTTCCTCTTTGGTATTCCCGTCCTTGAGTTGGGTTCCGACTACTTCGGCATCGCCACCCTGGGTTTCACAGTCATTGTCAAGGTCCTTCTGGACAACACCGACACGATTCTGCCCTTTCCCGAGATGAAAGGGGCGCGGGGCATGATCGGCATACCCGGATGGACGACGTGGCCCTGGGTTTTCTTCTCCCTGCTGCTGGTTGTCGTTGTGATGCGCAACCTGCTCCACTCAAGCACCGGGCGCTCAATCGTCTCGGTGCGCGAGGACGAGCGGGCTGCGGAGCTGGTCGGCATCGATGTGGCGACGTCCAAGGTGCTGGCCTTTGTGATTGGCAGCGTCTTCGCCGGGCTTGCCGGTGGCATCCGCGCCCACGACTTAGCCTTCCTGCATCCGGCGTCGTTCAACTTCATCCAGTCTTTCAACCCGCTGATTATCGTGGTCTTCGGCGGCCTAGGCAGCATGACGGGTACGCTCATCACGGGCTTCCTCTGGATCCTACTTCTGGAGGGTGTGCTACGTCTTTACCTGCCTTCGGGCTTTGAGACGTGGCGGTTCGTCGTTTACCCGCTTGTCCTTCTGGTCATGATGCTCTTGCGACCTGAAGGCCTGATGGGACGCTACGAGGTGGCTTATCTACGCCAGAAGGTGCCTGCGCTGCTTGGCGGCGAGCGGCACGGGCCGGATCTTGAGAGGGACGAGTCCACGGAGATCACGGTGGCAGCAACGTCGACCGAGACGTCCGCTGACGTCGGGGAGGCGACAGCATGAAGGGACGACCTGAAAGCCAGTTGTCGCCCGATGTGGAAGCACGACCGGTCGTGTTGGAGGTTGACGACCTCACGCACTTCTTTGGGCATCTGAGGGCCGTTCACGATTTCGACCTCACGCTGCACCATGGAGAGCTGGCGGGCCTGATCGGACCCAACGGGGCCGGCAAAACGACGGTCTTCAATCTCATCACCGGCGTCTATGATCCCAGCGAGGGCAGCATCCGCTACAGAGGCGTCGAGATCGTGGGCCTGCCGTCGCACGAGATCATCCAGATGGGGATCGCGCGGACGTTTCAGAATATACGTCTGTTCTCCGATCTGACCGTCCTGGATAACGTGCGCATCGCCTACCATCCCCACGCAGGCTACAGTTTACTGGATTCGGTTTTGCACACGCGCCGCTACCGGGAAAAGGAAGCGGAGATGACCGAGCGCGCTCAGGAGTTTCTGGCCATCTTTGGCTTGGACTCCCGCCAGAATGAGATCGCGGGTGGGCTGCCCTACGGTCTGCAGCGGCGGCTGGAGATCGCGCGGGCGCTGGCCGCGCAACCCGAGCTGTTGATCCTCGACGAGCCGGCAGCCGGGATGAATCCGCAGGAGATCGACGAGTTGATGGAGCTGATTCACTTTATTCGTGACCGATTCGACCTGACTGTGCTGTTGGTGGAGCACCGGATGCGTTTGGTGATGAACGTCTGCGAGTGGATCACGGTCATGGACTTTGGTGAGGTCATCGCCCGAGGTGTGCCCGATGAGGTGCGCGCGAACCCGCAGGTGGTGGAAGCTTATCTGGGACGCCAGGCTCAGGTGTAGCAGACTTGAGATGGGCGATGCTGAGAGGATGATCTATGGCGTTGCTAGAGGTTAACGATCTTTGCGTCTCGTACGGGGCGATTCGCGCTCTGCACGGGGTCTCTTTCCACGTAAACGAGGGTGAGGTCGTCACCCTTATCGGGGCTAACGGAGCGGGCAAGTCGACGACCCTGCGGACTATCTCCGGCCTGCTGCCGGTCGATCGGGGCTCGATTACCTATGCCGGCGAGGACATCACCGGCGCCGAGGCCAGTAGCATTGTTCGGAAGGGCGTTATCCAGGTGCCGGAGGGGCGGCGTATCTTCGCCCCCCTGACCGTGCGCGAGAACCTGGAGATGGGCGCGTTCACCCGCACCGATAAGGCCGAGATCGAGGCGTCGATGGAATATGTCTTCCGACTCTTCCCACGTATGAAAGAGCGGTTGGTGCAGACCGGCGGGACGCTTTCCGGCGGTGAGCAGCAGATGTTAGCGGTGGGCCGGGCCCTGATGGCTAAGCCCAGGTTGCTCTTGATGGATGAGCCATCAATGGGGCTGGCGCCGATCCTGGTGGAGGAGATCTTCGACATTATCAAAGAGATCAGCCAACAGGGTGTGACCATCCTGCTGGTGGAGCAGAACGCGCATATGGCGTTGTCCGTCGCCGACCGTGGCTACGTCCTGGAGACCGGCACCATCGAGCTGGAGGGCTCCGCCGAGGCGTTGTCGGTCAATCCGCAGGTGCGCGCAGCGTATCTGGGCGGTTAGCTTCTGCTGTTATTCCGAACGGGTTATGTGCAGGTATGCTGTTCGCGCAAACAGAACAGTGAGGACTCTATGGCATCGAAGGTGCGGGCTCGTCGTTGTCCGGCGAGTGTTGGACTGTGGCGGCTCGGGTTCTTCGGGCCTCACCCAGTGGGCGGCCCACATAGTAGGCGGCCCCACACAGTGGGCGGCTTCGGAATGACGGCAGCGCTGGCACAGCGCCAGCATTAGCATAGCGGCGGCATTGGCGCAGCGGCGGCATTAGCGCAGCGGCAGTCATGTAGCGGCGGGGGGCCGTGAGCCCTCCGCTTTTTCTTGTGGAGGCACCAAACAGAATGTGGCGAAGTTGGCGCAGGTCGGATCCGTACACCCATTGGCGTAGAAGGATCAGCAAGGCCAGGAATCCGTGGGGCAGGGGAGGCTTATTGCGTTCGAAACTCGTGCAGATACCGTTGCTCCTCGCGCTGATCACTCTGACAGGATGTGGGGAGGCCGCTCAACCTGAGGTCGAGGCGCTGCGTGTGGGCGTCATCGCGCCCTTCAGCGGCGACTTCGAAGCGTTGGGGAGAGCCGTTCGTGACGGCACCTCATTGGCGGCGGAGGTATGGAACCAGGGCGACGGCGTCCTCGGCCGTCCCGTTCAACTCGTGCTTGAGGACAGCGAATGTGACTATCAACAAGCTCGGGCCGCTGCGCAGGCCTTGGTGGCGCAGGATGTGCTCTTCGTCATAGGCGCGGTCTGCGCCGACGCCTCGGAGGGGGTGGCGCAGATCGCTTCCGGGGCTGACGTGCTGCAGATCAGCCCGGCCTCGGTGGATCTGGACCTCACGCTTGACGCGGAGGGCGAACTCCGTCCTCTTGTCTTTCGCGTGCCGTTTACCGACGTCGATCAAGGCGTCGTTGCCGCCAAATACGCTCTGGAGCGCATGGGAGCTGAGGAAGCCGCCATCCTCCACGCTGAGAACAGCGCTTACGGAGGGGCCTTGGCCGAGGCATTTCAGAGGACCTTCGAGGCCGGCGGCGGGGAGGTGTCCACGGTCCAGACCTACGAACTGGGGGTCGAGGTCTACTTCGAGGAGTTGGAGAAGATCCGCGATGCCGAACCCGACGTGATTTACGCTCCGGGCTACTATACGGAGATCAACGTCGCGATTGAGCAGGCGCGCCAGTTCGGGATGTTCCAGCCTGTGCTGGGCAGCGATGGTTGGCACGCCGCGGGACTCGACCTCGACGTCGTGGATGGCTGCTACTTCACGACCCACTTCTTCGCGGATGAGGGGAGGTTCGCCGTGCGGTCCTGGAACGAGCTCTTCGAGACGCGGTATCTGGTGCCGCCTAATGCGCTGGCGACGCTGAGCTATGATGCCGCAAACGTGCTCTTCGCGGCCATGGTCGAGGCTAAGGCCTTTGATCCCTACATCGTCGCCCGTGCCATGGAGAGCATGTCCTTCGACACCATCGCCGGATGGATGGAGTTCGACGAAAACCACAATCCTATCAAGGCGGTGCCCATGCTGGCGGTTGAGGATGGGCGTGTCACCTTGATCGGGCACTTCTTTGCCCAGGAGCTCGGGCAAGAGCCCGGCGAAGGAGCGACCGGCGGCGAGGAGTGAGCGCTAAGTTAGTGTGCCCCCCCGTGATTTGTCCCTTTTGCACACGTGACCTATCATCGAATGACACCAAGGGCCTGTTGTTCGGCGCTTCCAAGATCTGTTGAAGGTCTGAGCTGTGCAGGTCGTCACGTCGAGTTGCGCCGCTCAAGGAACGGCTCGGTCACTTTTCGCTCAACAGGAGGAGCTCCATGCGGGCTGCCGGTCATGCCTATGACGTGCTTTCGTCTGCCGAGGTTGAGCTGATTCACCAGAGCGCCCTGGCAATCCTAGAGCGTATGGGGATGGAGATTCAGAACCAGGAGCTGCTGCTGGCCCTTGCCGATCGCGGCGCGGATGTCGACTACGCCGCCGAGCGAGCTACCTTCCCGCGAGCGTTCGTCGAACGCTTCATCGCAGACGCGCCGAAACACGACCCGGCGCAGGCCCCGCGCCGAGTGCATGGGTCCGCCGGTGTTTACGAAGGCCTCTACCACGACCCGGTTTCCGACGAGCTCGTGGCTTGGAGCGAGGAGAGGATGGCTTTCTACTTCGCCCTCGCGCGTCAGCTGCCCCGAGTCACAGGGGCGAGTATGCTTGGCTGTCGCCTCCCGGTTCCCGGCCCGCTGGAGCCGCTCTACGAGCGCTACTACTGCTGGAAGTACGGGGCCGTCGAGTCG
>JBNGDU010000412.1:0-6457 GCA_049975025.1 Anaerolineae bacterium
GAGACCGTTCACGTCATCCGCATGAAGTCGGACGAGGTGGGTGGCGGCGTTGTCCTCGACCAGAATCTGGTCTCGCCATACCAACACAAACCGGGTCGCCGGGTCCGTCAAGCTGCGATCCAGCCAGGGCTCATCCCGGCGGCGGTTGTGGGCACGGTTCACGGTGTGGATGACAAAAGCATTGCGCTCAGCTCGAGTAAAGGCGTCCTTCATACCGGACACGCATCCTCTCCCACCATATCGACGATCAGACGGCGCCACGTCCCGCGAGGCCGCCAGATCTTGAGGAGATCCTCTCGTGCTGCTTCGGCAGGAACCTCGCGCCGGCACGTGCGGTAGAGGTAGACGAAAACGGCCACGCGCATGTTGCGTATACAGTGCACGAACGTCTTGCCGCCTCGATTGCAATCTACCAGGTCGAAGAACTTCAGCACATGATCCTGTGCGGGAGCCTCCCACGTCACAGGCAAGTGCACATAGTCTATGCCCTGCGCTGTGACCAGGAAGTCCTCGTTCACCAGCGCCTCCTCCGATTGAGGCATCGCCAAGTTGATGACCATCGTGTAACCCGCCGCGCCCAGATTGGAGAGCTGGGACTCGGTCGGCTGACCGCCGGTGCCCAGATCTGGTGGTATCTCCAAGAAGTTCTGAATACTCGACACCACACCAGGTATCATGATCCTCAGCTCCTTTCGCTGCGAATACGTCTCACAAGTATAGCGTCGGGTCATACACAGGTCAAAGTTGGGAAGTATGTGGTTGCCGTTCGCACGGCGCTGGCTATACTACAGCTCGATCCGGCAAGATCCATGGAACGGGCCGGCATCGCCTGGGACCAGAGGCCCTTCTGGACTCCAGATCAGCTGGACGTTGGACTCTGTGTTGCACGTCAGTTATGGCAGAGGGAGGGGGTATGCGGAATTACCTGAGCATAAGCTTGGCAGGACTTCTACTCATGCTGTCGCTGGGATGCGCGCTGCTCGATATGCAGACCGCCACGCCCGAGGGGCCCCCAACCCAGACGTCCACACCGAACCCGCCCGAACCCACATGGACGCCTCTGCCACCGTCTCCCACGCCCGAGCCGACCATCAACCCGTGTCCCGCGATGCAGGACGTGACGCCACCGGCGCGCACGACAGACGTGAGTGCCGACATCCAAGCCATTCGGTCCTACTTGAGCCAAGGCGGTGCCTCAACGCAGATCACGCTCAAGGAGCAGGAGAGTCTACACCAGGGAGATGTCACCGGAGACGGCGTGCCGGAGATCGTCTACGTCTTGATCGACCCGGAGGCGGAGCAGATACCGCCGAAAGGTCTGCTTGTCGTCTTCACCTGCCGGCAGGGCGATGTCGATATTCTCTATCAGTACGAGCCCGGTGAGTGGTTTGGGCTGAACTGGATCTCCATAGAGGATCTCACGCAGGACGGCGTGGCGGATCTCGTCTTCTCCGAGGTCTCCTGCGGTGCGCACACCTGTTGGCACACGCCCCGGGTCTGGTCATGGCAAGGTGGCGATTTCGTCGACCGGATGGGAACCGAGTATTCGTTCCCCTATCCCGGGTTCAAGGTGACCGATGCAAAGCTCGTCATTGTCGCCGGCGGGATCGGATCGGTCGGTGCGGGCCCCCAAAGGCCCGTGACGACGACGCTGATGTGGACTGGGCAGGTGATAACGGCAACGGAGACGACGACCGCGCCGCCCAGCTACCGCTATCACGCCTTCCTCGATGGCGACCGCGCCCTGGCGTCGGCCCACGACGAGGAAGCCATGGGCTTCTACCGTCAGGTAATTGATGACGATACCCTGGAACCCTGGGGCGCTTTCAGCAGCGAGGAAGAGGAGCGGCAATGGCTCACGGCGTTGGCCTACTGGCGGCTAATGACGCTCCGTACGAGATTGGGGCGCGAGGACGCGGCAGATCAAGACTATGCAGCCCTTACGGAGATCGCTGCGCCCGGTGAGACCGGCTATCCGGTGGTCGTGATGGCGGAACGATTCCGACGCGCCTATCAGCGCGATCAGGACCCAGACAACGCCTGCGCGTACGCGGTCGGGAGCGACGAAGCCTTTGCGATCCTTGATTTCCTCAATACGTTTGGCTATGCCAATCCGGTCTACGAACTACCCGACCTCTGTCTCGACCCTAGTCTGTAGTGGCAACCCACCTGGAGTCAGCGATGTCCCAGTTTCCCAAAGCTTACACCCCGCCGGTCGTCAAACGACCCGAGCAATTTCGCCGACAGTTACGCGAGCTGCCGGCCTTCCGCGCCCTCTTGCGCGCCGTCGAGGCAGACTTCTACGTGGATCTTCCTATGCCGGCGCCCGTGCTCGACCTGGGGTGTGGCGACGGTCACTTCGCCGATATCGCCTTCGATGAGAGGCTCGACGTGGGTCTGGACCCATGGTGGGCCCCGCTCCAGGAGGCCAAAGAGCGCGATCAGCACCGGTGGTTGACCCACGCCGATGGCGCCGCGATGCCATTGCCGAGCGGCAGGTTTGGCACAATCGTAAGCAACTCAGTCTTGGAGCATATTCCGGACGTCAACCCGGTGCTCGCCGAGGTATCCCGAGTGTTGAAGCCGGGAGGCTGGTTTCACTTCGCCGTGCCGGGCCCCAACTTCCGGCGCTATCTTCTCGGCGCCCGCCTGCTGGAGGCGCTCGGTCTCCAGGGTCCGGCGGCGACCTACCGCGCGCTCTTCGACCGCATCTCACGGCACTACTACTACCTCTCGCCAGAGGGCTGGGCTGCCCGATTGGAGCAGGTTGGCCTCCAGCTTGTCCGGTGGTGGTCCTACTTCTCGCCCGGCGCGCTGAGGGCCCTGGAGTTAGGGCATCCCTTGGGCCTGCCCAGCCTGCTGGCGAAAAAGCTCACCGGACGATGGTTGGTCGCCCCGACATCGTGGAATCTGGTCGTCACCGAGATGGTGTTGCGCCGCTTCTACGAGGAACCTGTATCGAAGGGATCAGCCGGCGCTTATCTCTTCTTGTCGGCGCAAACGGAATGTGACCACAGTCGCGGCCCCAAATAGCCTGGCATTCGATCCTCTGTTTTCTCTTTTTGCTCTCCTGGAGTAGAATGCGCCTGTGCTTCGCCTATGGCTTTTGACAATCCTGTACGGTGTGCTGGGAATTGCTAACGTCGCGCGCGGCGTGTTGGCCCTAACGTTAGCCCCTATCTTCGCCGATCAATCGATGGCACTGCCGTTGCCCCTACTGGGCATCCTATACCTAGCCTGGGGCGCAGGATTTGCGGCTACCCTGGTCTTCTACTGGCGTCTTTCCAGGCGACGCTCTAGGCGGGGGCGCAAGGTCCCTGAGCGGGCCCGCAAGTTAGCGCTCGGTGTGGCCTTGGGTTATCAAGCCACGATATGGATGATCTATCTCTTCGGGGCGCGTGCCTCGCATGCCCGACGTCTGTGGGCTCGGAACTTACTCTCCACCGCGGTCTTCATAGTGGCGGTGACTCTGTTGACAGCTAGAAGCTCAAGGATCGAGAATGGAGGACAAGGATGACGTATTATGAACCGGAGCGGTGGGAGCTTGACGATCTCTTGCCCGAGCCCGGAACACCGGAGATGGAGGCCTATGTCGAGGAGACGGAAGCGCGCCTGGGGGACTTTGAGTCCAGACGGGATGATCTCTCCTCCAAGATAACATTGGAGACTTTCGAGGAGATCCTGCTCCTCTACGAGGAACTCTACGCCGCCGCATCGGCGCTCTCGGCATACAGTTACCTCTGGTTTTCGGAGGACACCGCCAGTCAGGACGCTCTCGCGTTCCGGGCGCGCATCGACCAGTTCGTGGCAGACCTCGAGAACCGCACGCTCTTCTTCACTCTCTGGTGGAAGCATTTGGAGGACGACGTAGCAGAGAAGCTGCTACGACACAGTGGCGATACCCGCTACTTCCTGGAAAGCCTACGACACTTCCGACCTTTCACCCTGAGCGAGCCCGTGGAACAGGTCATCAACGTCAAAGACGTCAACGGTATGAACAGCTTGCTGAAGATCTACGACATGATCACGAGTGGGTTCACCTTCTATCTCACCGTGGACGGTGAGAAAAAGGAGATGACGCGCGGGCAGCTCACATCTTACGTCTCCACGTTGGCCCATGAACTGGGACACGCGGTGCACGCTATGATGGCAGCCGATCACTCCGTGCTGACCTTCCACTCGGCACTGCCTATGGCGGAGACCGCCTCGGTCTTCGGGGAGATGCTCCTGACCGATAAGCTGCTCGCCGAGGAACAGGAGCCCGCCGTGCGGCGGACCCTCTTGAGCAACGTGCTGGACGAGGCCTACGCCACGATCGCACGGCAGGGATACTTCGTGCTCTTTGAACAGACGGCCCACGAGATGATCCTCGGCGGCGCCACGCCGGATGAGCTTCACATGGCCTATATGGATAATCTCAAGGAGCAGTTCGGCGACGCCCTAGTACTGAGCGACGACTTCCGCCTGGAGTGGACGGCGATCCCGCACATCTACCATACGCCCTTCTACTGCTACGCCTACGCCTTTGGCAACCTCCTGGTATTAGCCCTCTACCGCAAATATAAGGAGATCGGCAAGCCCTTCGAGCAGGACTACCTACGCATCCTCGCTTACGGTGGATCGGCCAGTCCGGACCACATCATCCGCGAGGCGGGGTTCGACATGGCATCCCCGGATTTCTGGCAGAGCGGCTTCGATCTACTTGCTGAGATGCTGGACGACCTGTCGGCGTTGGTAGCCCCTTAGCCACGCCCGAGTTACCCATGAAAGCGAGGCCTGGATGGACGAGGAACTAGAGAGGATTCGACGCGAAAAGGAAAAGTGGCGAGAGACCACCTACGACAAGGCGACCGACAGGTTCCCGGAGCGCGAGGATCACTTCGAGACGAGCTCCGGCATCCCCTTGGACGCGATCAAGACGCCGGCGGACGTGGAGCTTGGCTATCTTGAGGACTTGGGATTTCCCGGTCAGTACCCGTTCACCCGGGGCGTCCAGCCCACGATGTACCGCGCCCGGTTCTGGACGATGCGCCAGTATGCCGGCTACGCCTCCGCTGAGGAATCCAATGAGCGTTACCGCTATCTGCTGGAGCAGGGACAGACGGGCCTGTCGGTGGCCTTTGACCTGCCGACGCAGCTTGGGTACGATGCCGACGACGAGATGTCCATCGGGGAGGTGGGCCGCGTGGGCGTCTCCATCAGCAGCTTGAACGACATGCGGCGGCTCTTTGACGGGATACCGCTCGACAAAGTCAGCACCTCTATGACAATCAACGCGCCGGCCGCCGTGCTGTGGGCGATGTACATAGCGGTCGCCAAGGAGCAGGGCGTGGAGCCCCAGAAGCTTCGGGGCACCATTCAAAACGATATTCTCAAGGAGTACGTGGCCCGGGGCACGTACATCTTCCCGCCCCGTCCCTCGATGCGCTTGATCACCGACACCTTCCGCTACGGCGCCGACGAGGTGCCCAAGTGGAATCCGATCAGTATCAGCGGCTATCACATCCGGGAGGCCGGCAGCACGGCGGTCCAAGAGGTGGCCTTCACCTTGGCGAACGGCATCGCCTACGTGCAGACAGCCCTAGACGCGGGCTTGGACGTCGATGACTTCGCGCCACGTCTCTCCTTCTTTTTCAGCGCGCACAACAACTTCCTGGAGGAGATCGCCAAGTTCAGGGCTGCGCGCCGTATGTGGGCCCGGATCATGCGAGAGAGATTCGGCGCGCAGAACTACCGGTCCTGGCGACTGCGCTTCCACACCCAGACCGCTGGCTCGACGCTTACGGCTCAACAGCCGATGAACAACATCATCCGGGTCACGCTGCAAGCACTGGCGGCGGTCTTGGGGGGCACCCAGTCGCTGCACACGAACTCTATGGACGAGGCCCTGTGGCTTCCGACCGAGGAAAGCGTCCGTCTCGCCCTGCGAACTCAGCAGATCATCGCCCACGAGTCAGGTGTAGCGGATGTCGTCGATCCGTTAGCAGGTGCCTACCAGGTCGAGGCGATAACGAATGAGGTTGAGCGCCGGGCCAACGACTACGTCGAGAGGATAGATGAACTCGGCGGCGCCCCGGCAGCGATTGAGCAGGGGTATATGCAGGCCGAGATCGCGGAGGCCGCCTACCGGGCGCAACGAGCGGTCGAACAAGGGGATCAGGTCATTGTAGGCGTCAACGCATTCCAGGAGGACGAGGAGGAGCTGGAGATCGAGCAGCTCAAGGTCGATCCTGCCATCGAGAAGCGCCAACACGAGCGGCTACAGGAGCTGAGAGCGCAACGAGACAATGCGCGGGCCTCATCGGTGCTGGGGCGAATCGAGGAAGCGGCGCGCGCGTCCGACACGTCGATGATGCCGCTCTTTATCACAGCGGTCGAAGCGGACTGCACCCTTGGGGAGATCTGTGGCGTCCTCCGTCGCGTCTGGGGCGAGTACCAACCGCGCGTTATGCTGTAA
>JBNGDU010000413.1:0-6380 GCA_049975025.1 Anaerolineae bacterium
GAGCTACTCCTTCTACCGTGACGCTCGGCTACGGCGCCTCACCCGTTACCGCTACAACAACGTGCCGCCGGACTATGGCGGGCGCTACATCTACGTGCGCGACAACGAGAGCGGTGACTTTTGGTCGCCATCGTGGCAGCCGACCCGCACGGAGCTCGACGACTACACCTGCCGCCACGGGATGGGCTACACGGTGATCGGCTCCACCCGGGACGGCATCGAGGCTGAGACCCGCTACTTCGTACCTCTTGATCAGAACCTCGAGATCTGGCAGTTCCGGGTGACCAACCATCGGGACGCACCCGCAGACCTCTCCATCTTTTCCGTCATCGAGTTCGCGCTCTGGGACGCCTGGGATGACGCGACGAACTTTCAGCGGAACCTCAACATCGGCCAGGTGGAGATCGAGGACGAGGTCATCTATCACAAGACCGAGTACCGGGAGCGTCGCAACCACTTCGCGTACTTCGCCTGCTCCGAGCCTCTGGCGGGTTTCGACACCCAGCGGGAGGATTTCCTGGGACCGTATCGGGGTTGGGATAATCCTGCGGTGGTCGAGCGGGGCGCGTCGGCAGACTCGGTCGCCCTCGGATGGTCGCCCATCGGATCACACCACGTCAAGTTGGCGTTAGCGCCCGGCGAGTCACGGGAGGTCATCTTCATCCTCGGGTACCATGAGAACCCGGACGATCGGAAGTTCGACCCGCCGGACTCTCAGCGCGTCAACAAGACGACGGTGAAGCCCATTATCGCGAAATACCTGCACAAGGACGTGGTCGATGCCGCATTTGCGGCATTGGCCGATTACTGGGACGAGATCCTGGGGGTCTACCAGGTCGAGACGCCGGATGAGGACACCAACCGGATGGTCAATGTCTGGAACGCTTACCAGTGCATGGTGACCTTCAACATGTCGCGTTCGGCCTCCTTCTTCGAGTCGGGGATCGGGCGTGGATTGGGATTCCGCGACTCGAACCAGGATCTGCTGGGCTTCGTCCATCAGGTGCCGGAGCGCGCGCGCCAGCGCACACTCGATCTGGCCGCGACGCAACTCAAGAACGGCGGTGCCTACCACCAGTACCAG
This sequence comes from Anaerolineae bacterium, assembly GCA_049975025.1. Classification (GTDB taxonomy): domain Bacteria; phylum Chloroflexota; class Anaerolineae; order B4-G1; family SLSP01; genus PWVB01. Next base: position 1,085 of record JBNGDU010000413.1, read on the forward strand.
CCTTTGACCAAGCGAGGAAATGACGCTGTGGGGAGCGGTTTCAACGACGACCCTGCCTGGTTGATCTTGGGTGTGGCAGCTTACGTCAAGGAGACCGGCGATTGGAGCATCCTGGACGAAAAGGTGCCTTACGAGAACCAACCGGGCACCGAACAACCGCTGTACGAGCATCTGCAGCGTAGTTACCAGTACACGTTGGATCGTCTCGGCCCGCATGGACTTCCCCTGATCGGTCGCGCTGATTGGAACGACTGTCTCAACCTCAACATCTTCTCAGAGGAGCCCGGTCAGTCCTTCCAGGTGGCGCCGCTCAAGAAGGACGGCACGGTGGCTGAGTCTGTCTTCATCGCCGGTCTCTTCTGCCTGGCGGCGCGGGAGTTGGCCGACATGGCTGAGATCCGGGGGTCCGAAGACGAGGCCGCCGAATACCGGAGCGCCGCTGCGGAGATGGAGGAGACGGTATGGCAAGCCGGGTGGGATGGCGCCTGGTTCCGACGTGCCTACGATGCCTTCAGTGATCCGATCGGGTCGAAGTCCTGCGAGGAGGGCAAGATCTTCATCGAGCCGCAGGGTATCTGCACTATGGCAGGGATGGGCCTGGAGGATGGTCGAGCCAAGCAGGCCCTCGACGCAGTGGAAGCGTGGTTGGCGACCGAGCACGGCATTGTGCTGCAGCAGCCCGCTTACTCCCGGTACTACGTTCGCCTGGGCGAGATCAGCTCCTATCCGCCCGGCTTCAAGGAGAACGCCAGCGTTTTCTGCCACACCAACCCGTGGATTATGATCGCGGAGACCATGATCGGCCGCGGCGACCAGGCCTTTGACTACTACAAGCGCATCAACCCCTCGGCCCGGGAGGAGATCAGCGAATTACACCGCTGCGAGCCCTACGTCTACGCTCAGACCATCGCGGGGAAGGACACGCCCAAGCACGGTGAGGCCAAGAACTCCTGGCTGACGGGCACGGCGGCGTGGAACTACGTCGCCATCACGCAGTGGATCCTGGGCATTCGTCCGGCGTACGATGGTCTCGAGATCGCGCCGGTGATCCCGTCGGGTTGGCGGGGCTTCAAGGCGACCCGTGTCTTCCGAGGCGTGAGCTACCATATCACCGTCGAGCGCACGGGCGAGGGGCCTGGCATTTCGCTCGTTGTCGACGGGGAATCTGTTGAGGGCACTGTGGTGCCGCTGCCGGAGGGGACGAAAGACGTGGAGGTGAAGGTAGAGCTAGGCTGAAGAGACGCTGCCTGCTGGGGCGAGATTCCCTGGGCTTGCACGCATTTCTCTGAAGCGCCACGACACCTTGGTATGAGCTATCCGGATCGGACGAGAAGTTTGGAGGACACGTGTGCACATAGAACGAGGATCCTTTGAGGCGACGAAGGGCTGGTATATCGGCCCCTGGAACACCAGCGTCAGCATTTCCGTAGGATATGCAAACGAAGGTTTGGATGAGCCGCACTACCATGAGGAGATCACCGAGATCTATATGGTGGCGCGTGGCACTGTGGAGATGCGGATCGAGCAGGAGACGGTGAAACTTGGTCCCAATGACGTGGTGGTCGTCGAGCCCGGGGAGGCGCATACGTTCCTATCAGCCTCGCCGGACCACTTCCACTTCGTCGTTCACACCCCGGGCGTGGCGGGATCCGTGGCTAAGAAAGACAAGGTGAAGGTCAAGCGCTCGAGGTTAGGATTGTAACCATGAGCGGGCGGAGGCGCATCGATATCCCTGTGCCGATTTCCGGCGGGGTGATGCTCTCCTACGCCTGTTCAGCGACGTGCCGTCACTGCATGTATGCCTGTTCTCCTCAGTGGCCTGCGGATTGGATCTCCGAGGGGGACTTGGAACAACTTCTTTCGCAACTTGCCATGACGGTCGAGGCCAGCCCCTGGGGGCCGGATGCCTTGAGTCTCAACCACGGGGTGCATTTCACCGGAGGTGAGCCCTTTCTCAACTTCGATCTTCTGCTCAAAGCGGTGGATATAGCCGAGGGCCTGGGCATCCCCTCGACCTTTGTGGAGACGAACGGATTCTGGGCCGGTGACGATGGGACCACGCGCGAGAAACTTGAGGCTTTGCGGAACGCCGGTCTGAAGGGCATCATGATCTCGGTTAACCCCTTCTACGCCGAATACGTGCCCTTCGCCCGCACGGAGCGCTGCGTAGAGATCAGCCGCCAGATCTTTGGCCCCAACGTCATGGTTTACCAGGGCGCATACCATCGTCTCTTCAAACGCCTGGGTATCGAGGAACGGCTCCCGTTTGAGGAGTACGCAAAGCTTACCAAAGGGACGCGGATTGCGCAGCAGGTGGAGTTCTTCCTGATGGGCCGTGCGGCACGCACTCTGCACGCCGGGTATCCGCATCATCCTCCGGTTCATTACTTCAACGAACCGTGTCGCCCGTCTTTTCTGAGACCGTGGCACAACCACTTCGACAACTACGGGAACTATATGCCCGGCTACTGTGGAGGCATCTCCTTGGGCAACTGGCACGACCTCTCCGGTCTGGTCGAACGCGGTATCGATCCGGAGGATCGACCGGTCTTGGCCTATCTGGCTATCGAGGACATCCGGGCGCTCTTCCGATTCGCGCTTGACCTCGGCTACCAGGCGCGATCCGAGGGATACGCGTCCAAGTGTGATTTGTGCCTCGATCTTCGAGCTTATCTCGTCGACGTCGGTGAGTTCGAGTGCCTGGCCCCTCGTGAGTTTTACCGGCAGCTGCCGGAGCGCGCGCCTATCTAGACGCGGAGGCCCATCTGAGGCATGAGTAGACATCGGTTTCACGGGGACTCACGACGATTCCAGGTCGTTGCGGACTATATCGCTGACAGATACTGGAAAAGCATCACGTACATAGCCGATGTCGCCGGTGGTCAGGGTATGCTGTCGCGTATCCTCGTCAAGAAGTACAACTACGTGTGCGAGGTTATCGATCCCCGGGGATGGGTACTGAAGGGGGTGCAGAACTACCAGGAGGAATTCGACCCTAGTTGGGCTACGTATTACGATCTGATCGTGGGCTTACATCCCGATGAAGCCCTGCGACCTGTTGCACAAGCTGCGTTGATTCGACCTGTGATTGTCATACCGTGTTGTAATTTCTGGTCCGACGAAAAGCTGGGGCGCGACGAACTCGTGGAAGCTGTGGAGGCCTACTATCGCAAGCACCGGGTTAGATTTGAGAGGGTGGTTTTTCCCTTCAAAGGGCCTAAGAACATCGGTATTGTCTCTGAGCCCCCGACGGCGGTCACGTAGCTATCGGAGGTTGGGGTACTCTGGATTGTTTCGTGCCGCTTTTGTTGAGTCGGTGGTATCGACCTATAATAGTTGTGGAACGGCATCGTCTTGACGACGATTGCTGATCCCCTACAGAGGTGTGAATCGAGAATAGAGGAGGTCCAACAACATGCTGATCATTGACGCAGATACCCACATTGCGCCGACCGGCGGTGAGTTCACGCTGGACAAGCATCTGGAGCGGATGGAGCGGGCCGGTATCGATAAGACCCTGACCTGGCTTAAGCCCGACTACGAGGGCGAGGGCATCGAAGGTCATCTCCGCTACGTTTATGAGGCGGCCCAGGCTCATCCGGACAAGATCCTGGGTTTTGGGTGGGCCGATCCGACGGTGGGCGTCGAGCACGCGAAGAAGATGGTCAAGCTCTGCACCGAGGAGTACGATTTCTACGGCGTCAAGCTTAACGGCGCACAGAACTACTACTACATCGACGATGAGGAGCTGGCTCTACCCGTCATCGAGGAGATCGCCAAGACCGGGCGGATGTTGGCTTTCCATATCGGTCCCGACGCTTACGAGCGCACGCATCCCCTGCGGGCGCGCAAGATCGCCAAGATGTATCCGGACATGAAGATCCTGATGGTCCACATGGGGATGACGGACTGGGACATGAACCGCGCTGTCGTCGAGGTGGCGCAGGAGTGCCCCAACATGTATCTGATCGGCAGCGCGACCAATGCCAAGGCGATTATGTACGCCATTGACGAACTGGGCGCCGACCGGGTGCTCTTCGGGTCCGACGCGCCGTTCCGACGCCCCCACGTCGTCAAGGCGATGTATGAGGCTTTGCTGAAGTACGAGGTGACCGAGGAAGAGACGGCCAAAGTCATGGGCGGCAACGTCGCCCGCCTCTTTGAACTCTAGTTCTGGGATGGGCGAGTGAGCTCGGCTTTCCCTGAGCTCACTTGCGCCCTCTCGTTGTGACCTGATCATGTCTGCTCCGATTAAGGCCATCGTCGTCGGTGCCGGACACCGTGCACTGCTCTATGCCTCCTATGCGCGCCATCATCCTGATGAACTGGAGATCGTAGCTGTTGCCGATCCGATCGCGCTCCGGCGCGAGCAGGTGGCGAGGCTCTATGATCTGCCACCCTCCCGCTGCTACCGGACGGCGACTGAGGTCGCCGAGGAACCGAAGTTCGCCGATGTGGTGATCAACGGCACGATGGACCACCAACACGTGCCGACGTCGCTACCTCTCCTGGCGGCGGGATACGACATGCTGCTGGAGAAGCCCTTCGCCACAAGTGAGGCGGAGATGTGGGACCTAGTCAATGCGGTGCGTCGGCACGACCGCAAGGTGATGATCTGCCACGTCCTACGCTTCACGCCTTTCTACGCCACGATCCGGCAGAAGGTGCTTGACGGCGAGATCGGCGACATTCTCAACATTCAGACGGTCGAGCACGTCTCCTACCACCATATGGCGGTGGGTTACGTACGGGGCAAGTGGGCGCGCGCACAGCACGGCCCCGCGTCGATGTTGATGGCGAAGTGCTGTCACGATCTCGACCTGATCGCGTGGATGAAGAGCGGGATCAGACCGCGATCAGTGGCCAGCTTCGGCAGCAATTTCCAGTTCCGGCCCGAAAGGGCGCCGGAGGGGGCAGGAACCCGCTGCCTGGTCGACTGTGAGATCGAGCCGGAGTGTCTCTACTCGGCCCGCAAACACTACATCGACCATCCCGAGCGGTGGAGTTTCTATGTCTGGGAAAGCCTCGAGCACCTGGAGCATCCGACGCTGGAGGAGAAGGTCGCATCGCTCAAGGGCGACAATCCCTATGGACGCTGTGTCTGGCGGTGTGAGATGGACGTCGTGGACCATCAATCGGTGCTGGTGGAGTTCGAGGATGGCGCGACGGCGACCCACAACATGGTGGGCGGCACCGCACGTCCCTCTCGCTCCATTCACCTCATCGGCACCCTGGGCGAGATCCAGGGCGTCTTTGAGGATAGCCGCTTTGTGGTGCGCCACATCGATCCCCGACC
>JBNGDU010000414.1:0-6378 GCA_049975025.1 Anaerolineae bacterium
ATAGGATGCTTCTTCTCCCGACTGTCTGGCAGATGTTAGCTCTCTGATTAGTAATTGCTGTGTAGAATCAACTAGGAGTCGCAAATGTCATCACCGAACTCGACCGTCGTCCCCAAAGTCACGCTGGGCCGCACCGGCATCGTCAGCACGAAGCTCGGCCTGGGCACCGCCGGATGGCCCCGCCGGGTACCCTTCGAGCAGACCGTGGAAATGCTGCAGGCGGCCTTTGAAGCCGGTATCCGGCACATTGACACCGCGCCACTCTACCACACCGAGGAGATCATCGGGCAGGCCTTCCAGGAGATCGATGTGCCTTCGGATGTCGTGCTGGCGACCAAGGCCGGTTCCTACAGCGACATAGAACTGGGTATCCATTACAATGGTTATCGGGCCAGGCATATCTATCGCTCCGTCGAGCGCAGCCTCAAGCGCTTCGGCGTCGATTACCTTGACATCGTGCATATCCACGACGTTCGGGTGAACCAGCTGGATGAGGTGTTCGCGGAGCAAGGGGCGTTGGCGGCCCTGTTGGATCTCAAAGATCAGGGTGTCATCGGCGCCGTCGGTATGGGCACCTTGGGGCTCGAACCGCTGCAGGCAGCCGTCGACAGCGGAGACGTCGACGTGCTCCAGATCTTCCACACCTACACGCTGCTCAACCAATCGGCGGCTGACGAACTTATCCCTTCTGCAGTGGAGAAGGGGATATCGATCCTGAACTCCGCGCCCTACGCGGGCTATATCCTGGCTACAGGCCCTGGGCCCGACGCCCGCTACAACTATGCGCCGGCGTCTGACGACGTGATCGAGGCTGCACGGCGCTTGGAGGTCGTCTGCGCTGAGAAGGGCGTCGATCTTCCGACAGCGGCACTCGCCTTCTCCCTGCGGAACCCTGACATCGACGTCACCGTGCCGGCCTCGGGTAAGACAAAGCGCATCCCCCAATGGATCGCGGCAATGAACGTTGCGTTGACGGATAAGGACTGGGACGAGATCCTAGCCGCGGCAGGCGGCCAGTATGAGTTGCGGCACTGAAAAGCCCTAAGATTAGAAGAACATCTAGGAGGTGTTTTGTGGTGAGAGAACTGCGACCTGATGATGTGGTCTTCATGTACGCTGCGGAGGACGTCGAAGTCTATGACGACTATGGCGCGACGGTGGTGGGCTGGGGCGGCGCCCATACGCTGGAGAAGGTGCGTCAATATGAGGAATTGGGTATCCACGCGACCGGGACGATGTGGTGCTTGACCGCCGGTGCCGAGGCGCTTCACAAGGACCCCGACCTGCGAGAGGCGACGGCACGTGACATCGAGGGGAACCCCATCCCCGTCCCCTGGTTGCCGGATCACGTTCACGAAGGCACGCCGAGCTGGTTTGGGTGCACGAACCACCCGACCTTCCGCGCTCACGTCCGTAGGAAGGTGTGTGAAGCGATGTCAGGTGGGGCTCACGGACTCCACGTTGATGACCACCTGGGCAGCGCTGGTCCGACTGTCGGCCACGGCGGTTGTTTCTGCGATCATTGTATAGCGGCGTTTGAGAGGTGGCTAAGGGGCCACAGCACGCCGGAGATGCTGTCCGAAGCCGGCGTGACCAGCTTTGAATCCTTCGACTATCGGGCGTTTGTGCGCCAGTTCGCGCAAACTCGCGAGAGGTATTTGGAGATCCAGGGCGAGATACCGCTTCACCAGGCTTTCGTGGACTGTCAGCTGCAGCTGGCTGCAGAGCACACGCGACAGCTTGGCGAGCTTGCCGGCGAGATCGTGACGCACCCGGTGACCTTGAGCGCTAACACCTGTCTTCCCCATCTGCAGCACGTTGTGGTCACGCCCTCGCTGACTTATATGGTCGGCGAGGTGGCCCAGCACGCGGCATCCGGTACGGAAAAGCTCCTTCAGGCGGTCCGAGCCTATCGTATGGCTGAGACTATCGGCAAGCCCATCGCCGCGACGGCGATGGGTTGGGACTGGGCTTACGTCAAGGAACACGACTGTGAGGGACTGGTGCGCATCTGGATTGCGCTGAGTTACGCATGTGGGCAGCGGCTGATGGCGCCTCACCGGATGTGGTGCTTCACGCCGGAAAAGGGCACACACTGGTACCATGGGCCCACCGAAGCCTACGCCCCGCTCTACCGGTTCGTGCGGGAGCACCGTGACCTCTTCCTGGAGACCGAGATGGTGGGTCCCCTGGCCCCGCCGGAGGGTGCACCCGAGCGGTTTGACACGCACCAACAGCGCCAAGCATTGGCCGATGCCCTGACCGCTGGCGATCCCCGACCGATCGTTGCCGGAGATCAGCTTTGGGTCTTCCCCCGCCGGCGAACGAATGGGGATGGTGTCGTGCACATCGTGAATGTAGCTTATGATCCTGAGGCCGACGTGGTCAAGACACAGACCGATGTCGAGGTGCAACTGCCGGGCATGATCTACGATAAGCCGTTCTCCGGCGCTGTGCTCCGGAGCTATGATGGAGATCCTGTGGAGATTGAGATGACCCACAAGCGCGACGGAGCGATCGCTCTGCGATTGCCCGAGCAGCGCCTGTGGAGCGTGGTTGAGTTGCGTTGACTATGAGAGGTATGAGATGAAGATCACGAAGCTTGAGACGCTTTGCCTGTCCCGCATGCACGAGCCGGAACGTCAGTGGCTCACAGCGCGCTACCGAACGGTCAAGGCGGACTGTGCGATCGTTGTGGTGCACACGGATGAAGGGCTGGTCGGCATAGGCGAGGCCAGCGCGTACGGGTGGCCTTTGATGATCCGCGAATGGGTTGATTGGCTCGCGCCGATGTTGATTGGCGAGGATCCACTTGATCCCACGGTGGTGCCGCATCCCAACGGTGGCGCCCGGGCCTACGATGCCGCCGTCGCCGGCATCGACTGCGCGCTCTGGGATCTGCGTGGTAAGGCAGCCGGTCGGCGGGTGAGTGAGCTCCTCTCCGAGCATCCTCTTGACCGTGTGCGCCTCTACGCATCCAGTGGCTGCCGGTACGACTGGCGCGACCGACCGGAGCAGTTGATCGAAGAGGCGCTAGAGTACATCGATCAAGGCTTCACGGCGATGAAGTTCCGCATCGGTACCGAGTGGTCTTGGGATGACGTCACCGTGGATCGCTTTCTGGGGCTGGTCCGGGAGCTTGCTCAGGAGGTGGACGGTCGTATGGAGCTCATGCTGGACGGCAACTGCCGCCTCACCGAAGAGCAAGCCCTGGCCGTAGCGCAGGAGCTTGACCGGCTTGACTTTGCCTGGTTCGAGGAGCCGATGGATCGCAACTCGATCGAAGGCTACGCTCGGCTGGCCGCCGCCGTGGAGACCCCGATCACCGGCGGCGAGACGTTTACGACGCTGGAGCAGTTCCGACCTTATCTGGAAGCGGGCGCCTTTGACATCGTTCAACCCGACGCGGCGCTTTGCGGCATCACCGAGGCGATGCGGATTGCGGAAAGGGCGCACCGGTGCGGGCGCGACACCTGTCCTCACAGTTGGCACAACGGTCTGATGGCGACGGAGCACGCACACTACGTCGCCGCGCTTCCCAACCCCCGCGTGTTGGAGTTGTGTATGATCCAGGGACCGCTTCAATGGGCGATCCTTGATGAGAAGCCCGCGATCGAGGACGGGTGGCTGGTTCTGCCCGACAAGCCGGGGCTCGGCGTCACGCTGGCGCAGGATCTTGAGGCTCGGTTCCCCTACATCGAGGGGCACTACGCGCTACAAGTACAGCGATAGGCGCCTGTCTGTTTGCAGCAGGCGCGTCCGTTCTCAGACGCCCATTCAGGGCTATCACAACGACAAGGAAGAGGATATGGAGAAATTCGCACCGCTCAATCTGAGCCCAGAAGAGATCATTGAGTATACCTACGAGTGGAAGGGTGAGCGCTTTCCCGATGGAAGGCCTAAGGTGCCAGATAGCTTGTTGCAGCGAGTTGAAAGCGTGACGATCACCCAGGCTTGGGGCGTGCTCAGGAATGCGGGTTACCACTGGCAGTATGAGGACGGCTTTGTCTGCACCCATCCTGGTGAGGCGCTGGTAGGTCGTGCCCTGACGGCGATGTACATGCCCCGGCGCCCCGCGATGCGCGTGTTGATGGAGCAGAAGGGCGAGCGTGCCGGTTGTATCGGCGATCAGATCTCCTGGCCCATCGATATGCTGGTGCCCGACGACGTCTACGTGGCCGATGTCTACGGTAAGATCGAGCAGGGGCCCATCATGGGTGATAACCTGTCGACCGCCGTCTATGCTAAGTCGGGCAAGGGCGTGGTTCACGACGCCGCGGTGCGCGACATCGACGGCATCCAGTCCATCCCCGGTTTCGCGAGCTTCGTGCGGGGATTTCATCCCACCTATGCCTCGCCGACGATTATGCTCCTGGGCGTCAACTGCCCCATCCGCATTGGGCAGGTGACGGTTATGCCGGGGGACGTCGTCTTAGGCAAGCAAGACGGCGTGGTCTTCATTCCGCCTCACCTCGTCGAGAGGGTGGTCCAGACATCGGAGTTGGTGCGACTGCGCGATATGTTCGGCAAACAGCGCTTGCGCGAGGGCGTCTACACACCGGGCGAGATCGACCGGAAGTGGGAGGATCACATCGAAGAGGATTTCTCTCGTTGGCTTGAGGACCATATGGATGAGCTACCCGTGCCGCGTGACGCTATCCAGGAGTTGCTGAAGGGCCGCACTTGGTGACCGTTCGGAGGTATTAACATGACCTACGCTGAACACCATGTCCGGGCTGCGGACGTCGCGGTGGTCGGCGCTGGGCCGGCTGGCGCCACAGCAGCCACCTTTCTTGCCAGAAGCGGAGTGAACGTGCTGGTGCTGGATCAAGCTGCCTTCCCGCGCGCCAAACCCTGCGGTGACTGCCTCGGCTACCATGCCGTGGACGTGCTGGAGAGGATGGGGCTTGGGGACTGGCTGCGGAATGGTGATCACAACGCTTGCCAGCGGTTCCTTCTCAAGTCTCCTGACGGTTCCAGTGCTCTGGTGCCGGTGCCCGCGGATGCGGTGGGCCACAGCTATACCGTCCCCCGGGAGATACTCGACGCGCGACTGGTCGAGGCAGCCGTTGACGCCGGTGCACGATTCCTTCCCGAGACGCGCGCTCTGGGATTGCAGCGCCTCGATGACGACCGTGTCGAAGTGATCGGGCAGCGCCGTGAGGAGAGAGTTCGCTACGTCGTGCCGCTTGTGATCGCGGCGGACGGTGGAGCGGCCACTTTCACCCGTGCTCTCGATCTCGCTGTCCGACCACCGGAGTTGGTCGCGGTCCGGGCTTACTATGAGGGAGCGACGGGGGATCCTCACCAGTTTGAGATCCACTGGGAGCGATCCGTGCTGCCCGGCTATGGCTGGCTTTTTCCGATCGATGGCGACAGGATCAACGTCGGGCTAGGCGCCCTAACGCGGGACGTCGTACGTCAACGGCTGAACTTGAAGGCGATGCTGGAGACGTTTGCGGAAAGGAACGCCTTTGCGTGCGAGCGCCTTGAGGGCGCCCGCCGGGTGACGCCTATCGTGGGGCGTTCGCTGCGCGCGGACGCCCCTGAGGTCACACCTTGTGCGGATAATGTCTTGGTCGTAGGCGAGGCTGCGGGGCTCGTCAATCCCCTGAGCGGCGACGGGATCGCTCAAAGTATGGTCTCCGGCGAGATGGCGGCGGAGTATGCGCAGAGCGCCCTGGAGCAGGGCAGATTCACGCTAGAAGGCCTGGCGGAGTATGGGCGGATGTTCCACGCTCACTTCGATCGACTGCACCGATCTGCGCGGACGGTGCGCGCGATGGTCAACCGACCGTGGATCCTGAATCTCGCGATCCGAACCGCCTCCCGTGACACGGCCTACGCCACGGCGTTGGCCTGCGTCTTGATCGGACAAGAACAGCCGTCGGCGTTGTTCAAACCCGGTACGGTGCTCAAGCTGCTTCGAGGATGACAAGGTTTGCCGATAGCTTGACAGTTACATGTTACGAGATTACCATATCACCCGTAATGTAATTACGAATTACGGGGGGTGGAGATGTGTAGAGATGCGGGCGTGGAGCAGGATCAAGCTTCGTCTGCCGAGAGTGAGGGGCGCCTGACGGGGTGGGCGCTGAATTTCTTCACGATATGGACTGGCCAGGCGCTCTCCCTGATCGGCAGCAGGATGGGCGGGTTTGCCTTGGTTTGGTGGCTGACGCCTTTGGAGTTCAGCTCTGGTTCGCCCTTAGTGGCGCGATGAGCGTGGTGATGGCTGCTCTGATACGCGCGGTTCCGGCGATCTACTATCTTGAGGATCGCGGTCGCGCCGAGGCCGGCGTCGAGGTCGCAGCGGTGAGTGCGGGAGAAGCTGTAGCGCCGAGTGAGTTGGAAGTCGTGAGTTGAACGGTTTGGAGG
>JBNGDU010000415.1:0-6370 GCA_049975025.1 Anaerolineae bacterium
GTTCGTCGGCGTGGGCTCCGGCTCGTCGGATTTGATGATGTACTGAATCTGGCGGCCGGCGTCAGAGACCTGCGTCCACGCGATGCCGAGATTACCGTTGGAAAGCGCGATCACATCGGCATATATGCTTGCCTCGCCGCTATCGCCGTTGCTGGTGATATTCGCGGGCGCCTGGACCACACCCCCATTGCTGTTGAGGAGTGCATAGGCGATCTCAGGCTTACCATAGCTGTTATAGCTCGTCCACACGACCGCCGCCCCGCCATCGGGCGTTGTAGCGACGCGCGGGGTGACCTCAAAACCCGTACCGGACGTCAAGCGCGTGGCAGGCTTCACCAGGGTGCCGTTGGTGCGCAAAACGGCATAGAAAATGTCGACGGGCCCTCCCTCGGCATGGGCATGCTCCCAAGCCAGCAGGAACTTGTCCCCCGAAAGGCCCGTGATAGAAGGAGGATAACTCCTTGGATAGGATGTTGTGTTCTTCGTCAGCGCGGTGGGCGCGACAAGCACCTTGCCGGTCGTCTGGTGCACCGCGTACCACACATTGTACCGGTCCAAAGAGCCGTCACCGTCGACGTCCTCCTGTCGAGCCCACCCGAAAGCGACGGTGTCGTCTGTCACGAAAGCGGATGAGGGGCTGAAGTCGTATGTTTCTAGCGTAGCGCCCGAGTTGTTCGAGAGCTGCGTCACAGGGCGCAATAGGCTCCCGTAACGATCCACGATCGTGTACTGAACATCACTGACAAGCGCGTTCTGGCTGTTTACGTAGGTCGTGTTCCAGAACACGACCGCGTCGCCGTCGGACGCTGTGGCGACGCCGGCATAGCTGGAGTGATCGTAGTCCTTCGTCAGGCGTCTGACGTAAGCACGTCCATTCTGAACCCCGTGATAGTAGAACTCCGGGTCCTCCGTCCCATCCCCGCTTTCATCGTCAGTGTAGACCTGAGCAAAGGATAACCCCGAGGAGGCGTCCAAGAGCACGTCATGGGTCGCCGAGCTCTCGCCTTGGGATGTCGCGCGGACCACAGCACGGCTCCACTCGCCGAAGGAAGCGCCACTCGGCGCGGAGATACGGACGACGATCTCCTTCTCGCCCCCCGCCGCGATCGTGCCGGTCTTGTTACCGGCAAGCGGCGTCTCGCCGTCAGCAGCGTAATAGCTGACAGACCAATCAGCGCCGTCGTGGCCGGATCGACTCATCAGGAAGTTGTCGCTATTTGCGCCCAGGTTACGGACCTTCACCCTGAAGACCGCAGCTTCGCCGGGTGCGCCCGACGAGCCGTGCGCCAGAGGCACCATAAAGGGATTGTAACTAACGCGGCTATAGGCAAATAGAACAGCGACGTTTTGATCTGTGGGAATCAGGAAGGGGTACGTCAGACCGATGCTGGCATCGCGGTTCTCAATGCCAACGGTAGCGAAGCGGCTATCACCATACACGCCTTCCCGCGTATCGGCATACTGAAACTTGATGTTGTTGCTACCCTCATAGAAAATGACCTGGAAAGTCTGGGCATCCTCCGGGCTGTAATAAAGCGGAACGGCATCCCACTCGATCACGGTGGTCCGGTTGGGCGCCGTACCGAAGGTCGCGTAGCGCACCGTGCCACCTGTGCCGGGGTCCAGATCGTCCCAGAAAGGCGCTACGATCTCATTGGGGCGGCCGGCATCACCGAGAAACGAGTTGGCATAGTAGGAGTTCTGCTGATCACCATCGAACCCAATATACCCGTTCGAGTCCACGTAGAACTGGGTCACGGACTTCTCGTAGAACTCGAAGGTGAAGCCCAGGGGGAAGGGACCGCGCCAATCGTCATCGCGCAGCGAGACCTCCGTGCCCCCCGATGTGTCGACCCACTTAAAGCTCGCAGTGTCATCCCAGGTGTAGCCGAAGGCATCGGGTCCGCCGGTGTTCTGGATGGCGTTCGGCGTGAGAGACTGCATCGGACCCTTGACCTGCGTCAGCGTCATATCCACAAGCTGGATCTGATAGGTCATCCATCGCTTACCGGCGAGCTCCTCGTCAGCGAGAGCAATCTGAACGTAGCCGCCGGTCTCGACGTGCGATGCCGGCGCTATCAGGCGCAATGTGCCGGGCGCGACCAGGTCGAGTGGCACGGCATATAAGGTATCCCCGGCAGCATCCAGTAGCTTTGCCGTGGCCTGAACGTCCATCTCAGGACGGCCTGTCTTGTCATGGAGCACCATCGTCGCCACAAAGACCTCACCTGAAATAGCTGCCTCCAGATCCAGCCCCACGTTCCCAGGCTTATCCGAGACGGTGAAGGGCGTCACGGACGGACCTTGCGCGACTGCTCGCCACGCGAGGACCTGTGCCGCCGTGAAGACCGCCAGCGCTATCAGTGCGCCCATTACGAGCTTTTTTACAAGTCGATCATTCTCAAACATTACTTGCTCCTTCTTTTCCGGTCATAAGGGCACAGCACGCTACCAGCGTATGTGCACCGGCTTGGGATGTCGATAATCTGAGATAGCTATATGGTTTGCGATGTGTCACTTCACATCTTTCTAGTTTTCGCGAGTTGGCGGCACCGGTGTCGGATCCGCCGGAAAGGGATTGTAGAAAAAGGTGGTCGGCGCCGACTGAGCTACAGATTCCCCACCATCAAGGACCTGCACCTGCCATCGCCACTCGCCGAACGCATCACCCGGTATGTCAGCTTGCCAACTTGAGCCCTGAACCGAACCGCTCTGCACCTGACGACCGCTCTCCACGTGCGTAGCCACAACCCGGTAAGACTGCCCCTCGTTCAAAGCGCCCGACCAGATAAAGATGATGGGATTTGGATATTGGCCGCCAGCAGGGCTAAGGGGCACGGGGGCCGTCGCCGGCACAGGGGTTGATGTCGCGGTTGGCCGCGGCGTCGTGGGCACCACAGTAGGCGTGGGAGAAGGCGAAGGGGAGGGTTGGGCTTGACTCGTGGATGTCGCCGCCGGTGTCTCGGTAGGCTCCGGCGTGGCCGTCGCCGTCGATGTCGCCGTAGGCTCATCCGTCGCAGGTCGCTCCGTCGGTCGGGGCGTATCCGTAGCGTCGATCTCGACGCTGATGCCGGCGTCCTTGGTGGGGGCATCCATCGGCTCCCGACCTCCAGGGAAGCCCCCCAATAACGCGACGCCGCCTCCCCCGAGCGCCAGTATCGCCACGATGACCAATCCCCATACCCAGACAGGCCGGACACCCAGGATAGTAGTGCCCGCCCCACCGTTCTCAGCGCCCATCACCCGCGTGCCGCCGCGTCCACCGGTCCCAGCAGTCTGTTTCCCCGTTTGCGCCGCGGCGCCCCAGTCAGGGATCGTCAACTTCAGCGCGCTTGCCATCTCCTCGGCGTTCTGCCAGCGCCGCGAGCGGTTGAGCTCCACGGCCTTCAGGACAGCCTGCTCGGTCTGACGGCTCACATTCGGCACGACCGACCGCGGCGCCGTCATCTGGGTGGGATCCGCTATGCGCAACGTCGCCGTGGGGGGAGCTTCGCCGGTCAACGCATGGTAGAGCGTGGCGCCGAGGCTGTAGATGTCGCTGGCAGGGTCCGTATGGCCCATCGCCATATCGTACTGCTCGGGCGGCGCGTACTCAGGGGTACCCATCCCGCGCATCGCCGTCTTGGTACGTGGATCATGCGGATCCCAAAGCTTGACGAGGCCGAAGTCCACCAGGACGACGCGTCCATCGGGACGGATAATGACGTTCGTGGGTTTGACATCGCGATGGAGGATCCCCTGGCTGTGACAGTAGGAAAGAGCATCCAGAAGCTGCTCCGCCCAATCCAACACCAGCGCCTCGGAGAGGGAACCTTCGCGCTTGATGCGCTCAGCCAGACTCTCGCCGTCCACGAAGTCCATGACCAGGTAGGACCGGTTCTCGATCTCGAAGTAGTCTGTGACGCGCACCAGATGCGGATGGTTCAGCCGAGCCAGCACCTTGGCTTCCTGCGTGAACTGCTCCGTCAGACTGGCTAACGTCTGCCGGTCCAGGCCCGGCTGAGGCACCATCTCTTTCACCGCCACAGGGATGTTCAGGCGGAGATCCCAGGCGCGGTAGACGGCCCCCATCCCTCCCTGCCCTAGCAAGGAGACAATGCGATAGCGGTCTATGAGTACCTGCTGCGGTTTGTAGGCCATATATCCTCCCCGGGCGTATCAGTCCATCAAGCGCAGCACTAGAAGCCTAGGCCCTCGGATTGATCGCCCTTGCCTATGAAGCGTAAAATGTCGCTTTGACCCGCCCAAACCGCACCTCATCCTCGTCCTCAAGTGGATATCGCTGTCTGGGCTGCAGTCGCTCCTGATTGAGGAAGGTGTAGTTCGTGGAATCCAAATCCTCGATATAGAACTGACCACCTTGCAGCGAGATGCGGGCGTGCATGCGGGAGACGCCCCCCTCGTCACCGCCGTAATCGGTGAGATCGATATCGGGGAAGACCTGGCTCACCGGGTCTTCACGCCCGATAGTCACAACCTCCTTCCCCGGCGGAAAGGGTAGCGAGATATTCATGCCGTGCACGAAGAGCCGGCCCTCGGATACTGCCTGCTGAACAGGCGTTACGACCGCCTGCGGCGGGAAGGACGCCTCCGGCGGCACAGGATCCGTCGAGCTCGAGGGGCTCCACGCCTGAGCCGGCTCGGGCGTCACCGGGGCCTGTCCCGCAGGCCCGGAGACCTGGGTCTCATCCTGCTGAGCGCCGGCCTGCCCGCTGACCGGGGCGCCGCACATATCGCAGAAGGCGCTGTCAGGCTCGAGGTGTGCTCCACAATTGCTGCAGACCAAGCCTGAGGCCGGCGCTTGAGCCGAGGCCGGTTGGTAGGCTTGCTGAGCAACGACCGTGGGCTCCGGTCGCAAGCCCTGCTGACCCCCGGACGGCGGTGCGGGCGAGGACAGTGAAGCCCCACAGTTCGGGCAGAAGGGATCCTGCGCCGATACCTGAGCCCCGCACATCGGGCAGGTGCTAGAAGCCACCACCGTCGGCGCAACCTGCCCTGCAGATGGCGCGTTGGCAGCGACTTGAGGGTCATTCAGTGCTGCGCCGCACTCATCGCAGAAGGAAGCGCCGTCCAACTGCTGAGAACCACAATTCGGACACGTTGGCATCTTACTTTCTCCTTGTGATTGATATCACGCGTGATGTGTCACGCGTGTTCATTATCACACTGCAGATCAAACATCATCAAACTTCTGGGTCAACTTCCGCGTCTCATAGCGCAGTTTCTTGGTGCCCTCCGAAGAGAGTCCGCCGCCCTGTTCGAGGCGCTCGGCCTCATCCAAGGCCGTCTCGGCGAGATCCTCCTCGCCTACCGAGAGTAAGCGCGTCGCGGCAGCCCGGAGCTTCTGTGTCGCCCCCGCGATGTTACCCACAGCGGCTTCGTCCAGCGCGCGCGTCTGGAGTTTGTGAGCAGTCACCTTCTCGATGATGTTCAGCACGTAAGGATCACCATGGGACGCAGCTTCTGAAACCACGTCCGGATCGGCGGAGAAGCTCAAAATGACATCGGACTTGGCCTTCTCCCCGATCAACCCCAACGCGACGACGTTATAGTCGACCTCCGCCTGGGCCACTCGGTAGGTACCGGGTTGCCGGGGCGAGACCATAAGCTCCACCAACACGCTCTGACCGGTCTCACGCTCCATGTCGCCCAGCTCAACCTGAACGTCACGCTCCGAGATAGCGCGATGACCGAGCTTGGTGATCATAGGCTTCACCCGCCATACTGCGCGCGGCATCACGCCGGGAACCAACCGCAAGAGCATCACCGCGTCCTGGACCACGGTGGCCTGCGCGGACTTAACCGCGCGCTCAAAGGTACGTAGCACCACCTCGGGCGCGTCCTCCGGCAGGAAGTCGGCAAGCCCCTCACTCGCCGCGGCGATATCATCCAGGAGCGCCTCGTTCCAATCATCGCCAAGCCCAAGAGCGGTGACCTGCACATCCTGACGACCGGCTTCGGCGGTCAGGCGGCGACACTCATCCTCATCGCCGTAGGTCTCACCATCGGTCAGCAAAAGCATCCGGTTGACGCGCCCGCGCGCCATCCCCTTGGCCAGTTCATCAAGACTGTCGCGCATAGCGTAGGAGATATTCGTGCCACCAGCCGCGTCGATCTCGTCAATCTGCGCTTTCAGAGCATCGGGGTCGGTCACCGGTTGGCTGGCAGCGACCAGCTGAACGCTGTCGTCAAAGATCACGATGGAGACCAGATCCTCCGGCGACATCTGGTCGATCGCCAGCTTGGCGGCCTCTTTGAGGTTCTCGATCTTCTTGCCGCTCATCGATCCACTGTGATCGAGCACCAGCGAGAAGTTCAGCGGCATCTGCACCTCCGCAATGTCGCCGGTCGGCACGGCTTCGACCAGCAC
>JBNGDU010000416.1:0-1119 GCA_049975025.1 Anaerolineae bacterium
CGCTTGTGATCCCTATTTCGCCGAGCGTCCGTCCGAGTCCAAGTGACGTTGACTGTCGTTCCTTCTGCGCTATAGTGACTGCCGCTTCCCGAGAACCCGACTGCACGAGAGCGACATATGCCTGCAAAGCCATGGCCCGAGAGACCCACCATCACTCATACGCTACTGCTGGCCCTGATCCTGGCCCTTGGATTCACCCTCCGGCTGGCCCAACCGACGCTGGTGGAGTTCAAGCGGGATGAAGCAACGATCGTCAGGCTCGGACAGGCCATCGCTTACGAGGGCTACCGACCAGCGGTTGGCGTCGACTCGTCGCTGGGCATCGACAACCTTCCACTGACGCTCTACCTGATGGCGCTGCCCCTGCGAGTCTGGGCGGACCCCCTATCAGCCGTGGTCTTCACGTGCCTGCTCAACAGCCTCGCCCTCGTGGGATGCTACGCATTGGCAAGGATCGCCTTCGGCAAGCAGGAAGCTCTGCTCGCCACACTGCTCTTCGCCGTGAGCCCCTGGGCCGTGCTCTACGCGCGCAAGGTCTGGGCTCGCACACTCCCACTCTTCACCGTGATCTTCATGGGGTCGCTCTTTTTCGCCTTCGCCCGCCGAAAGCCCTGGGCGCTCGTGCCCGCCTTTATCAGCCTGGCGGCCCTTATCGGTCTCCAGCTGGAGGCCCTGGCGTTCGCGCCGCTGTTGGCTCTGTGCCTGCTCCTGTATCGACAGGAGGTCAGGTGGCGCCCGCTGCTCACAGGAGCCGTTGCTTTCGGCCTGCTCTTCCTTCCCTACGTTGTCCACGACGGGCTCCACGGCTGGGAGAACGCCCGCGGTCTGCTCGACTACGCCGGGGCGTCGAGCGGTTTCTCTTGGGACGCCGTGCGCTACGCCTATGAGCTGATGGGAAGCCGAGGCATCGCAGGCCAGGCCGGCTCGCTTCACCGGGACTTCCGACAGAGCCTACGCCCGCTTTGGTGGCTTAACACAGGGCTGGACCTGCTGCTGCTCGGGGGCGTGGGCTACGCCGGTCATCAGATCGCGTGGGGTGTGACGGAAGCGCGAAGACGCACCTTCACATTGCTGATGCTGTGGTTTGTCCTGCCGATCCTGCTCCAGTTGAGACCATCG
>JBNGDU010000416.1:1129-6319 GCA_049975025.1 Anaerolineae bacterium
ACCCCACTACTTCGTGACGCTCTACCCGGCACAGTATTTGCTCATCGCGGCGTTCACGACGGCAGCTTGGGGCTGGGTCCGGCGCCGTGACAACGGCGGATGGCGCTTCGTATAGACAGTTGCCCAAGGCGCCGGGGTGGCGCTCTTGCTCCTGTTCACCGGGTGGCAGGTCGCCGCGACTTGGCAGCTGCGAGCCTACGTGGTAGCGCACCCGTCCACAGGAGGCTACGGCATTCCGCTGCGGTACACACGGCAAGCCGCTCAGAGAGCCGGGGCGTCGGCCCGGGACGGTGAGGTCATCGTCCTGAGCCGGGAGACCAAGCCCTTTCTTGACGAGACACCCACAGTGTTTGAGGCGCTGCTCTTCAGGGTGCCCCACCGTTTCGCCGATCCTCGGACCGCCCTCCCCTTCCCGGAGCGCGAGCGGGTGATCTATCTTGAAGGGCCTGTCCACGATGCCGCCGCTGCTGAGCCCCAGGCCGCAGCCCGCCGGCTGATGCAGCTACCATCAGCCGAAGCGCTTCGCGACGTCGAGCTGGAGGACGGCACCGCCTACCACATCTACCTGTGGGAGAGCGAGGACCGTGGGGAGCTGTTGAATGGGATGACGCCCCTCGGCGGCGGGATTCCCTTCGCCAACAACGTCGTCTTCGCGGCCTACGAGATTCAGCCCGACGGTCCTAAGGCCGCGGATTTCGAGGTCTGGTTGGCCTGGTGGCTGCGCGCAGGTGTCTCCGGGGACGCGGACTACCACTTCACCGCGCAGCTCTTGGATGAGAGCGGCGGGCTCTTCAGCCAGGGCGATCACGCTGGCTTTCCCTCCGCGTACTGGTTGCCCGGGGATCTCGTCCTCAGCCGCTTCGCCCTCTCCCCGCCGGAGGATCCACCCGACGGCGTCTATCGCCTGCGCGCCGGCATGTACACCTACCCGGAGATCCAAGCCGTGCCGGTCGTCAACGCGGAGGGGGAGCCTATCGATGACGGCGTGACGCTGCAGGAGATCGTCCTCGCCGAAAGGTAGAAGCCCCGACCCCGACTGTCCCTGCACGCATTCCCACGATCGGGCCATCGCGGTCGGACGCGCGCCATCTTCCGGCAAGCCAGAAACGGCCCCTACGACAACGTCGCGGGGCGTCTCTCAGTTTCCTGTGAGATCCTCATCCATACCAGCTGCGATTGCCTCAACGGTCAGAGCCCGGCTGCGCCGGGTGGGCGAAGTGACACTCCGCCCTACGAGCGACATCGCGGATGAGATCGCGCATCGCTCTTGAGAAAACCCGACGCGCAACCCACACGGCGCGCACACTTGCAGCTTCCAGCGGAGTGCGATACACTGATAGGGGGTCGCCTACTTAGCGAGCTAGTCCCTCCTTGACCATCGCGCGTCCAGCCCGGACGGTCGCCCGCACGGCAACGGATGTGATGACGACTATGGGCTGGACGTACCCGCCTATGGTGATGAAAGACGGCTCTCAGCGCTGAGGGTCCGCGTGGTGGAGACGGCACGATTCATCAGGAGGGTTGCCTATGGATGCCAAGCGCCCGGTTCCGGCGCCTGCCGGACGGGAAAACGTCGAGATCCAGGACCAGCGCGCGGCGCTGGTCAAAGTCTACCTGATCGTCGGCTGGGCCGCCCTGGTTCTCCTTGCAATCGTGTCGGGGCTCGTCTACCGCCGCGTCGCCGTGAGCCACCTCATTTACGAGATGGAGGGCCAGGCGCTGGCGGTCGCCCAGCCGTTCGTCAACAGAACTTGGCCCGAGGTCCGCAGCTTCGTCCGCGGGGCCGCGGAGCTGGACGTCGACGTCCTGCGGAGCAGCCCGGCGGTCACCGAAATCGGCGAGGCGCTAGGATCGCTTGCCGAAGGCCTACCGGTGGTCGGGGTCAAGCTCTACAACCAGGGCGGTTTGATCGTCTACGCCACACAAGCCGCCGAGATCGGAAAGACGACCACAGATCCGCTGGTTTTGGAGATGACAGCCGGGCAGTGGTATGGTGACGGGCGGCGCGATGCGCGGTCAGACTTGGTCCCCGTTGAGAGCATCGCGGCTGGCGACGCCTCACGGAGAGGCACTCGCTTGATCACGACCCAAGTCGCACTCCGTCGATCGAACCTGCGCGACGTCGAGGGCGTCCTCGAAATTCGCCAGGACGCCACCGCGGACGTGCAGAGGATCACACGCATTCAGTGGATCGCCGTCGGCAGCATGGTTGCCCTGGTGACCCTGATCCTCGCGGCTTTATACCTCAGGCGCCGGGAGCTTGGCGATCGCCCCACTTCAGCCGCACACAGTTAAGGAGGAGAGGCCATGTTGCACGAGATTCACGACCATATCAACCAGGAGGTCCGCATCAACACCCGGACCGACACCATTTTCGTCGTCACCGCCATCGTCTTCAACTTTATCATGCTGGGCGTCAGTTCGGCGCTGGCGACCGAAGCTTCGGAGTCATTACGGGAGGGCGGTGGGACCACGAGCGCCATCGTCCTCGCCATCAACTTCACGATCTCCATCCTCGTGAACGGCGTCGCCGTCACCGGGCTCCTCACGGGTCGGGCGACGCGCAAGATGCTATCCCAGGGTCTGCTCAAGATGTACCAGGACACCGAGGTCAGCCAATACTACCATCCATCGCTACTGACCAACTATATGCGACGCTACGTGATGTTCGTCGCTATCATCGGCATCCTGGGCGTCGCATCGATCCTGATTCCGTTGGTGGTGCTGTTGACGGCATAAGGACCGACGAGTGACAAGGGACGAGTGGGCAGCCCTCGGACCCTGGGCCAACGACGGTTGCTGGGCAAGTGTAGGAGGCCAAGGTAATGAGGAACCAGACATCGTCTACTGAGATGGGATGCAACGATCGGTGCTGGTGCGGCAGCGGCAGGACGTATAAGCACTGCCACCTCCGCGAGGATGAGAGGAGCTCACTGAGATGATGAAGCACGACACCAAACCTCAACCGCGTCTGCTGCTGATGGGCTGCGGCGCCGTCGGCGGCGTGATCGCCGGTGGGCTGCTACGCCACGGTCACGACCTGACGATCGTGACGCACAACGAGAAGATCCAACAGGCGCTCGTCTCCGGCGGGCTGCGGCTGACGACGCCCGAAGGCGCGTGGTCGGTGGACGTGAGAGATCGAGCTCACGTAGATCTGGCGGACACGACCGGGCCTTTCGACGTGGCGCTGCTAGCGATGAAGGCCACCGACGTCGAGGACGCAGCGCGGGCCGTGGTCGAGTATCTGACGCCCGCCGGGTTCGGGGTGACCCTCCAAAACGGCATCGTCGAGGATCCGGTGGCAGAGCTTATCGGATCGGAGCGCGTCGTGGGCGCCCTGGTCGGCTGGGGCACGACGATGCACGCGCCGGGCGTCTACGAGATGACGTCCCAGGGCGAGACGATCATAGGCGAGCTGGACGGGAGCGAGACGCCGCGCGTCCGCCAACTCCGGCAGATACTGGCGTCAGCCACGGCGACGACGGTGTCAACCAACATCTATGGGGCGTTATGGTCGAAGCTGGCCATCAACTGCGTGGTCACGACGCTGGGCGCGGTGACCGGTCAGCTGCTGGGCGAGATGCTCATCCGGGCTGAGGTGAGGCGACTGGCGCTGTCCATTGTCAGCGAGGCGATCGACGTCGCCGAGGCCCGCGACGTCGACCTGGAGCCCGTCGGCGGCACGCTCGATATCCACAGACTCTATCTGGCGCCGGAGCGTCGCGGTCGAGGACTGGCGCCGGACAAGGTACTCAAGCACGCCATCATGTT
The DNA here is from genome assembly GCA_049975025.1 of Anaerolineae bacterium. Taxonomy (GTDB): domain Bacteria; phylum Chloroflexota; class Anaerolineae; order B4-G1; family SLSP01; genus PWVB01. The sequence continues at coordinate 4,904 of JBNGDU010000416.1, forward strand.
GGCCGTGGGCCTCAAGTTCCGGAAGCTCAAGTCATCGATGCTCCAGAGCCTGGAACGGGGCCGAGAGCCGGAGATCGCCTACATGAACGGGTACGTGGTGGAGAAGGGTCGTGCCGCGGGCATAGCGACGCCGATCAACGCAGCGCTGGTGGAGATGGTGCGCGAGATCGCCGCCGGCAAGCGCCCGGTCGCGCCCGAGAACCTGCAGGAACTACCTCAGGCCTAAGCAACGAACAGAGGCGGTGGGCTAGAACCCACCGCCTCTGTTTTCGTGAACCGCTATGGGGTTTACCTTAGCGGAGCCAACACCTTTCTGAGCCACTTGAGAGTCTGATCGTCGGCCGCCGCGTGAGCCCCCTGAACTGTCTAGCGATTGCGCTTGACAGGCACCGGTACCAGTTGTCGATATCCACCGATGCCGAGGAAGATGATGCCCAGCCCGACCAGGCCAAGGCTGATCAGCAGCGTGGTGTCGAGACCACCGGTCGCGGGCAACATCGTGGGCTCAGCCTGTGCGTCGACGCTGATCACGGCGGTCAGCGCGGGCTCACCGCCGGCCAGACCCATCGCGAAGACTGTGTAGACGGTTCCCTCTTCGAGGGTGACGCCGGGCAGACTGAGCGCGACTGTGTCGGTGCCCGAGATGCGGGCCTCTAGGTTGTAGGTGCCGGCATCGACGGGCAGGTAGTCGCCCACACCCTTGAAGGCGACCCCACCGAAGAGGACCGGGCCACCGTCGGCGACGGCGATGTCGACCGCGGGCGCGTCAGGTGAAGCGTGCACGAAGCGCACGTGGGCCTTGCCGGCCTCGGGCAACGCGTTGTTGTCGACCAAAACGATCGGCTCGATGGAATCCAGCGTGTTCACCGCAGCGATCGTGTAGTCGGTGTTGTTCTGCAGGTCGAGATCGGCCTCAATCACCACGGGCTCCGTAGCACCCGTCGGGACGACCTGGAAGTTGTGCATACCCTGCGTCAGTTCAGCGTAGGGCGTGATGCCCTTGAAGGGCGCGTTCTCGAACGCGATCGCGCCATCGACCCAGACGTCAACTGCGGGCGCGTCGGGTGACGCATGCACCGCGCGTACACGGGGACCGTGGTTATCTGCCATTGCGGGCACCACCAGCGCCAGTGCCAAAACCAGAACCGAAAGAGCTGACATTAAGCGTTTCATCTTACTTTTCTCCTATATGTGTATTTGGTTGATCTTATCTACCGTCTAGTACGTCTGCCGTTTTGTACTCTTTACTGAATTGTCTAGATTATAGCACAATGAAAAGAAGTTGTCAAGTGTTTGACTAGCTTTTTTCGCGAAAATTGGTCAAAATCGCTACGAAAACCCGGAAAACCGTCCGCATGGGGCTTGATTAGGCGCAGAACAGAGAAGGGCTTATAATCTAGCTGGGCTGGATAGACC
>JBNGDU010000417.1:0-2668 GCA_049975025.1 Anaerolineae bacterium
CTACGAGCATCTATATCCAAATGCGATCGCCCTAACCTGGCGGGGTCTTAGCTTGACGACTCTTGGGTCTCGGTACGTTTTCTCTGGTCTTCTTGCCAGTGACAACGCTTGTATTTCTTACCGCTGCCGCACCAGCAGGGATCATTACGACCGGGGGTCTCAGGTGCCTCTTCGCCGCGGCGCATTAGGGCCGATCGGCTGGGCGGAGGGAAGTCAGCCGGTCGCATAGGACGTTTGACCTCGACCTCGTCCAGGTCTGGTACCAATTCCAGAAGCCATGCCTTGATGTCCTGATGCTCCCCGGCGTCGAAGTCAAGCGTCAGGGCGTGCCGCAGATCGTCGAGGACATCGGGATCCACCTCGATCTCGCGACCGCGGCGTTCGGCCTCTTCCGTAGATGCCAGACAACGCGTCAGCTGATCGCGCAGATTCTCCTCGTCGCCGCGGGCATCGATCAGGGCCAGAGCACGCTGGCTTGCCAGGGTTCCCAGGTCCACAAGGCCGTGCCTGTCGAAGCTAATCGCCATGAGGTTGTAGGTCCAGATATAGCCAGGATCGTACCGCAGCATACCTGCTAGAATGGCGAGACCCGTGTCTAATTCGTCCACGGCAAGATAAGCGTCGACCAGGTCGCGGAGGTAGTCGAGTGCCTCGTCCCCTCCCGAGTAGCGTAGATGGTGAGCGAGCGCCCGCTTTGCCCAGTAGATGGCTTCATGCTCCCCCATCGATGCGCCTGCAAGGTCGACGAAAATGCCTTCGTACCAGAGCAGAGGGCTCGCGACGGGAGATCGGGCGATTCCCTCTAGCTGGGCCATGGCCAGGGCCCACATATCCCTGGCCGTCTCTTCGTTTTCCATCTCCTGGGCGAAATCGCTGAGCTCGAAGAGCATCTCGGCCAGCGCGGCCCATTTGAAGTCGCTAGTTCTATCTGGTTTTATGTGTTCGGCGTCGAAAAGCTGTTCGGGTTCTAAGTTCGCGACGCGATCAGCCTCGAGGCTCTCGGCCACGATGATCGTAGCATCATCACGGCCGATATGGGGGAAGATGACTCCTAAGTCGAAACCGGCAAGGTAGGTCAGCTGTAGCTCGTGAATCACGTCCTCGGTCATGTTGCTGTAACGTGAGAACGCGTGCTCTCCATAAGGCAAGATCGCGTCTTCCATGGGTTCACCTTTCATCTATCGGTGTGCTCCGTGCAGGCCTTTGGACTGGCTGTAATGTGATCACGCTACCCCTATTTAGCAGAGCGGTTGATCAAAAGGTAGGCGTGCCGAGCCGTTCCCTATCCGCACGGGCTAGGTTGTCCAAACGCTACACAGTGTATTATACATCGGGAGGGAGCGGGACAACCTCCGCGGGGCAGCAACAAGACGGGCGAACCTGGGATCGATTGGCGCCTGGTAGGGAGGTGCTGCGTGGTGCTCGAACGGATGCGAACCAACGGCGTTGACACCCGCGAAGTCCCAGTGCGCGCTAAGCATTCCAATCCGCTGTAGGTAGAGTCTCCAGGTCATCTTGGTCGCGTCTGGTAAAATGCCACCTCGTACGAACGGTATCACTAAAAGCGTCAGAGCCGGAGTTTGGCTTCGAGAGGAGATATGTCAACTGAAGCAGATTATATTGATCCTAACTGCCGTTGTGTTTCTAGCCTCATGCACGAGCCTCGTGCCTACGGTCACCCCAACGCCTACCCGCACTCCGGAACGGGAGGCGACCAAGCCCTCAACGATTGCTACACCCACCTTCGTCCCCTCACCGGATCCTGCGGATTCTCAGGCGACGGCTACGCTCGATTCGCCGACGCCGGCTCCAACGCCGACGGCAACGCCGGAGGCTCTGCGTTCGCTGACGGTGGACGTGAATGCTGCCAAGGAGCAGGGCGCTTTCGACAAAGCCCGATTTCTGAACGGCTCGATCGGCGGCTACGCGCCCCTGTCAAATTACAATTGGCTGCCCGGCGCCTACGATGAGCTGACCACAATCGGTATGGAGATGGTTCGCCTGGACCATATCGTCGACGACGCCTTCTACCAGGTGGTGTGGCGATCCAGCAGCGGCCTGGAATTCGACTTCTCGCGTCTGAATAGGGTGGTCGTGCCTCTGGTGGAAGCCGGGATGACCCCACTGATGTGCCTCTCGTACAAGCCCGACGCGCTGGCCCCAGAGGGAGCGTCCAGCCTGCCGCCCGCCGATATGGATGAGTGGGCGGAGGTGGTCGCGGGATTCGTGGCGCACTTTCAGCGGATGGGCTACACCGGCCTGCACTGGGAGGTGTGGAACGAACCGGATCAGGCCTTCTTTTTCCAGGGAGGCCCAGAGGCGTATATTGAGCTCTATGTGACGACGGCGCGGGCCGTCAAGGAGGTGGATCCCACCGCGCGCGTCGGTGGGGCCGCTGATAGCTCTGTGACCTCGCCACACGGTAAGCTCCAGCCTCTACTTGACTATATCTCCCAGCATCCCGACGTGCCTTTGGACTTTGTCTCCTATCACGACTACAGTGACCCCGACGGGGATGGCCTGCCGCCTTTCGACCTAGGGTGGAACGTGGAGACGATTGAAGGCATGATATCCGAGGCCGGCCTGGCTCCACTCGACATTTTGGTGACTGAGTGGAATCTGACACCGAGTTTGACCACCGGTGCCGGGGCGCCCACCGACACTAACC
>JBNGDU010000417.1:2678-6292 GCA_049975025.1 Anaerolineae bacterium
CCAGGGCGCGGCCGCTGTTGCGGTCGAGCTTCACAACCTCCTTCAATACCCGAGTGTCAAGCGGCTTTTCTATTTCTCGCCGATCGAGGGCTACAAGCCCGAGGAGATCTTCAGCGGCGACCTGGGGCTCCTCACGGTCAACTACCACCGGAAGGCGATGTACAATCTCTTTCAGATGATCTCGTATCTGGGCGAAAGGCGCCTGAGTGCACAAATCACCGGAGAGAACACGGAGGGAAGCGCCAGCTACGCGCTTGCGACCCAGGACGCCGAAAGCGGTAGCATCGCCGTGCTCGCCTGGAATTACTGGGACCAAGCGCGAACGTTGGATCTCTCGGTCTCCGCGCTTCCCTATCGAGAACAGGTCGGGAATTTCAGGGTCACCCGCTACCTCATTGACGCCGATCACGCGAACTACTACCGGGATTACAGCGCTGGTCTCCGCGGCTACGAGGTGGGTCCGACGGAGGCCCTGATACCGGTGGAGGACGACGTCTATCCGGCAACCGACACTTTCTTCCGCCGGGTCAGTATGTCGCCGCACAGCGTCACGCTCTTCGTTCTTGAGTCAGCCGATCGGGACGCCGTGCCGGGCGTGATTTCAACACCGTCGCTTGGCCTCTACAATCACGCCGCCGCCAAGGCGGTCGAGGCTTCCTCCACGCTGAATATCGAGGGATGGGAGCGTGAGCGCCTGGTGGACGGGATCACGCACAGCTTGCCCAACACGTTTGGCTGGTCGAGCGAGCTCTACGGCACACCTGAGCAGGAGGTCTGGGTGCAGGTGGACCTGGGGCAGCCCGCGGTGGTGGACGCCGCCAGGCTGCATCCTCGTGACGATTATGAGTACGAGGGCGCCGGATTTCCATTGGACTTCGTGATCCAGGGCGCGGTCGAGCCTGATCAATGGATCGATCTTGTCGGCGCGACCGGCTACGATCCAGGCGAAATCGCCCACCACGTCCAGACCTTTGAGTTTACCCCGGGCCGATACCGTTACATCCGGCTCTTGGCGACCCGATTGGGCGCGGTGGGGGAGGGCGGATATGCTCTCCAGCTGGCTGAGTTGGAGGTGATCGAGGAGAGCAAGCCGGTGTCGGTTGACGGAGAGTGATACTGTGGGATTGTCGTCAGCGTGTGGTAGGCGCATTGCGACGCCGGTATAGGTGTAGGGGCTAGGTATTCCCGGAATCGGTTTTGATATCATGACCATCGCCGGACGCGGGATCGACGCCGCGTCGGGTGGTCCCGGTTGCGGCGGCGCGACGCGGGCGAGGGCGACCCATGCCGGCAACGGAGCAGGGGGACGGCGGTGACGCTGCGGCAGGGGGGCGATGGCATGGCGATGGTGAGACGCGGCATGGGTGGCCCCTACGGTGGCTATCCCAATTGGACGATCCAATCCTCCGCGTCCGGCGGCGTGTAGACGAAGGCCTCGCCTGGGGTGTGCGGCGCCAGATCCTTCCACGCGCCCGTGCGTGGGTTGAACTGCTGCGCTGTCAGCGGCGCGTTGACGCTGGCTAAGTCCAGCGTTATGGGCTCCGTCGTGCCTCGCACGTAGACCACGTACTGCGAGCCCGGCTCTGCCAAGCACCAGTAGGCGCACAGTGGCGGGGCGGGGCGCCCGTTGATCAAGCGATCCTCAAAACGAGGATCGCCGCGATCCTCGCTGCGTTCTACGTCGGCGCTCAGCAGTTCGTTATGTGGTTCCAGTCGCCAGTAGGCTGCCGACCGGAAGAAGGACGCGAGGTGCTGAATCTGCGCCTCCCAGTCGTCGTTCTGCGGCGCGTCGACATCGAACGGGCCGACGTTGCGGGCACCTCCGAGGTAGGTCGAGCCGAAGCCGCTGACAACGTACGCCCCCGCCATCAGGATGTCCCATGTGGCGTGGCGGATCGCCGCCAAGGTTTGGCTATTGGGCTTGTCCACTTTGCTGTCGTGATCGGCGTCACGCAAATAGTAGGCGTACTCGCCGTTAACCACCGGCTTGTCGAATTGCCGGGACGTACGCGCGCCGGCGTTGAGATCGGTGTAGTTCTGCTGATAGTCGCCGAAGGACATCCACGTCGCGGCATCGTTAAACTCTCGCGCGAAGTGAAAGCCGCCGGTGCCTGGGTGGATGCCGACCATCCGGCCGTGGGGATCGCTTTTGGAGAGTGCGTCGCCGATCTCGATGTACTCCTGCCGCACGCCGTTGAGGTCTCTAACAGGCGCGCCTCGCGCCCTCTTTGGCTCACGGGCGCTGGCATTCCACTCGCCGGCGACGATGAAGTAGACGTCGTAGGCGCTGTACCGCGCGGCGATGTACCGAGCGTAGCGGAGCTTAGCCGCCAGGTCTGGGAAGCGGTCCCAAGCGAAGGGCTCAGACTCGTCCCACCGCTTCCGGCCCCAAGCCAGCACGAGACCGCCGATCACACCTTTCGCGTTGAGGTAAGCCAGCCGGTGGTCGACCTCCTGCCAGTAAGCCGGATTAATGCGCTCGCTCTCGATCTCGTGAAAGGGATCGCCTCCGCTGTTGCCCCAACCCAACTCGCTCATCAGCATGCTGTGGAAGGCGTTGAATCCCTGAGCGGCGCGCACGTCGATGTGGTGGAGGGCCGCGGCGCGGTCGTGTTGCTGCTCGGCGCTGTCGACGAAGAGCGACCACGCGGTCTCGCCAAGAAACCAGAAGCGCGATCCATCCTGACGCTCGAAGTGGTAGGGATGCCCCGTCATCGGGCGCAGGCTGCCGGCGCGGCCCGAGTCTACGACCTCAAACGTACCTGATGCGCTATCGAGACCGGCGTCGATGCTGCGGGTTCGCCAGGTCCAGGTGCCGAGTTTGTCCGGAGAGAAGCGAAAGCGCCACGTGCGCCCGTCGTCCCAGAAGAGTGGAATCTTGCGGAAGGTCTTGCCGTCCGGCTCGGTGAGTTGAACCTCGGCCCATATCTCCACGTAAGGGTTGTCTGCGCGGGTGGTCTGTACCAGTGATGCTTCGAATATCCCGTATCTTGGTATCTGCACGCACACCTCCTCCGATGTCTGTTCGGAGCCTTTGGTTTGGTCCACAGAACTGGTTCTGGTTGTAGCTGCTCGGGTTGCTACATTCCGGGAAGCTACGATCAAGTTGTCGTGGTTGGGGACGAGCGACTGAGCTGTCCCCTGGACACACGGCGGCGTCCGAAGCCTCTCGGAGCTTCGGACACCTACCCTCTGAGCAGCTGTTATTCCCGGTCTCTATGGGAAAGCAGGTAACCGAGCGCCAACATCACGCCGAGGATCGCCCCGAAGATCCCAACAGCTGCGCCCGGCGACGTGGCCTTCGGTTGGAGTGACCGGGATCGCAGCGGTCCAGCAAGCTCTTCGGTGACCGTCTCACCGTCACCGGTCCCGACTTCTGGCGCTCCGGATCGCTTACGCGTGATCATGGCCACTTCGGCGATCCTTTCGTGGGGTACGCTTGGCTTGGCGTGCCCTTCGGGCACTTCAGGCACTTCGCACGCTTTCTTCGCCACTTGAACAGCCCCGTCCTTGGCTTCGAGACGCGATCCGTAGCGCCGGGCATAGACCTGTGTGAACTCCGCGCCTAGCAGTAGGATCTGGGCTGAGTAATAAATCCATACGAGCAGAACCGC
>JBNGDU010000418.1:0-4298 GCA_049975025.1 Anaerolineae bacterium
CACCTACATCGACGTCCCTCAGGTCGGCCACACCCACGCTGTGCTTCTGGCCAAACCCTTCTGGATCTGGGGCGCAGAGATGGGCGCCAACGATCAGGGCGTCGTGATCGGCAACGAGGCCGTCTTCACCAAAGTGCCCGCCGCCGAGGAGGAAGGTCTCATCGGGATGGACTTCCTACGACTCGCGCTGGAGCGCGCCGATGACGCCCGGGATGCCGTCGACGTCATCATTGACCTGCTGACCGAGTACGGTCAGGGCGGCAACTGCGGCTTCCAGAGAGAGCTCTTCTATCACAACAGCTTCCTTATTGCCGATCCCCATGATGCTTGGGTCCTGGAGACCGCCGGGCCCCATTGGGCTGCAAAACAGGTGTCCGGAGTTTATACTATCTCCAACGCTATCACGCTCCACAACGATTGGGATCTTGCCTCGCCCGATCTGGTGACCTATGCCATCGAACAACGCTGGTGCAAGGCCCGCGATGACTTCGACTTCGCGGACTGCTACTCTGATGCGATCTACACGAAACTGAGTGACAGCCATGCCCGGCGTGGTCGTACCATGGAGCTGCTTAGATCTCAACGGGGCGACATCACCGTTGAGACGATGATGGCGACGCTCCGGGATCACGGCAGGAAAGCGGATAGCTCGTGGCGCCCGGACGTGCAGCTCACCGGCGCGGATGTCTGTATGCACGCCAGCGGCGGCCCGGTGCGCACGAGCCAGACGACCGGCTCGATGGTCTCGCACGTGCATCCCGATCATCCTACGCACTTCGTCACAGGCACCGCTGCGCCCTGCACCAGCCTTTTCAAACCCGTCTGGCTCGACGCGGACCTACCCGACACAGGGCCGATGCCGGACGGTACCTACGACGACGCTACCTTATACTGGCGTCACGAGGCTCTTCATCGCGCCATCCTTCGTGATTACGCGACTTTGATCCAACTCTGTCGGGAAGAGCGCGACGAGCTCGAAGAGGGGTTCGTAGCCGGCGCGCTCGAGATCGCCGCTCGTCCCGCCGCTGAGCGAGCCGCCTATGCCGTGCGTTGCTTTGCTGAGGCCGATGCGGCTGAGGCATGCTGGCGCGATCAACTTCCCGATGTCAAGCCGCAGAATCTCCGGCGCCTGCTGCACACGAATGCCTGGGACAAGCACAACCGTAAGGCGCGGATGCCATCCTAGACTCGGCGCCTACCGAGCTAGACCGTTCGTCATCTGATCCGCCGGGCTTATCCCTTGCTATCACCAGCAGGCGTAGACGGAGCCTGCCCACGATGTCGCCTTCTATACGCTCGTTGAGACGTGGGTCGCACGTTGGGGCATAACCCCTTCTCGATGATGGGGTGGCCTGCTATTAGGCCATTCAAACCGTGGTCAGAGATCCTGGATCCACAGGCAGGGCTAATCCGGTGAGAACCGTGTTCTGACATTGGGGGCGCGTTTGACATCACTTTCTCATCGTCCCATAATAGGGAAGCGAGGTCGCAGATCCCGCTAGGGGTCGTAGATCCTGCTAGGGGTCGCAGATCCCGCTGGGGCTTGCGAATCCCACTTGAGGCTGTCCGCCCCGACCTGGGTGGACAGCAAGGGGGTCAGAATCGATGTCAACAGAAAAGCAGCAACCACCCGCTCCCCCTATCATCATCGTGACGGGCGGCGTTGGCACCAGTGGCGAACAGGTGGTCAACACCGTCCTGGCCCAGTTCCAGGATGCTACTGTTCCTGTGGAGATCATCCCTAGCGTCCGCGAGCTGGCAGGGATTGAGGACGCCGTCACTCAGGCTGAGGCGACACGCGGCACGATTGTCCACACACTCGTCGACGCCAAATTGCGCCATCACATGATCGAGGTGGCAAACCGACGCGGCGTGGTCGCCCTGGACCTGATGGGCCCCCTGATCAACCGCCTGGAAACCGTACTGGGGCAAGAGGCCCTCGGGCGCCCCGGCTTCTACCGCCACCTCCGTCGCTCTTACTTCGACCGCATCGGGGCCATTGAGTACGCCGTCGCCCACGACGATGGTGTGAAACCCGAGGACTGGTCTGACGCCGACATCCTTCTGATCGGCGTGTCGCGCACCGGGAAAACCCCCCTGAGCATGTACCTCTCCGTCATCGGCTGGAAAACCGCCAATATGCCGATCGTGCCGCAGATCCCCATTCCTGACGAGCTCTATGAAGTCAAGCGGTCACGGGTCATAGGCCTGACCATGGATGTGGACCGGCTGGTGGTCTTCCGCCGTGACCGCGCCCGTCGGCTGGGGATGCCGATCCACTCGGACTATGCCAGCGCGCTCGGTGTCTCAAAGGAGCTCAACTTCGCCCGCCGGATCTTCCGGCGTGGCGGATTTTACGTCTTGGACGTGACGGACAAACCGGTCGAAGCCAGCGCCGATGAGGTGATCAGGTATATGGAGCAGGTTGAGTTGGCAGAGTCCTGAAAATGGCGGCCACTTATGCTCCGCCTCTTAGGGAGCTATGTCATCGGGCCCCTCATCAGCAAGCAGCCAATCACCGCCCCGGAACTCTTCCGCGAGCAGCTTTGAAGCGTAGGCCATAATCTCTTTGGCCAAGCCTACGCAGACTACCGCGATAAGGTAGCGGCTGTCTGCTGGCCTCTGTACGCGCGGCGCCTGTGCGACTCCTCCAACCTGACAACCTGCCGACGGAACACTACTTCAGGAAATCCTTGATTCACGGTCCACCGATGGACCGTCATCCGCGCTCCAAGCGCCCTACATAGCTTGCGATACGTTGGCCTGTTTGGCTCCCATTGGCTTTGCGCTATCATACTCCTCTGCTATGCACAAGACCCAACGGAGACCTCCGTGAACACGCGCGACACGCTGAGCCAATACGCACGACTTCTGAGCACCTACCTGCGTCCCCTCAAGCGCCAGGTCATCCTGCTCAGCATCTTCCTCTTCAGCGGCATCGGCCTGCAGCTATGGAAGCCGCAGATCCTGCGGGATTTCATCGACGTGGCACAGGCCGGCGGCGTCTCCCATGTCCTGATGCGCAAGGCCGCGCTCTTCTTCGCGCTGGTCATTGCTGGGCAGGTGCTTCAGCTGGCGACCACGTACCTCACCCAGGATGTGCGGTGGCGCGCCACCAACCGCATGCGGGGCGACCTGGCGGCGCACTGCCTGTGGCTGGATATGCCCTTTCACAACGCGCACACGCCGGGCAGCATCATCGAGCGCATCGACGGCGACGTGAACGTCCTCTCCAGTTTCTTCTCGCGCCTGATGATCGAGATCCTGGGCAACAGCCTGTTGCTCATCGGCATCCTGGTCTTGCTCTTTCGCGAGGATTGGCGGATTGGGATCGCCTTCCTGGCCTTCGTCGGCGTTGTCGCCTTTGTCTTGGCCAGGTCGGTCAAGATCACCGCACCGCTTTGGAAAGACCAACGCGAGGCCAGTTCCCAGCTCTTCGGCTACCTGGAGGAGCGCCTTGGCGGCACCGAGGACATTCGCGCGAACGGCGCGGTTCGCTATGTCTTGCGCGGTTTGCAGAAGGCGATTCGCAACCTCGCGGGCGCCAGCCAGAAGGCCTTCGTGGCCAGCGTCGCGCTCAACTGGGGCTTCACCGAGGGGATGCTCGCCCTCGGCACAGTGATGGCCTTGGGCTTGGGTGGGTTGCTTTTGCGGCAGGGTGCGCTCACCATTGGTTCCGTTTACCTGATCTTCCATTACAATACGATGCTTCAATGGCCTCTCAACCAACTGGCCCGCCAGCTCCGCGACCTCCAGTCGGCTACCGGCAGCATCGAGCGTATCCAGGAGCTCTTTGACATGAGCGCGGCGGTGCGGGACCCGCCGCCGGATCAGGCCGAGGTGCCGACCGGCGGAGCGCTCTCTGTCACGTTCAGCGAAGTCGACTTCCGTTATCCAGACGATGGCGCCGAGGGCGGTTGGGTGCTGAATAGCGTCGACTGGCACCTGAACCCCGGCGAGGTCGTGGGTGTTCTTGGTCGCACCGGCAGCGGCAAGACGACGATGACACGCCTGCTTTGCCGCCTCTATGATCCGGTTCGCGGTGAGGTCCGCCTGAACGGCGTGCCGCTGGTCCGGGTTCCGATGGCGGATCTTCGCCGCAGGGTGGGGATCGTGACCCAAGACGTGCAGCTCTTTCAGGCGACCGTGCGCGATAACCTCACACTCTTCGACGAGGCGGTCGATGACGAGCGACTACTGCGTGTGGTGGATGGGTTGGGGCTCGGCCCTTGGCTTGACGATCTGCCCGGGGGACTGGACACTGAGTTGGGCACTAACGTCGCCGGGCTCTCCGCCGG
>JBNGDU010000418.1:4398-6278 GCA_049975025.1 Anaerolineae bacterium
TGCCCGGGGGACTGGACACTGAGTTGGGCACTAACGTCGCCGGGCTCTCCGCCGGCGAGGCGCAGCTCCTGGCCTTCACCCGCGTCTTCCTGCACGATCCCGGTTTGGTGATTCTCGACGAGGCCTCGTCGCGCCTCGACCCGATGACGGAGCGCCTGATGGAGCGGGCGATTGACCGTCTCTTCGAGGGACGGACCGCCGTCATCGTGGCACACCGCCTGGCCACCGTCCGGCGGGCGTCCAAGATCCTGATCCTGGAGGACGGACGGGTCGTCGAGTTCGGCGATCGCCTGGATCTGGCTACCGACCCCGACTCGCGCTTCGCCCACCTGCTACGCACTGGTTTGGAGGAGGTGCTGGTGTGAACTCCAGGCCGGTTTTGGCGATTCGTCTCGATTTACGGTCAGCAGAGCGGTTACGCACCGGCTTGATGGGGGTAGAGGCATGAATGTGTGGCACGTGACGTGGCGTGTTATCCGTCACTGGCCGACACAGTACGCGCTGGCGCTCCTTTGCTGGACCTCGATCCGCTTCGCCCCGCTGCTGCCCGGTCTGGTCACGCGCGAGATCCTGAACATGCTCTCAGGCGAGGTGTCGGTCGGTCTCAACCTGTGGAGCTTATTGGCGCTGTTGGTTGGGATCGCAGTGGCGAGGATGGCGCTGCTGATCGCCGGGCAGCTGAGCTGGGTGCCCTTCTATTTCGAGACCTTCGGCTTCCTGCAGATGAACATGCTCTCGCACATTCTGTCACGCCCTGGAAGCCGCGCCCTTCCCGGCACGCCCGGTGAGGCCGTGAGCCGCTTTCGGGGCGACGTCTACCATATGACGGACTTCAGTGCGGATTGGACCGTCGAGGTCATTGGGCAGACCGGGGCTGCCATCGTCGGGCTGATCATCTTGCTGCGGGTCAATGCCCGGCTCACGCTGGGCCTCCTGCTCCCGCTGGTCATCGTGATCGCCGCGGTGTTCGTACTCAGCCGCTATATGCAGAAGGCACGGGCCGAAAGCCGCGCTGCTGCCGGGCGGGTCACGGCCTTCATCGGCGACATCTTTGGCGGCGTGCAGGCGCTCAAGGTTAATGGCGCCGAAGCGAGAGCCAGGGCGCGCTTCGACCTCATCAACGACGCCCGTCGCAGGGCCGCGCTCAAGGACGCCCTCTTCTCAGAGATGCGCTGGACGATCTCCGACAGCACCATCGATATCTCCATCGGCCTCATCCTGCTGTTGGGCGCCCGGGCGATGGGCGCCGGCGACTTCACCGTCGGCGACTTCGCCCTTTTTGTGACCTACCTTGGGCCGGTGACCTATGGCATCACGGCAGTTGGGAGCATGACGGCCTGGGGGCAGCAGACGAAGGTCTCTCTGGATCGGATGCAGAGGCTGATGCGGGGCGCACCGCCCGAAACGCTGGTAGCCTCAAGGTCCGTGGTCCTAAAGAAGGAGCTTGTCGATATTCCGCCTACCGTCCGGACACCCGAGCACCACCTAGTCGCACTTGAGGTCAGCGACCTTACCTATCGCTATCCGGAGACCGACCGGGGCATTCAAGACGTGGATCTGCGCATCCACAAGGGCGATTTCGCCGTTGTCACCGGCCGGGTCGGCTCAGGCAAGAGCACGCTCCTCAAGGTGCTACTGGGTCTGCTTCCCAGGGATAAGGGCGAGATTCGCTGGAACGCGGAGCGCGTCGACGATCCGGCCGCGTTCTTCGTGCCCCCGCGGTGTGCCTATACGGGTCAGGTCCCGCGCCTTTTCAGCGACACGCTCCGCGACAACATCCTGATGGGCATGCCCGAGGGCGACGTCGACGGCGCCATCTACAGCGCTGTGATGGAGAAGGACATAGGGGTCCTGGATCACGGTCTGGAAACCCTCGTCGG
>JBNGDU010000419.1:0-6243 GCA_049975025.1 Anaerolineae bacterium
ATCATCGACCCCGGTTGGAAGGCGCCCTTTTGGAGCAGATCGGCAAGGCGCATCGAGAGAAGCCAGTTGATCTCTTCTTCAGCTATTTCTATTCGATGAATGTGACGCCCGAAACAATCTCGCGGATTCGTAAGATGGGCATCATGACGGTTAATTGGTACTGCAACGCGTCCTATCAGTTCGATTTGGTCAGGGATATTGCCCCCGCCTACGATTATTGCTTGGTGCCGGAGAAGTTCCGGTTGGCTGATTATGAGCGTGTGGGTGCCACGCCGATCTACTGCCAGGAAGCAGCCAATCCAAACATCTACAGACCTTATGACTTGCCTGTGGAATTCGACGTCACTTTCGTTGGGCAGAAGTACGGTGAAAGGCCGGCTTACATCCGGTACTTGCTTGATCAAGGGATTGATGTTCGGGTCTGGGGACCTTTCTGGCAAGGAGGTGGACCTCGCGTGCCTCGGTGGCGGTTGGTCGGTAGCCGAATCAAGCGGTTCTTTCTAGGGGTTGCCCCACTCTTTCCCGTGAGAGTTCCATCCGAGATTTGCGGCCCCCCGCTTAGCGATGAGGAACTCATCAGGATGTACAGCCGAAGTAAGATCAATCTCGGCTTTTCTACCGTGGCAGACACAGCAACTAAGATCAAGCAGGTGCGGCTGCGCGACTTCGAAGTCCCAATGAGCGGTGGGTTCTATATGGTGGATTACATGAGCGAACTGGAGGAGTTCTTCAACATCGGCGAGGAGATCGTCTGTTACCACAGCAAAGAGGATCTAGCTGAAAAAGCTAAGTACTACTTAGCACACGATGCCGAACGTGAGCGTATCCGACGATCGGGGATGGAGAGAGCTCGGCGCGACCACACTTGGCAAGAGCGTTTTCAGACGTGTTTTGCCCAGATGGGCTTGCTCTGACCGAAGGAGCCGGAAATCATGACGCCTTGTGTCAGTGTCAATATGTCGGTCTACAACGGCGAGCAGTATGTCGCCGAGGCTGTTGATAGTATCCTGAATCAGACCTTCTCTGACTTCGAGCTCATTGTCGTCGACGATGGCTCAACCGACAGGACCGGCGAGATCCTGGGCAGCTACAAGGCCCCTCGTCTACATGTTCTTACTCAGTCCAATCGGGGTATCCCTCGCTCAAGGAATCGAGCTTTGGAGTCATCACAGGGGCGCTACATCGCGGTCATGGATTCCGATGACGTGTCGCTTCCCACGCGCTTGGAGCGTCAGGTGGCGTTTCTGGAGGAGCACAGGGAAATAGGTGTTCTCGGTAGCGCCTGCCTTGTGTCCGATGAGGTCACCGGTGAGGACCGGGAACTGGTGCTTCCGCTTTCGGACGAGAAGCTCCGTGGGCATCTGATTCGAGGCAATCCGTTTGTCCACAGCTCCGTCATGATGCGAAAGTCGGTTCTCCAGGAGGTCGGCGGATATAATGAGAGTTTTCCGTATATCCTGGATTACGAATTGTGGGTGCGTTTGGCTGCTCACACACAGTTCGCCAACCTGCCTGAGGTGCTGGTCATCCGTCGATTTCACTGGGGCTCGGTTTCGACGACTAAGCGAACTGAATTGCTGCGACTGTGGCTTCGTATGCGCGTTCGCTTTGAGGCTTTCCGACGGCTAGACTATCCCTGGTACTACGCTGTCTACATTCTGCAACCCTTGTTGTTCACGGTAGCTGAGCTGCGCCCAAAACTGGCGACTTATCTGCGGGGTGAGGCCGACGCAAAGACAACCACCCCGCCTCGTGACTTCAATGGTTAGAATCGCTCTCGTTCGTGGTCCGTTCCTCAGGCCCAATGGCGCGTATCCTTGGGAATACCTGCATACACACTACGATGGGTTTGAGGTCACTGCTTTCTCCAGCATCCCTGAGCGTTTCGATACCTCTTCTCTGCAGATGCCGGTGGTGAACTTGCACTGGCCGGATGGTAAGCTCACCGTGTTGGGCTATCGTCATTTCCTCAGCCGTGCGCTACGCGGCGTGCACCTCCCTCCCAACGTGCTCTGGGGTCTGGGTCGCGCCCTACGGGATTTCGACGTCATTCATACGACTGAAAACTCCAACTTCTTCTCGTTGCAGGCTGCGCTGAGCGCCAGAGGGAAGAGGTTCTGTCTGGCCGTCGATGAGAATATCCCCTATCCACGCTGGCAGCATAGTCCTCTGATGTGGTGGGTCAAATCCTATCTGAATCGGCGCGCTTATCTTATCACCGTGACCACGGATCTGGGGCGCCGAGCGTTGATTCACGAGGGCGTCGATGATCACAAGATATTCACGCTGCCCAGTGGCGCGGTCGACGTGGACAGCTTTACCCCGGGCCCTAAATCTCCTGAGAGCATCGGCTTGCCGGGCGGATTGAAGGAGACGTTCAACCTTCTCTTTGTCGGTAAGATTCAGGAGGCCAAGGGCATTCCTTGGCTGTTTGAGGCATTTGAATCGCTGTACGCTGAACACTCTGATATGCGCCTTATCTTAGTTGGAACGGACGCGTTGGGATCTCAATATCAGGATCTCCGTCGCTCCATCAAGCAGCATCCGGGCATCATCTTGCCCGGCCCCATTCCCTATGATTCTATGCCGCGCGTGGTTAATCTGTGCGATCTACTGATCTTGCCCAGCATTCCCGTGCTCAACTGGGAGGAGCAGTTCGGGATGTGTCTTGTCGAGGCGATGAGCTGCGGTAAGCCGACCATCGCCAGCAACGTAGGTGGCATCCCCTACGCAGTTGAGGATGGTGAAACGTCCATCTTGGTTCCCTACAAGTCTTCTGAGGCGATTCGAGACGCTGTCCTTAGGCTCTATCTGAATCCGGAGCTAGCTCAAGAGATGGGCCAGAAAGGCAGGCGCTTAGCCCTTCATCGATACTCCAAAGCCGCAACCGGCGAGCGGCTCTACGAGATCTACCGGCATTTGGATCTATGAATATCCTCGTCATTACCCCCCTCTATCCCCCAGCCGTCGGTGGGGCAGCGACCTACTTCGGCGACGTGATGCCGCGCCTGGCGGCGCTGGACGAGATTGACCGCCTGACGGTGCTCACCGAGAGGCTGCCGCGGCAACCCTCTGAGACCGTTGTGGGAGACCTCCGTTTGCTGCGCTGGCTACCCAGGCGGGTCAGTGGCACCCGGCGCCGCTGGATTGGCCACGCCGCGACCTACCTGCTCACTCAGCTGTGGATGGCGACTCAACTGCCGGCTCTCGTAAAGCGCGAAGACGCTGATCTGATCCACTTCCATACCCGTTACCGAGGGCGCCTGTTCTTCGACGCACTGAAGCGCGTCGAGGTACCAGTCATCGCTGACTTGCGCGATAAGATGACCGATCCTGCTCCGCTGGCGAAGGTAGCCGATCGCTTGCTCTGCTGTGGCGAGGGCGTACAACGCTTCGCGGTTGACGAGGGTTTCCCTGCCGAGCGGACCGCGTTGATTCCCATTCCTTTCACATCGCCTGATGTTCCCTTGCAGGCCCGGTCAATGCCCGTTCGACGGCGCTACGGCATTGGTGAAGTCCCTTTCTTGTTATTTCTGGGCGACATCACGTACAATAAAGGCGCCTACGATCTGCTCGACGCCTACCGAAGTTGGCGCACTCGTCACCCTCAAGTAGACTTGATCTACGCGGGGGCCAACCGTGAGGGGGGGCGCTTCAGGGAGCACATCGATCGAACACCCGGTGTGCGTTACCTGGGCCGCGTGCCCCATCAGGACGCATTTGGGCTTATACGCGCCGCTGAGATCGTGGTCTTGCCGTCGCGCTCCGAGGGCCTGCCCAGGGTGATTCTCGAGGCGCTTGCGCTGGGCACCAAGGTCATCTGCCCGCCAGGGATACCGGAGTTTGAGCGGCACCTGCCTGAGTTCGTGTTACCGGACGTCACGCCGAACAGCATCGTCATGACTTTGGACAAGGTGTGGAATTCCCAGGGTGTACCTTCTTACCCCCTGTCGGACCACAGTGTATCTCACGTCGTTGAGCTATTGGCAAGTGCCTACCGTGTTTCAGTCGCGCATCCCCATTCCCTTAGGCGGTCCTAAGTACCATTCTCTATGAACGTTTTGTGTTGGCGCCGGGTCAAGAGCCAATGGTTCCTGGTTGCGCTGCTGAGGGCCGGAATTGGCCAAGAGTTGTGGCGCGAACGGACCGGGCTTGAAGGAGAAGGCGGGCCATGCCTCACTACGTCCTAGATGCTCGGACGGCAGCCCCCCACTTTCCCGGCATTGGTCGCTACGTGACCAATCTGGCTCGAGCCCTCGTCCCGCTGTTGGCGCCTGACGAGCGGCTGTCCGTCATCTTTGATCCCGCCCATCCCCTGTCGCTGCCCGACGATCTGGGGGCCCATGTCATTCCGGCAACTGCCTCGCCCTTCTCATTGCGGCAGCAATTGACGATTCCCCGGTTGTTAAGGGCGTTGCACGCGGATCTCTATCATAGCGCCTACTATCTGATGCCCTACCGCGTTCCTGTCCCCACGCTGCTGACCGTCTACGATCTCATTCCGATCCTTTTCCCCAGGCACAGCACGCTCCGCGCACGATTGTTGTTCCGGCTGACCTGCGCGCAGGCCTTGCGTGCCGCCGATCGGAGCGTCGCCATCTCTGAAGCCACACGGCAGGACTTTCTAAGACACTTCCCAATTGGGCCGGAGGATATCGTGACGATCCCCCTGGCTGCCGATCCCGTCTTCCGTCCGCAGCCGGCGGAAGCCACCGCCGCGCTCAGGCGCCGTTATGGCCTCCCGGATGGTTTCTACCTCTATCTGGGCAGCAACAAGCCCCATAAGAACCTGCCTCGTCTTATCGATGCCTACGCACGCGCCGCAGAACGAGACGCGGTGCCGCCTCTGGTGGTTGCCGGCGCCTGGTATCCGCGGTATTCAGAGGCCCGCGAGCGTGCCGAAACCTTGGGCCGGCAGGAGGCGGTTATGTGGTTGGGCTCCATCCCTGAAGCCGATCTGCCCACGCTGTACGCTGCCGCGACGGCATTCGTCTTTCCCAGCCTGTACGAGGGGTTTGGCCTGCCGCCGTTGGAAGCCATGGCCTGCGGCACCCCGGTTGCGTGCAGCACTACGTCCTCGTTGCCCGAAGTCGTCGGCGACGCCGCGTTGCTTTTCGACCCCACCGATGTAGAATCCATCGCGTTGGCCCTGCGACGCATCTCACACGACGGTGTGCTGCGTGCAGACCTGAGTGCGCGCGGCCTCGAACAGGCGGCGCGGTTTTCGTGGGAGCGTACGGCGCGTGAGACCTTAGCGCTCTATCGAAAGGTCGCGAGATGAGAATCCTTCACGTCTACAAAGACTACTTCCCGGTTCTCGGGGGGATCGAGAATCACATCAAGGTCCTGGCGGAGGCTCACGCAACCGCCGGTCACCGTGTCTCGGTGCTCGTCTGCGAGACCGGCTTTCAAAGCCGTCACGGGAAGCTCAACGGGGTGGCGCTCTACAAAGCCGGGCGGTTGGGCACTTTGGCGTCGATGCCGATCAGTCTGCGACAGCCGCTGATGTTGGCCCGGTTGCACCCCGACATCGTCCACGTTCATTCCCCCTATCCGCTGGGTGAGGTCAGCGCCTGGCTCCTCAAACCTCACAAGCCGCGGGTCGTCACCTATCACTCCGATGTCGTGCGACAGAGGGGATGGCTACGGATCTACGGTCCTCTCCTGCGCCGGGTGCTGCACACCACCGATCGCATCTTGGCGACGAGCCCGCGCTACATCGAGATGTCACCGTGGCTAGCGCCGGAGCGCGATCACTGCGTTGTCGTCCCCCTAGGGGTGAACCACCGCCGGTTTACCCCCCCGACGGTCCCCTTTGACGGACCGCCCACGCTGCTCTTCGTGGGAAGGTTGCGCTACTACAAGGGACTCGACACCCTACTGTGGGCGATGACGAAGCTGTCACCGGAAGTGGAGCTCCGGGTCGTGGGGACCGGTCCCATGCTTGAGCCGTGGCAATCGCTGACGGCGGAGTTGGACATCGTGGACCGCGTCGTCTTTACCGGCGAGGTGTCCGACGCCGAGTTGCCGGACCACTATCGCGCAACGACGCTCTTTGTACTGCCCGCCAATGCTCGCGCCGAGGCCTTCGGCACCGTGCTGCTGGAGGCCATGGCTTCCGGGCTGCCCTGCGTCGCGACAGAGGTGGGCAGCGGGACCTCCTGGGTCGTCCGGGACGGGGTGACCGGTCGCGTGGTACCGCCTCAAGCTCCCGATGCGATGGCGGCTGTCGTCCAGGAACTG
>JBNGDU010000420.1:0-6156 GCA_049975025.1 Anaerolineae bacterium
GAGCTGGCGGACAAGGGCTTCAGTCGTCGCAGTATCGGCAAGACCGACTATGCTGCCATGGGGGTGCTCTATCTGCCCGAGGCAGCCCGTTTTGCTTCTTTGCTGAACCTGCCCGAAGGGCAGGATATCGGTCTCCTCAAAGCCCGCGAGCACCGGATGGCGCGCGGCGTCCACATCGGGCTCTCCGTCGATGTGAGGTCCGTCGACGCGAGCTCGCCTCTCGGGTTTGAGGCGCACGTAGGAATGGTGTTCCGCCGCATCCCAACTGGGGCTCGTAGGCGTCAGCTCACCACGGTGTTGACCGGTGGCGTGGACGCCAAAGAGGTCGGCCAGCGCGAAGTCCGTTCGTCTATCGCCATCCAGATCGTAGAGACTGGACTGACCGGACGCCACAAGCCCGCCGCCCGCCATCACGAACCTGCGGATCGCTCGACATTGCTGCTCGGAGAGTGCACCCACATTGGGTAGAATGAGCACGGACAGGTCGTCACCGTCACGCCCGATGTGGTCCGCGTGCACGGGGACATAGGGGATCCGCGCACGGATCAGAGACTGCGCGATGCCCCAGTAGGGAGCCATCACACGATCGTCCGGCTCCTCCCGCCCGAAGAAGTCCAGGTTCTCCTGGGACCAGACGATCCCCACGCTGGCGACGGGGCGGCGATTTACCAGATAGGCCGCGTTCTCTTCGTGCCACTGCAACAACGGCGGCGCTGTGCGGTACTGTCGGCGGTCTTCGTGATATGCGCTGATGTGGTGCCACCAGGGCTGAATCGTGCCCGCAAAGCCCTCGACCATCCACATCCTGGCTTCCGGCACGGGCCGGCTGGCCACGCGGAAGGTCGGCGATGGGCTCTGGTACATGGCCATCGACTCCGGCACTATCTTTTCCCAGCCGAGCAGCCCGTGGATCAGCTTGCCCATGTCCCCGTTGGCCTGGAATCCGGTGGCGGGATGCCGTGTCTGAGAGTCCAGCAGGACCATCTCCGAGCGCTCGCAGATCGCCTTGTAATCGCGAAAGCTGTGGCTCTGATGGAGGATATTGCCGGAGTTCATACCGATCCACAGGCAGTCGGGGCCGCCCGCCGCGCGGGTGACCTCGTTGTTGAGATCCCAGATCTCCAGTCGCCGTTGGTAGCTCCAGCGCACCCAAGCCCGATAGGCAGGGTCGTCCCAATTGACACCTTCCGGCAGATCCCGCCCCGTGGCCTTCTGAAAGCGGCGCGCACAATGAGAGCAGTAGCAGATCTGATTGCGGCGCAGGCCGCTCCAGCTGTTGTCGGCGAAGCCCTCAGGATGGTAACGCTCGATGACCTCCCGGAGCACCTTCGGCAGGTGGGTCTCGTAGTACGGGCTGTTGATGCACGTGACGTAGAGGGGGCCGGCCCGATAGGGCTCGCCGTTGCGCCGGCGCGCGAACCAGTCCGGATACGCCTCGTAAAAGGGTTGGTGGGCGCGGTTGGAATCCATCCGGGCCAGCACGGCGAGCCCCTCCTCGCGAGCCGCAGCCGTGATCTCACCGAAGAGATCGCGACCATCGAGATGCGCCGCCTGATGATGCAGCGGGAGCTCGCTGGGATAGTACGCCACGATGCCGCCGGCGTTCACGATGATGCCCTGCACGCGCGTCCGCTGCCAATAGGACCGCCACCAGTCAATGTCGTAGCGCTTGGGGTCGAGCTCCGTGATGTTCGTCTGTCCCCAGCGGATCGCTCTGCGATACCAAGGCTGATCAGCCATAGCACTCCTTTCGTGACAGTCGAAGGGACGTCGGGCAACTCCGTGGGTTGCCGTTGCCGCACACGAGCGTTGAGCGGCGATCAGCTAATGCTTGAAGCTTCGTTGGCCTGTGAAGACCATCGTAGCGCCGGCCTCGTTCACCGCCTCGATGACCTCATAGTCGCGGATCGAGCCGCCCGGCTGGATGATCGCCGTGATACCCTCATTCAACCCCACGTCGACGCCGTCCCGGAAGGGGAAGAAGGCATCCGATACCATCACCGCGCCCTCAAGCCCGCCGTTCGCCGCCTCGACGACCTGGTCGATCTCCGCCCGCTGCGCCGGTGTGAGGAAACGGTAGGCTGTCTTGTGCTCGACGTAGGCCAGCCGCTCCGCCATATTGCGATAGGCCTTGTCTCTGGCGACCACGGCCACGCCCACCCGATCCTGCTCACCGGCGCCGATGCCGATCGTCACGCCGTCCTTGGCGTAGAGAACGGAGTTTGATGTGACCCCTGCCTCCACCTTCCAGCCGAAGAGCATGTCCGCGATCTCCGCGGGCGTGGGCTCTCTCCGGATCTTGTACGTCTCGCCGCGACGGGTCGTCTCAGCCAGCATCAGATCGTCGACCGTCTGGGTCTTGACCGTGAAGGAGAGCTGAGCGATCACAGCGCCGTCGATCAGGCTCTTGAAGTCGACAACTCGTTCCGTGGCGAAGGATGCGAGCCGATCCATGTTGTCGATGCGCATGATCCTGAGGTTCTTGCGCTGCCCCAAGATCCCCACGGTGCCCTCCTCATACTCGGGGGCGACGACGACCTCGGCGTAGCGCTCCGCGACGGCTTCGGCGGTCGGCTTATCCACCGGACGGTTCAGCCCCACACAGCCGCCGAAGGCCGCGATATGATCGGCGAGATCGGCCTTGACGTAGGCTTCCACTATGGTGTCGGCCATGGCGACCCCAGCGGGGTTGTTGTGTTTCATCACCGCAACCGTTGGGCGCTCCGGCAGGTAACGCAGGATGTTGAGGGCGTTATCGGCGTCGGTCAGATTGATCTTGCCGGGATGTTTGCCGAACTGCAGCAGTTCCGCATCCGACACGAGATAGCGACCCGGTGCAATGGTCGTGACCTCGCCAAGGGTGAGGTTGCCGTTGACTAGCTTGTAGAGGGCTGCCTCCTGCCCGGGATTCTCACCGTAACGAAGTCCTTTGCGCTCTCCTTCGATCTCCCACGTCACCTTCTCATAGACCAGCGTCGAGCGGCTGTTGTCAAAGACAAAGCTGATCTCCATGCGAGCGGGGAAGTTGTCCTCCAAAATGGTCCGGTAGGCTTGCTTTAGATTCTTAGCCACGGCTTGCTCTCCTTATATAATGGATGTGCTCTACGTATTGCTAACTTTTCGTTTCGATAACGTTAACGTCATTCTCCGGCGGCTTTGAGCTCAGGATAAGCGCCTCGGACGTCGTCCGGATCCTGATGCCGGAGGAAGGAGACGATGGCGGCATCATAGGCCGCCGTGTGTTCGAAGGCCTTGCGCGCGTACCCAAATCGCGTCGTCAGGCTGAGCGCCCCGGCGCCTTCTCGGAGCGTCGCCAGAAGGGGTCCATAGTCAGCCGGATCGACAATCGGCGTAACTCGAAGGTAGTTCTTGGCCGCCGCTCGCAGCATACAGGGGCCGCCAATATCGATGTTGGCGCGAGCTTCCTCAACGGTGACATCCTCCTGGGAAACCGTCGCCTCGAAGGGGTACAGATTGACGACCACCATATCGATGGGCACGGCCTCGGTACGCGCTAGGTCAGCCTGATGGGCTGGATTGTGGGTCTCGGTCAACAGTCCCAAATAGATCTTGAAGTCGAGGGTCTTGACGAGCCCACCTTGCGTCTCCGGCTGACCAGTATAAGCCGCGACAGGGGTCAGGTGTTCGGCGGTCAGACGCTCACCGAGGATCTCGGCAATCGCCCGATACGTCCCGCCCGTCGAGAAGAACCGGATCTGGGGAACGATCTCGATCAGGCCGGGTATAAGCGTGTCCAGGCCGGACTTGTCGGAGACGCTGACGAGCACGCGTCGAATCTCAACCCGATCATCAACCCTTTCTACAATGTTGACCATAGCGGTTACTCCTTTTGATTGCTAGCTGGCTGGATGGGGGATGTCTCGCACTATACTACAGGCCTGATCCCAGTCAAACTGCCACCCACTCGCGAACTACTGCTGAATTCTAACCTTTCTGAAGGCCATGACAGGGTCGGAAACGGTGTTTTCGGGCGGTTTTGGGGTCCGAAGTCCGATTTTGGGGTACGCAAGACGACAGAAACGCGCGAAGGCACAGCGCTACGATCATTGACATCGCCGAACTAATCCCTGTCGCCCAGCTTCTAACCTCGATTAGCGGGTTTAGGTATTATCGCTCTTACATATGCAACGCTCAATGTAAGAAGAGGGTTTGTTGCTAGCAACAAGTAATGTAAGAGAATGGTTGTTTATGAAATTGCAACGTACGTTAACGTTTACAAGTGTTGACACACGTCTTGCCGGTGCTTATACTAAAGCTGAGGCTTCGGACAATAATACCGCTGCTGGGGCCTCAAACCATACCGCGATAGAGTTGGACCTCGATATTGGGGTAGGTCGCATCCCTTTATTACTGTTCTATGATGTGTGCGTGCACCCATAATGTCAACGTGCACGGCACAAGCCGCAAAGTCCCGTTGGCCCGTGGCTCTGTTATATCTTGTCCCGTAGGTCCCGTTAGGCGTGGTCCCGTAGGTTTCGTCGTCCCGTTAACCGTGGGTCCCGTTGTCCCGTCATGCAAGGAGCTAGTGTGCTTATGAAGGCCCGACGACTCAGAGCTCTCATCTTACTCATTGTCTTTTTATCTGTTACGGTACTGACCGCGTGTAATCCCCTCCCCGCCCAGGCTGGCAACGCTTACATCGATCCAGCCTTGCTCACGCTTTCAGGCGCAGACGCTGAGATCATTGTAACGGCTCGCAGCATCGATATCGCTCGCAACGCGGTGAAGCGCGTTGGCGGACGCGTCGATGCCGAGCTCGATCTGATCGACGGGGTCGCTGCCACGCTGCCGGCTTCCCGAATCCGGCGATTGGCAGGCCAGCCCGGCGTCCTCGCCCTCGTGGGTGATAAGCCGGTCGAGACCAGTGGACTGGGTCAGGAAGGCTGGATCTCTGAGATCCGTATCCCCCAAGAGACACACCATCTCAAGGAAGCTCAGGTGGTTCCCGCGGCCTACTTCCCTGACGGCAGCCTTGTCTCGCTGGATGAGGGTGGGGGGGTGCTGATCCTCAACTCCGATGGCAGCCTTCGCACCCGGACTGCCCTCCCCGATGACGTCTACCGCACACCGATTGTCATGGGTGAGGAGCCTGCCCTCGCCTTCGTGTCCGGACAGACAACCGGCATCTACGCCCTCTCTCCCGCTGGCGAGGTGCTCTGGCACTTCGACGGCGAGCTGGGCAGGATCGAGAGCGGACTGCATCTGGATCAAGACGGCATCCTCTACGCCGTCGATCAAGCACTGAACGCTTGTGCGCTGGTCTCCGCGACCGGAGACCTCCGGTGGTGCGCCTCCCTCAAAGGCGACGGCACCGTGCGAGCGCCCGGACAGACCGACGTCCAAGGCAACGTCTACTTCGCAACGGAAAAGGGTCACCTCATCGCGGTCGGCGCCGACGGCGTTCAGCGGTGGTCGATCGCTCTCGAGACCGATGCTCTTCTGGCTCAGCCTCCCCTGATCAGCGGGGATGGCACCGTCTACGTTGTTGGAGCGAGGGGCATTGTCTACGGTGTCAATCCCGATGGTTCGCTCAAGTTTCAGAGCAAGGTCGAGGGCAAGATCAGCCAGGCTCCAGTCCTCGGTCCAGACGGGTCTCTCTACGTAACGGCTGAACGTCTTGGGCTCGCCGCCATCGCGCCTGATGGAACACTCCGCTTTGTATTCAGCCCGGCGTCGGGCACGGTTAAGACATCCCCCTTGCTCTCGCAAAGCGGCTCTGCCGTCTACGTCGTCACAGGGGAGGGGGACCTCGTAGCCATTGACACGGCTACCGGCGCCGAACTCTGGCGCAACGGAATTGCGGGCAGGGTCAAAGCCTCCCCGGTTCTCGACAACCAGGACAATGTCGTCGTCGTCACCGTGGGTGGGCAGCTGCTGATCTTCGGCGCTGACGGCACACAGCTCTTCGAGAATCGATTTGCGGGCCACGTGACGCAGGTGCCGGCGGTTTCACCCCAGGGTGACCTGGCCGTGCGGATCAATGACAGAGCTCTCACGACGCTGGCCCGGTTGCCTGACGCCTGGGATGGCCAGGCGGACGCTCTACCCACCGACGACGGTACCGTCTGGGACCTGGTCAACCCGGTCTCCGTGGATGTGGGCGCCGATCAGCTCCACGAGCGAGACATCACCGGC
>JBNGDU010000421.1:0-1357 GCA_049975025.1 Anaerolineae bacterium
GCTGGCAACTCAGGCACCGGCAGAGGGGACGGAGACCGTCACCGCTACGCCTACCCTGACCGTTACCGTGGCCGTGACGGATACGCTGACGCCGACGGCGACGCCAACCGAGACGCCCACGGTGACGGCGACCGCCACCGAAGAGTCCACGGCGACGCCGACACGCACCGCGACGCCGACCGAAGAGGCGTCCGAAGCCGGGTCGGTGAGCGATGCCCTTGAGGAACCTGCCGAGACCGCCGAGGAAGCGCAGAGCGTCAGGCGGATTCCCTGGATCTTCATCGCCGGCGCGCTCCTGCTGGCGGCTGGTGTCGCCGTCTTGGTATTGACAAGGAACGTCTGAGCCCGGGTTCTGGGCGACGGCTTTCGCCCCGGCATCGGTCGATTGCGAGCACGAGGGCTCTGAGCATATGGCGCGGACGCTTGTCGTCATCCCCAACTACAACGGTCGTCGTTGGCTCGGACCGTGTCTGACCTCCCTCGGAAAGCAGACCGATCAGGATTTCGATGTGGTGGTCGTGGACAATGGTTCCTCTGACGGTTCACCGGAGTTTCTGGTTGAGCGCTTTCCCCAGGTACGGGTCCTACGTAACCGCCGCAACCTGGGATTCGCCGCCGCGACCAATCGGGGTATCCGCGTCTCGGATAGCCGGTTCGTCGTGACGCTCAACAACGACACGACAGTCTCGGAGGGGTGGCTGGAGTCGCTCGCAGAGGCGGCTAACTCCAAGCCTGACATCGGGATGTGTGCCAGCAGAATGGTCTTCGCTCGCGACCCACGGATCATCAACTCGGCTGGGATCTGCGTAGATCGCGTCGGAATCGCGTGGGATCGTCTAGGCGGTCGGCCCGATGAGGCCGCGGACGGCGAACCGGTCGAGGTCTTCGGCCCTTCCGGCGGTGCGGCACTCTACTGTCGGGAGATGCTGGACGAGATCGGCCTGTTCGATGAGGACTTCTTCGCTTATCTGGAGGACGTGGACCTGGCGTGGCGGGCCCGATACAGCGGATGGCGGTGTCTCTACGTTCCCCAGGCTCGCGTGTTGCACCATCACAGCGCGACGTCTCGTCACCGTTCTCCTTTCAAGAGCTTCTACCTCGGTCGCAACAGGGTCTGGACGATCTTGAAGAACTACCCGTTCCGTCGGTTGTGGGCCTATCTGCCTGTGATGGTGTTCTACGATCTGCTCGCCAATGCTTACGCTTTGATCGTGCGCCGTGACGTCCACACGCTCCGTGGTCGCATCGCCGGCTGGGCTCAGGCGCGAAGGATGCTGACCAAACGCTCGCAGCTCGGGAGCGATATCCGCAACGTTCTTGAGGGATTGGAGCCCGTTCCGCTGCCCTGGATCAGCCT
>JBNGDU010000421.1:1457-6150 GCA_049975025.1 Anaerolineae bacterium
AGCGCTCGTGGGCTCAACTCGCTGGCGTGAGGCATCTACCTTTTCGCCAGTGTACTAGACCCCCTAGCGTACCGAGACCCCATCCAAGACGTGGCGCAAGAACGCTCCAGTGTAGCT
This sequence comes from Anaerolineae bacterium, assembly GCA_049975025.1. GTDB lineage: Bacteria > Chloroflexota > Anaerolineae > B4-G1 > SLSP01 > PWVB01. The sequence goes on from JBNGDU010000421.1 coordinate 1,575, forward strand.
GTCTTTGACCTCAACGATGCTCTCCGGCGGGCCCGCAGCGATGATGTATCCTCCCTCATCGCCACCTTCCGGTCCAAGATCGATGATCCAGTCCGCTGTCTTGATCACGTCCAGGTTGTGTTCGACGACGACGACGGTGTTGCCGGCCTCTGTAAGCCTGTGCAAAACATCGAGCAACTTCTGCACATCGGCGAAGTGAAGGCCTGTGGTCGGTTCGTCCAGGATGTAGAAGGTACGTCCGGTGGCCAGGCGGCTGAGCTCCTTAGCCAACTTGATGCGCTGAGCCTCACCGCCGCTCAGCGTGGTGGCGCTTTGACCCAGCTTCAGGTAGTCGAGCCCCACGTCGTGGAGGGTCTGCAGCTTCCGCGATATCTTGGGATGGGCCTCAAAGAAGTCGAGGGCCTCTTGGACGTCCATGTCCAGTACGTCCGCGATTGACTTCCCCTTGTATAGGATCTGACGGGTCTCGCGGTTGTAGCGCGTGCCCCCGCACTCCTTACAGGTGACCCAGACGTCAGGGAGGAAGTGCATTTGGATCTTTTTCTTGCCGTATCCCTTGCAGGACTCGCAGCGTCCCCCTTTGACGTTGAAGCTGAACCGCCCGGCTGCGTAGCCGCGCATCTTAGCTTCGGGTAGGGCGGCAAAGACCCGCCGGATGTCGCCAAAGAGCTTGACATAGGTCGCCGGGTTTGACCTGGGCGTGCGTCCGATGGGGTCCTGGGTGATCATAATGGCCTTATCCAGGTGCTCAAGGCCCTCGATCTCCTCATAGGGTCCCGGGCGCGTATTCGCGCCGTTGAGCGCTCGTGCCAAGACCGGGTAGAGCGTCTCGGCGACCAAGCTGCTCTTTCCACTGCCGCTGACGCCGGTAACGCAGTTGAAGAGACCGAGGGGAAGATGGGCCTCGATCGCTTTGAGATTGTGCAGTGAGGCGCCCTGGATGATGAGCTCGCTGCCGTTAGGTCTCCGGCGCTCGTCCCTAGGCGATACGACGAGCCGCTGCCCGCTCAGGTACTGACCTGTTAGAGAGGTAGCGTCCCGCTTGATCGTCTCTGGAGGGCCTTCCGCCACGATCTCGCCACCGAGGATGCCTGCGCACGGACCGAGGTCGATGATCCAGTCGGCGGTCTCCATCGTCTCGGCGTCGTGTTCCACAACCAAGACCGTGTTTCCCATGTCACGAAGCTGCTGCAGCGTCTCCAATAGTGAGCGGTTGTCGCGCGGATGTAGCCCGATCGACGGCTCATCGAGGATGTAGAGAACGCCGACAAGACCACAGCCGATCTGACTGGCGAGGCGAATGCGTTGAGATTCGCCGCCGGATAGCGAGGGCGCAGGCCGGTCGAGGGCTAAATAGTGCAGGCCGACGTTGAGCATGAACTGCAGTCGGTCTCGTATCTCCTTGAGTACCTCCTCCGCGATCTCAAACTGCTCGCGGGTGAACAGGCCGTAGAGGCCGCCTACCCAGTCGTAGGCGTCATCGATGGTCATCGCGCCAACCTCGTTCAGCGTCATCCCGCCTACAGTCACGCCCTGGGCTTCGGCACGGAGTCTTGCACCGCCGCAGCTTGGGCAGGGTAGCTCGCTCATAAAGCTGCGGTACCAGCGGCGAGTGCCATCGGATCTCGTCTGATGAAAGAGGCGATTGATGTGGAAGATGATGCCCTTTGTAGGGCGCGTGCTCTCACCGGTCCAGGAGTGGTCTTCACCTTCCGAACGGTACTCGAAGTGGATACGTTCCTCTCCCGATCCGTGAAGGAGGACGTGCTTGAAGGTCTCAGGCAGGGCCTGCCAGGATTGGTCGATGTCGACGTTGTAGTGTCGGGCCAGGGCCTCCAGTTGATGGATACGCCATTGGCTCTTCTTCTTCCGCACATTGCCGTACCAGCGCAGGGCACCGTCCATGATGGAGATCGTGGGATCTTGCACAATCAGCGCCGGGTCGACCTCAAGCTTGGTGCCCAAGCCGTTGCATTCGGGACACATGCCGATGGGGGAGTTGAAGCTGAAGAGCTGCGGGCTCAACTCCGGGAAGCTCAGTCCGCAGTGGGGACAGGCCTGGTGCTCGCTAAAGAGCAGCTCTTCACCGTCGACCACGTCTACCAGCAACCTTCCCTCACCGGACTTGAGCGCCGTCTCGACGGAGTCCATGAGGCGCGTGGTGAAGTCCTCATCGGTCTTCCGCGGCACCACCAGTCGATCAACGACGACCTCAATCGTGTGTTGTTTCGTCTTCGGCAGCCTGAGACTGCTGCTCAACTCGACCGGCACGCCATCGACGCGGGCGCGTAGGTAGCCCTCCTTGCGCAAGCGGGCCAGCAGGTTGCGGTGGGTTCCTCTCCGCTGCTTGACGAGGGGCGCCAGGATCTGGAACCGCGTTCCCTCGGGCAGCGCCGCGATCTGGTCCGCGATCTGCTGGGCGCTCTGGGCCTGGACCTTACGGCCACACTCTGGGCAGTGGAGCTCTCCAACGCGCGCGTAGAGCACCCGCAGATAGTCCATCACCTCTGTCACGGTGCCGACCGTTGACCTGGGGTTCTTGCTCACGGCCTTCTGTTGGATAGCGATGGCTGGACTGAGGCCCCCGATGTAGTCCACCTTCGGCTTTTCCATCTGCCTGAGGAACTGCCGCACGAAGGAAGAGAGGCTCTCGACATAGCGACGCTGCCCCTCAGCGTAGATAGTGTCAAAGGCCAGGGATGATTTCCCGCTGCCGCTGACGCCTGTCAGGACGACGAATTGATTGCGGGGTATGACGACGTCGATGTGTTTCAGGTTGTGTTGTCCTGCGCCACGAATGATGATCTGACAGGGTTCCATAGGGTGCGTTATCTCTTTCCTCTTGCCAGGTTCGAAGCTTACCATCGCGTGGATGAGATATCGAACAAATCTTCTAATCCATGCCATGCTACCGGAGAATCATGTCAGAACGCGTCAGGTTTTCGGCATAGTACCTAGGTCATGTTTGACACTCAGACGTTCCGGGCGTATTATGTATATAAACTCGATAATTATCGTAATAAAGACCCCGGTAGGCGATCCCGCTGATCGCACCATCGATTCGAAAAGGAGGCATGCTGTGAACGTACTGAGAAAGCTTGCACCGGTTCTGCTGCTTGTCGTCGTCCTTCTTCTAGCTGTCGGTCCAGCCGTCGCTGCATCGGTCATCCCCGATAATTGTGTCGACGCCGCCGTGGTGGGAGGATTCACTCTGTGTTTCATCGGCAAGACGGACAATGAGGATAACACCTCCACGTGGACCTATGCGATTCAGACCGACGGTGACCCATCCACCCCGGCCTTGAGTCACTGGTCATTGCAGCTTTGTACGGCGGCATCGCCCTATGTGGATCCGGGTAACGGTGAGACCTACGTCACGCCCGCCAGCGTCAGCGGTTTCCAGGGCCGTGAGGGGATCGAGTATACCGTGGTGTTGGGATCCGACCCCACGACCGGGGTCAGCGGGATCAAGTGGGAAGATGGTGCGCCGAACCTAGGAGAGAACGGGCCGGTGGAGACGGATATCCACCAATTTACGATGCCCACGCAGAACATCGCCATTGGCGAGACGACATTCGGGATCAAAGCTGCGGGCTCCTATACCGACACGATTCAAGGACCGGTTTTCCAGGAGGGGGCCAACGTCACGCCGGGATCGGGTGCGCCCTTGATCACGCAGTGCGAAGTGCCGTCGACCGTGAGCCTGGTCTCGTTCCGGGCGACCAGATTCGCATTCCCTACTTGGCTCTTGCGGTTCTTCGGGCTTCGATGAGAACTCCTAGAAGGAGGGATTGACGCTGCTGTCCCCGTGGATGGGTGGACGTTAAGCCGGGGCCGCCGCTGAAAGGCGGCCCCGGCCGCTATCTAGCGAACCGGCTCTGGGTGTCCCATCGAGTTTGGTGTCGTGCCGCAACCGGTTATACTAGGCAAAAGCCAGTGGAAGGAGACCTATGACCTCAAGACCCACCTTTCAGGATGTGGTGAGCGCCGCCGAGCGCATTCGGCCCTACGTTCATCGGACTCCCATCTTCGTCAGCGCGACGCTGGATCGCATGATCGGTGCCAGGCTCTTTTTCAAAGCGGAGAACATGCAGAAGACCGGTTCTTTCAAGGCGAGGGGGGGCTGCAGCGCCGTCTTTTCGCTCTCTGAGGAGGAGGCACAACGGGGCGTCGCCACACACTCCTCGGGGAACCACGCCCAGGCCATCGCTTACGCGGCAGGGTTGCGGGGCATCCCGGCGACAATCGTGATGCCGCAGAATGCGCCGCCGGTCAAGGTCGCGGCAGTGAAGGGGTACGGGGCAGAGATCGTGTGGGCCGGGAATCATCCGATGGATCGCGAGCGGAAGCTGGAGGAGGTGCTGTCGGAGACCGGTGCGGTCTTTGTGCATCCCAGCAACGACCCTCGGGTGATCGCCGGGCAGGGCACGGCAGCGCTGGAGCTGATGGACGAGGTGCAACAGCAGTACGACGGCTGGACCTTGGATATCGTGATCACGCCGGTAGGGGGTGGGGGGCTGCTCTCAGGGACGGCGTTGGCCGTGGCTGGCACGGCTGATGGCGCTCGCACCGTGGG
>JBNGDU010000422.1:0-6143 GCA_049975025.1 Anaerolineae bacterium
CTCCCTGGGCGGGCTTATGAACCTGCTGGCGCTCCGGGAGGACGCCGTCCTGCTACCCAAGTCGTTTATGCAGGAGCACATTTTGAATGTCGGCGACTCGGTCAACGTAGCGGTCCAGGCCTACGACACCCTCACCACTATGCCTGTGACCATCGTCGGCAGCTTTGACTACTTCCCCGGATGGTATCCGGAGACCGGACCTCTCGCCGTCGGCAACCTGGACTACTTCCACAGAGAAGCTCAGATGAGCTTCCCCTATCGCGTCTGGCTCAAGACCATGCCCAACACCGACTTCGAGCAACTCGAGGACGAGCTATGGGATCTTAACTTCGGCGCGGAGGCGCTGTTGTCGTCGAGACTGCGGATATTGCGCGAGCAACAACGTCCCGAGCGACAGGGATTGCTGGGCCTGCTATCGGTAGGGTTTTCCGCAGCCGCGGTACTGACCGCGTTGGGCTTCATTATGTACGCGCTCTTCTCGTTCCGGCGACGGGCCGTCGAGCTCGGCGTGTTGCGCGCGGTCGGTCTTTCGGCCTCGCAGATGACCGCTTTTGTGGCCACCGAGTTGGCTGTGCTGTTGTTCATAGGCAGCGCCGCCGGAACCGGCCTCGGCATCGCCGCCAGCAAGGTCTATGTCCCGTTCTTGCAGATCGGCGCCGAGATGACGGCGAGGGTCCCGCCTTTTGTCGTCGAGATTGCTTGGCCGGCACTTCTCCGTCTCTACGCGCTCTTTGCCTTGCTCTTCATCCTGGCCCTCGTCATTCTTGTTCGCCTGCTAAAGCGTATGAAGCTCTTCCAAGCCATCAAGCTGGGTGAGACGACCTAGCTGCAAACACCTCAAGCCACACAACGAAAGGATGCTGAAAATGGAGATCACGAAGATTGAACAGTTCTTCCCCCGAAAGCGCACCCGACTGGTCAAGATCACCACCGACGAAGGTCTCATCGGCTGGGGCGAGACGACGCTGGAGGGGCGTCCCAAGAGCACGTGCGCCGCGGTCGAGGAGATGGCCGAGTACCTCGTCGGCAAAGACCCCCTCCGCATGGAGCACCACTGGCAGCACATCTACCGCTCCGCCTTCTTCCGGGGCGGGCCGGTGGTGATGTCGGCGCTCTCCGGTATCGACCAGGCGCTGTGGGACCTCGCCGGGAAGTACTACGGCGTACCCACCTACCGGCTGCTGGGCGGTCAGGTCCGGGACCGGATCCGCGTCTATGCCCACTGGGGCATCCGCGACCTGAGCGATGAGGGACAGGACAGATCCCGGGAACGGCTGGAGTGGCTCCAGACGATGGGCTACACGGCATTCAAGTCCGGCCCCGGGGGCAAGTGGCGCGCCCACGAGCCTCCCTCCGTCATCGACGACTTCGTCAAAAAGGCCTACCTGATGCGCGAATGGGTCGGACCCGACGTCGAGATCTGCTTCGACTTCCACGGCAAGATGACGCCGGCGTTGGCAATCGAGATCTGTCATGAGATCAAGGGGATGCGGCCTATGTTTGTGGAGGAGCCGGTGCCGCAGGAGAACGTCGACGCGCTCAAGCTGGTCTCCGATCACGTCCCGTTCCCTATCGCCACCGGTGAGCGACTGCTGACCCGATGGGGCTTCAAGGACGTCTTCGAGAAACACGCGGTCGCCCTGATCCAGCCCGATTGCTCCCATGTGGGTGGCATCAGCGAGCTGAAGAAGGTCGCCAATATGGCCGAGGTCTACTATATGCACATCATGCCGCACTGCGCCATCGGGCCGGTCGCCTTCGCAGCTTGCATGCAGGTCGACGCCGTTGTGCCCAACTTCCTGATTCAGGAGCAGGTTGATGCCTGTCTGGGCAACGGTCTCCTGCAAGAGGATTGGGGCGTCAAGGATGGCTTCATCGAGCTGCCGACCAAGCCGGGGCTTGGCTTCGAGATCGATGAGGAAGAGGCACAGCAGAATGTGCCGGCGTACACCGAGGAGCTCGGCGGTGAGTTCTACTACGATTCCGACAGCAGCGTGGCGGATTGGTGAGCGAATAAGCGAGAAAGCGAATAAGCAAAAAAGCGAATGGACGAGTAAGCGAGAAAGCGAATGAGTGAGTGGTTGGATATTGGGGGTTGCATAGTCGCTACCCTAGCTAAGCGATTGGGAGTGTCGAGGCATCCAACACCAAACATCCAGAATCCAATCCCTTCCGGAGGTGTCTATGTTCGAGGCGCAGCTTCCTGTGACGAAGAAATGTCTTAACGGTTGGTGGGATATCCTGCCGCTCTACGAGGCAGCCCCATCGCGTGATGCACCGATCGATGTTCCAGAGAAGGACTGGCATGAGGAAGAGTACCTGGTGCCGTCGTTCTGGACCAAATCGACGCACGGCGTGCGGCGACGGGGAGAGACCTACTATGAGCACCAGCGCGATCCCGAGATCTTCGAGTCGGACGATTACGAGTTTCTCTTTGACGCATTCGGCTACCCTCCGAAGTGGAGCAAGACGCGGTCCGCCTGGGTCCGGCGCACGATCACGCTGGATGAGGTGCGTGGCGACCGTCGCTATATCCTGGTCTTCGACGCGCTGATGCCCCGCGCCCGCCTCTTCGTGAACGGCGAGGAGGTCGCCGATCACGTCCAACCAACGCTGCCCTTCGCGAGCGACATCACCGAAGAGCTGAAGCCGGGCGAGAACGAGATCGCGGTGCTGATCGAGAATTACGAGCGCGACGAACGGAGACGCGCACTGGTCCCCACGGGCAACGTCATCCCCTGTGATCACTCGGGCATCTGGCAGGACGTCTGGCTGATCGAGCGCGGCGACGTCTATCTGAGCGACATCACGATTCGCACCTCAACCCGCCAGGGTACGGTCAAGGTCCTTGCCGAGGTGACCAACGCCTCCGGTCGCCCGCGCGAACTCCTCCTGATCACCGACGTGGTCGACTGGCCGAAGGGCACCCCGGCCTCGACTGCACCGGTCACACTCGAGCTTCCCCGTGCCGAGGTGCACCTGGCGCCGGGAGAGAGGTCGACGGTCGAGCTCGATGCACGATGGGACACCGCGACCTGGTGGTCACCGGAGCACCCAAAACTCTACCAGGTACGCACCGTCATCCTCGACCAAGAGAGGACGCCGTCTGGCGAGACGCCGGTTGAGGCCGGCTACGTCAAACCTGATCTATGGGAGGCGGGCGTGCCGCTGGAGGTCAGCCACGAGCGCTTCGGTTTCCGCGAGGTGTGGATTGAGGGCCCGCACATTATGCTCAACGATCACCCGGTCCATCTTTTCTCGGATTGGGGCCATAAGTCGACACCCTATTACTACACCGAAGGCTGGACACGCCAGTGGTTCGGTATGATCCGGGACGCCAACATGAACCACTCGCGCCTGCACACGCATCCCCACCCACCCATCATCCTCGACCTCGCGGATGAGGAGGGCATCCTGATCACGGGAGAGGCCGGCCTCCACGGATCCGGCGGGGCTCAGGCGGCAAGCTCGCCCACCTACTGGGAGGCCGCCGCCGACCACGTGCGCCGCTTTGTCAGGCGCGACAAGAACCACCCCAGCCTCATCCTCTGGAGCGTCGAGAACGAGATGCGCTGGAACACCAAACGGGAGGGCTCGCGCGAGGAGATCGAGATGATCCAGCGCCAACTGCCCAAGCTGCGTGCTATCTTCAACGAACTGGATCCGACGCGCCCGGCCTACCACGACGGCGACAGCTCGCTCTGGAACGAGCGGACTCAGCCCATTATCAGCCGTCACTACGGCAAGGAGTGCGCCGGTGTCGGCTGGTGGGATCGAGAGCGACCCCTTCACAGCGGCGAGATGGCGCTCTATCACTACGCCGGGCCTAACAACACGCTACACGTCGGTGGCGACAGCGTCTTCGCCAGCTTCGCCGCCATCGACGTCGCCGCCGCCCAGGACGCGGCATGGATCATCGAAGCGGGTCGCACGCTGGGGGTGAGTTGCTTCGGCCCGTGGAATCTCTCCTGCCTGGAGAACCTCAGGATGGAACCGGCGGACGCCCATCTAGGCTACGAGGACCCCACAGCACCGGGGGTGAAACCCCTCCAGGTGCCGGCCTATTCCAGCGAGTTCAGCTTCTGGCGGGCGGGTAAAGGGTACACGCCGAACCACAGCTTCCCGATCCAGGCAAATGCCTTCCGCCCCCTGGCCGCGATCGACCGGAGCCTGAGATCGGGCTACTTCGCAGGGGATAGCTTCCGCCGCGAGATCTTCGTCGTCAACGACACGGCGGAGAGCGTTGCGGGCGAGTTGACGGTCACCCTCGGACGCGCCGATCGCGTGATCGACGCCGCGAGCTTCAGCGCCAAGGTCGACCGTGGTCACGTCACATCGCGCGTCTTCGCAGGTCAGATACCCGAGGACGTCACACCGGGCATCTACGACTACGTTGCCACCTTCAAGGTAGATGACATCGTGCACGACACGTGGCTGCGTTCCGTCAGGATCGACAAGCGGGAGATCGACATACCACCGGAACTCTCAGCAAGTAAGATCGCGGTCTACGGCCCCGGCAGCCTCAAGCCGACACTCCGGGAGATGGCGCCCGGCGCCGTCTACGTGGATAATCTGAAGCCGACCACCCTGGCGGACTTCGACATCCTGATTATGGAGCGCAACACCGTGGAGCCGGGAAGCGCGCAAAATCGGCAGGTCGCCGACTTCGTAAGCCAAGGCGGACGACTCGTCCTGATGGCGCAGACCTACTCGCTCTTCCCCAATGTCCCTCTTGAGGACAAGCCTGTGCTGAAAGCCTTCGTTCGAAGCTACGATCACCCGGTCCTGGACGGCGTCGAGGCCCGCGACCTCTTCGCCTGGGGCGATGATCCGTATCCGCTGCTGGCCAACGAGGCCTACGTCGCGCTGAGAATGTACCGGAAGGACGACGGGCGGCTGATGCTGCCCCTGCTTGACGCCGGGGAGGGCGGCTTCGGCAGCGGCACGCTCGACTACACGCCGCTCTTCGAGGCTCAGGAAGGCGAAGGCCTCATCCTGGCCTCGCAAATGCGCCTCACCGAAAAGCTGGATCAGATACCAACGGCGCGTCACCTCTTCCATGGGCTGCTCCTCCGGGCGGTAACCTACCGGCCCAGGGCAGAAGGGGCCCCTCTGGTCGTGCCTGGCGACACCGTTGAAGGCCTGAAGACCTACCACGATGCGGCCCAAAAGGGGCGGGTAGTCATCGTGGACAACGCCACACCCGAAGCGCTCGCGGCGTGGTCGGACCTGCTCGGCGTCGACCTGGAGACTAAGGATGTCGGTGAGGTCTATCAGGTGGTGCGCACACAGAACCATCGCTGGCTTAATGGGGTGTCGAACGAGGACCTCTGCGGTATCGAGACCTTCTCCTACACGCCGCCGACGGCGACCAACTTCCTCGTGGGCGAGACATTCCTGCAGCCCGCACCCGGATTGGAGACACTCCTGCAGACGCCCACGGAGAGTTGCCTGCGTGAGCTGATGGTCTACGGAGGCCGTTCGGAGGCCCTGAGGGCACATACGCTCTCCCGCTTCCTCTACGCCGAGAAGCGGGAGTCCGCGGTAGCGCTGGGCCGGGTCGCCATCGGAGCCGGCTACGTGCTCTTCAACCAGTTCGCGCCTTCCACGGAGAAACGAACGCGGTTCGGACGGCTGTCCAACCGGCTGCTGGCAAACCTGGGCCAGAGCTTCGAGGGTAGTCTCCTGGCTGGCGAAGCGGTGCCCGCGGCGAGACCCAACAGTTCGGGCTATCCAAAGGCGGTCTACGTCTACAACGGCCCAGTCGCTGAAGGGCTTCACCGGGAGATGGTGGAGCGCTGCGAGCCCTCGATGGAGCGCATGCTGACCACCCCCATCCTCAACCTACTTACCTGGCAGCGGATGGAGGACGAGGCGGGGATCTGGCGGGCGCAAGGGCTGGACCTCTCGGACGAGATCTACCTCTATCACACGATCTGGTCGCCATCACCGCGCAAAAACCTGGAGACGAACCTGGACGTACCGAACCCCGAAGCGCTGACCTTCCTGGATCTGGAGGGCAGCGGCACCGTCGAGGTCGCGGTCAACGGTCACGCCTTTGACGCCGTGACGCTAGAGAACGATCGCGCCACCATCAGCGACATCCCGCTGGAGATGGGGGGAAACCACGTGCTGATCAGGTG
>JBNGDU010000423.1:0-6141 GCA_049975025.1 Anaerolineae bacterium
TGAAGAGTAGATCTCACATGGCACCGGGGCGACGTTGAGAGACGTCGCCCCGTGCTGGTGGGTGCTTCTTAAGCGTCCTCGTACGCGACCAGGATCACGCCCATCTCCTCTTCGACCTTCTGGAGCATGCTTAGTTGCTCCTCTGTAAGGTCCGCGATTTTGATGAGCGGCTCGAAGGCCAGAACGTAGGTGCCCAAAGCCTCCTCAAGTTCCTTGAGTCTGGCCATCTTCTCCTTGTCCAGCCGGGCAAATCTGATCTGCGGCGACTCCATGCGAACCTCCTTTTGGGGACTTCGGGAAGACCTCACCGTAGCTCTAGTATACGACGCTATGCCCTTCAGTTCAACCCTACCCTGCTGAGGCAGTAGGGCAATCGCATTTAAGGCTCAAAGCCCCGTCCTCGGGGCGGCCTGAGCGCGGATCAGCCTCTGCAACGGGGCTTCCCGCGCCAAAAGCGCCCCCGAGACGGGGGCTACGAGCATCTATATCCAAATGCGATCGTCCTAGCCGAGCAGCGTGATTTTGCTTGCTGCTCCCTGTTGTCCACGTATAATGACCTCAAATGTCCATCTACGTTGATGTCTCCGCCGCGGTCCATCGCAGGGCCGGCTGGGGGCGCTATGCTGAGAGCCTCGCTCACGCGATGGTCTCTCAAATCCCGGAACGGCTGGCGCTCTTCTACAATCGCGAGCGCGGCATCCATGCGCTTGCCGGCTTAGAGCATCTTCCAACCAGGACGGTCGCGTTAGGCTACAAGCCTTGGCGGATGATGGTCTGGTTGGGGCAACTCGGTCGCGTCCCGTTCAACCGTTTGGTGCCGGGAGCGGAGCTGTTCCATGCCACCGAGCATCTGCTTATGCCCTTGCGCGGGGTCCCGACCGTGCTGACGATCCACGATCTTATCTTCAAGGTCCTTCCGGAACACCACAAACCCCTCAACCGCTGGTATCTGCAGTGGACGCTTCCCCTCTACTGCCGGCGTGCCGATCGCGTCATCGCCGTCTCAGAGGCGACGAAGCGGGACCTGCTCCGCTACTACGACCTGCCCGAGGAGAAGATCAGTGTGATTCCCGAGGCCGCTGCGCCTGGCTTCAAGCCTCAATCCGAGGAGATGCGGGCGCGAGTACAGACGACGTATGGATTGCCGCCGGAGTATCTGCTGATGGTGGGGACGATCGAGCCCCGAAAGAATCTGACGAGGGTCCTCAATGCCTGGACCCCGCTCTATGAGGCGGGAGAGGTGCCGCCCCTGGTGATCGTGGGGAAGCGCGGCTGGCTCTTTGATGAGTTCTTTGAGGCATTGGCGTCATGTCCGGTCCGCGAGTCTGTTATCCTGCCCGGCTTTGTCGCGGATGAGGATCTCCCCGCCGTCTACAGCGGGGCCACCGCCTTAGTCTGGGCCAGTCTCTACGAGGGCTTCGGCTTGCCCCCCCTGGAAGCGATGGCCAGCGGCGCGCCCGTCGTCTGCGCGGATACATCCTCCTTGCCGGAGGTGGTGGGAGATGCCGCCTTGATGTTCGAGCCGCTGAACGAAGCAGCTTTAGAAGCGGCGCTCCGGCGTATTGCCGCGGATGATCAGCTTCGCGAGGAGCTTCGGGCGCGTGGTTTCAAGCGCGCGCAGCGGTTCTCGTGGGAGCGGGTGGCGCGGGAGACGATGGAGGTCTATGATCATGTGCTGGCGTCGGGCTAGCAAGAGAACCCGCTTGACTGGGAGTTAGGTTGCCTCCTGGTAGAATACGGCTCGCGTTGGGTAACGCGGTAATTCAATCCATGGCCTTGGCTGGAAACAGAGACTGCTATATGAAACCTAGCTCGATCTCAACAGGATATGTGAGTGCCCCTGCTGAATTGCGTCCTCGCTACAGATATAATGAGCGCCATATAGGATACGGGCTATGAGCGAAACGCCTCGTATCGTTATCATAGGTCTGGACGGCATGCCCTACGGACTCATGGAGACGTTCGGGCAGGACGGCACCATGCCGAGCTTCGGAGCGCTCAGTGCGCAGAGTGTCTTCCGTCCCCTGGCCTCCACTATCCCCGAGGTGTCTTCTGTGGCGTGGAGTTCGGTCATCACCGGCAAGAACGCCGGTGAACACGGCGTTTATGGCTTTATTGACGTCGCGCCCGGCACCTATCGAACGGTCTTCCCGAACTTCAGTAACCTGAAGGCCCCGCCGTTTTGGGCCCTCAGGCCCGGTCGACGCGCTGTCATTCTCAACGTTCCCATGACCTATCCGGCGCGTGCCCTTAACGGCGTTTTGATCGCCGGCTTTGTGGCGTTGGATCTGGAGCGTGCGACCTACCCGCGTTCTCTGGTGCCTACATTGCATAAGTTCGACTACCGGGTGGACGTGGACGCTCAAAAGGCTCACCAATCCATGGATTTCTTCCTGCGCGACTTGGACAAGACGCTAGAGGCCCGGATCGCCGTCTACCGTCATCTGTGGGAGACGATAGATTGGGACACCTTCGTGTTGGTCTTCACCGGCACCGATCGGTTGGCGCATTTCCTGTGGGACGCGTATGAGGACCCAACTCATCCGCACCATCAGGCTTTCCGAGATCATTTCAGAAAGATAGACGGCGTGATCGGTGAGATTGCGGATCAATTGAGCGAGGATGACGTCCTCTTGATGCTCTCTGATCACGGATTCGAACGGCTCCGTCAGAATGTCTATCTCAACCACGTGCTTCAGGAGGCCGGCTTTCTTAGATTTGAGGAGGGCGCAGCTCCCGGCTTGAATACGCTAGAGGCCGGTACCCGGGCCTTTGCTCTCGAACCCTCGCGCATCTATCTTCATGATGCAGGGAGATTCCCCCGCGGTACGGTGGAAGAAGCGGATCGAGAGCCGTTACTTGCGGAGCTTGCCGAGCTCTTCGAGTCCCTGGCTCACGAGGGCGAAAAGGTGATCCAACGGGTCTATCGACGCGAGGAGCTATACCGTGGCTCGCGGATCGATCGTGCGCCGGACTTGGTGCTGCTGGGAGAAGCCGGCTACAATCTGCGGGCGAGTTGGCGCGCTTCGCAGCCCTTCGGCACGGATGTCTTCGCCGGCAAACACACGCAGGCTGACGCTTTCTTGCTGGCCTGGGGTGAGGGGGCAGAGGATTGTGTTTCTGAGGATCCAGACGTAGCCACGGTCGTTGGCATTATGAACAAAATGCGGAAAATGCATACGTAGAACAACATCAGGGAGCTATTGCACAATGCATAACGCCTACAAGACGTGCTGGAATTGTCCGGCGATAGATCTCGCCGGCAAGGTTGATTTTCGAGCTTGTGGTCAGTCGGTCGAGGCCTTTAGGCAGGGCATACCGGAGGACTCCGACGTGATGGTGATGGCAGAATGCAAACGCCGTCCGGAGCTCGGTCTTTACGATCCCATGAGTATCACCTTTGAGGCGTGCCCGGAGTGGGTCGAGGGACCCTATGGCTACACGCTCAAGGACATGCGCGTGATGATCTTGGGCATCGACGGGTATCTAGGCTGGACGCTGGCCCTTTGGCTGGGCAGCCTGGGCTTTGAAGTCAGCGGCATCGATAACTACGCCCGCCGCTTCTGGGTGATGGAACAGGGCGCCGATAGCGTTGTCCCCATCGCCATGATGCCCGAGCGACTCCAGGCCGCCAAAGAGACTTTGGGAATCGATCTGGCTTTCCGGCGGATGGATATCGCCTCGCGCTCGCATCTGCGTGAGTTCATCCAGGAGATGCAACCGGAGGCTATCGTGCATTACGCTGAGTGTCCGAGCGCGCCCTTCAGTATGATCGACGCCGATCACGCGATTGAAGTGCAACGCAACAACGTGTTGGGCACGCTGGGCCTGCTGTTCATCATCAAGGACACGGTCCCGGAAAGCACGCTTATCAAACTGGGGACCATGGGAGAGTATGGCACCCCCCTCACCGGTCGGCCGATCTTCGAGGGGATGTTCCCGGCCGACGCCATCCTGCAATGGGACGATCGGGAGTGGAGCATGGGCGGTGAGCTTACGCCGCGTGATCCGGTGAGTTTCTATCACGTGAGCAAGGTGCAGGACACCTTTAACGTCTACGAGTCGTGCAAGTACTGGTGGCTGCGCTCCTACGACGTGATGCAGGGCGTGATCTACGGCGTGCACACGCCGCAGCTGGCTGCTGATCCTCGGCTGCGGACGCGGCTGGACATCGACGAATGGTTCGGCACCGTCATCAACCGTTTCGTGGCTCAGGCCATTATCGGGATGCCTCTGACCATCTACGGGGCCGGCGAGCAGGTGCGAGGGTTCATCGGCCTGCAGGATGCTATGCAGTGCATAACCCGGCTGCTGGTGTCGCCACCCGAGCCGGGACAGTACGGGGTGGTCAACCAGATGTCGGGCTACTACAGCATCCGGCAGTTGGCCGAGATGGTCGCGAAGGTGGGACGCCAGGAGTTCAATCTGCCGGCCAAGATCCAGCGGGTGGAGAATCCCCGGGTCGAGGCCGACCGGCATCCCTTTGAGCCTATCTACGAGAATCTCCCCAATCAGTTCGGATTCGAACCGGAGGTCTCGCCCGAGGCGGAGATCTACCGGATGTTCGAGCTGTTGACGCAACCGCACATCCGGCAGCGGATCCAGCAGATGACGTATCATATTATCCCCAGCACGTGGTGGTCGGGAGATCATCGGCGCGTCGAGACCATCGAGGTCCTAGAAGAGCAACCGGTTAGCGAGGACTGAATGGGACACGCTCTGCGTCTGACCGACAGGAATTTCGATGAAGAGGTCTTGGCAGCCGACGGGCCGGTTTTGGTGGACTTCTGGTCGTCGTGGTGCCCGCCCTGCAAGATGACCGAGCCGGTCATCGAAGCCATCGCCGAGGAACGCGAGGCGACGCTGAAAGTCGGCAAGCTCCAGGTCGATCAGAATCCGCTGATGTCCAGTCGCTATGAGGTCCTGGGCGTCCCGACCTTTGTGCTCTTCCGAGACGGGGAGATCCTCGCGCGGCGCACCGGGGCCCTAGCCAAGCGCCAGTTGCTGAAGATGGTCGACGATGCGCTAGCCTCGGAATGAAGATGCCGGTCATTATGACCCCATGCGGGTCCCCGATGCGCACCACCGCATCGGATGCTTTACGACGGTCCGCGACATCCGAAAAGGAGAGGTAATTGAAGATCCTGGTAACTGGCGGCGCCGGTTTCATCGGCGCGAATCTGGTGCGACAGCTACTGGACGCGGGTCACAGGGTGCGCGTACTGGACAATTTCAGCGTCGGACGGCGCGCGCATCTCCAGGGACTGCCGTTGGAGATCATCGCGGGCGATATCCTGGACGTCGAGGCTGTGGCACAGGCTGTCCAAGGTGTCGACGGCATCGTCCATTTGGCCGCGCAGACCGGCGTTCCGGGGTCGTTGATCGATCCCCATCACGATTGCAGGACCAACGTCCTGGGCACCCTGAATATGCTGGAGGCCGCACGCCACGCGGACGTCGAGCGCTTTGTCTTCGCCTCGTCGAACGCGCCGCTGGGGCGCCAGCCGCCGCCCGCCACCGAGGACAAGGCTCCCCTGCCGATCTCCCCGTACGGGGCCAGCAAGCTGGCTGGGGAGGGCTACTGCCTGGCTTACCACGGCTCGTGGGGATTGGGCACGGTGGTGCTGCGGTTCGCCAACGTCTACGGTCCGTATTCGATGCACAAGAGCAGCGTCGTCGCGAAGTTCTTCAAGGATATCCTGAGCAAAGGCGAGATCACCATCGATGGGGATGGGCTGCAGACGCGGGACTTCATCTACGTCGGCGACCTGTGCCGCGCGGTAGTTTTGGCGCTGGAGAGCGACGTGAGCGGCGAGGTGTTCCAGATCGCGACGGGGGTGGAGACGAGCATTCGCGAGCTGGCGGCGCTCGTGCAGGACGTGATGGGGCGCGCGGTGGAGGCCCAGTACGGCCCTGGGCGGCAGGGGGACATTCGGAAGAACTACTCCGCGGTCGGTAAGGTCGAGCGCGTGTTGGGGTGGGTGCCTCAGGTATCCTTGGGACAGGGGGTCCAGGCGATGTGGGCTTGGTTCCGCCCCCGGGCAAGAGAGTGGCAGTGTCAAGTCCCAAAATGATGGAATGGGATGAACTATAGACCGCGCGTCGGGATTCTCGTAGGAGCACGTCTGCCGCCCAATGAAG
>JBNGDU010000424.1:0-6141 GCA_049975025.1 Anaerolineae bacterium
CTCCATGTCTTGCCCTCACCTCCCGGGCTCGGGAGCTCAAGATGAGTCTAGCCACAGGGCAATTATAACCAATCTTGTGCCCATCCGACAGGCCGATCCGGCACGTGCTCGCCCCCGAGCTCAAGATAGGCCTGTTCGATGTTCCATCGATGAGCATGTGGATAGGTGTCGGGTTGAGCGAACGGCACATCTCGACACGCGGCAAGCGTGGCGTCAAGGTCGGCACCGTCCGAGACCGTCGAGCTCACGCATGCCTGCAGCGCCTGCAGATACGCGCGATCTTGTTCAAAACGTCGGTGAATCTCCCGGGGATCAGCGGTGGGCGAACCGTGGCCCGGCACCAGCACATCGACCTGCTTCGCGGACAGGACATCCAACGCATGGAGGTAGCTTGCAAAGCTGTCCATCGGCATCGGCACCTCTCTATCGCTGAGCATATCCCCGGCCCAGAGCAGACCGGCCTCAGGCTCATAGAGAACACAATGGTCCGGCGCGTGTCCCGGAGCGAACAACACGCGTAGTTCGAAAGAGCCCAAGTGGAGCGAGAGGCGATCAGCGAAGGTCACATCGGGCAGAGGCGGCTCGAAAGGCGCATCCCGAGTGCCCGAGGCCCACGACATCACTTGGCGACGAAGGTCGCCGCGATGCTCTTCGATCACATCCGGGTAACGATCGTGGGCGACCACGGTGGCTTGGGGAAATCTCTCCGGGCCGAGCAGGTGATCCCAGTGAGCGTGCGTCAGCACGATGGCACGAACAGATGCACGCCGTTCGGCTAGAAAGGCCGCGATCCCCTCTAGCTCCGCAGGCCTCACGCCGGGGTCAACAAGAAAAGCGGCGTCTCCGAAGAGGAAGATGCCGCTGTTCGTATCGTAGAGAGAGCTCTGAGTGACCCAGGCGTAGGATGTGATCCGGCGAAGGCGTGAGGTCATACCCGAAAAGCTGCAAAGCGCCGTCCCATCAGACAGGCATTGATAGCCAAACCCGATCCTCCGGAATCGAGGACTTCAACGTATCAGTCAACAGCAGATCAGCCGGCAGGTCGAAGCGGACCGCCCAGGCGCGCGATGGCCTCGCACACCGCGTCCACGTCAGGCTCCCGGAGGGCGCTTTGCGGCGCCGGGCTATCTCCCCAGACCGCAGTCACGACGCCGTTCTGACAGGGTACCGCCAGGTCCGCGGTGTAGGCCTCCCCGTGTTCGCGAATCAGATACTCCCGCTCCGGGTAGAAACCGCTCTCCTTCAAAGTGACGTAAAGACCCTCCGCACCGGAGATATAGAGATCGTTGATCTCCTCCGCCGCCGAGAAGCGGTCCCAAGTTGAGCAGATGAATGTAATACGCCGCCACCGCAGACTTGGAATCGGCGGCTCGCGAGGTATCAAGGGCCCGATCTGCATCTTGTAGTAGCGCTGATCCGCGCGCGGATGTTCGGCCTCACCGGGGAAAAGATCGCGGCGCAGCGCCAACTCGTGCCCGCGGATTTCAGCATACCAATGCACGGTCCAGCGCTCGTCATCGAAAGCCGAGGTGAAGTAGAAAGCCAAGACCGCTGCGTCCATTGTGCACTCAGGGGCGTAGCGCACAGGAATCCGGTACCAACCCTCATCTTGGGCTATGTGGAAGTCACTGGGCTTGGTCATTACCCCGACCAAAACACGATCGGCTGCGTGGAACATGGACCACCTCCCGCGTTGAGCTGTGCAAAGTATAAGGAGCACCGCGGACAAGTCAAGCCGATGCAGCGCTGGCGAAGGGGACTTCAGTTCCGGATTCGAATCTTGATGTTGACAATTGCCCAAGACCGCTACGATAAGGATAACAGCAGACGATCGAAGGCGCGGGAGGTCAACTGATGCATATCCATCATCTCGGTATCGTCGTAAAGGACCTGGACGAGGCCCTGAGTTTCTATCGCGACGGGTTAGGGGCTCAGCTCGAGGAACGTCGAGAGGTCCCGGCTGAGGGCGTGGAAATCGCCTTCTTCCCGATGGGTGACTCAAAGCTCGAGCTTCTAGAACCTCTGGATCCGGAGAACAGCATCGGGCGTTTTCTGGAGAAACGCGGCGAGGGAGTCCATCATCTCTGCATATCCGTGGTGAATATCGAGGCCTCGGTCGCCCAACTTGAGAACCAGGGGGCCCGAATGGCCACAGAGATCCGCAGTCATCCAGACGGCACGCGCTATGCATTTGTACACCCGAGGAGCGCGCATGGCGTGCTACTGGAGCTCTACGAGGAACCTACAACCTAATCCCGCTCAAAGGGGCTCAGCACGGGCAACCCATTCCGGGGAAGGTTGGCTTTCGGAGTCCACGCCAGCACACACGTGCAGTGACGCTCGGCCGGGTTCAGCAGATCCGACCGAGCGTCAACGACATGTCACAGATACCGCCACAGCGGCTTTTTGGGCGGTGGGTAACCCAATGCCCGCACGACCGAAAGCCGCTAAGGTTCGCTTTCTAGCCGGATCCTACGCACCCATGAGCTGCTTCGCCAACGTGGCGGCGCGGCTCGCATCGGGGGCATAGCCATCGGCCCCGATCTCATCCGCGTAGGCCTGGGTCACCGGCGCACCGCCAACCATGACCTTAACAGAGTCGCGCACGCCGGCTTCCTGAAGTGCGTCAACTGTGTTCTTCATGTTCGGCATCGTCGTCGTCAGCAAGGCCGACATCGCGATAACATCCGCGCCGTCGTCTTTAACCGCACCGACGAACGCCTCCGGGGACACATCCGTGCCGAGGTCCAGGATCTCGAAGCCGGCCCCCTCAAGCATCATGCAGACAAGATTCTTGCCGATGTCGTGGAGGTCACCCTTCACGGTGCCGGCCGCCACCTTGCCAGCGGGCTTGACGTCAGCATCGATCAGCTTAGGTTTGAGAATAGCCAAGCCGGCCTTCATTGCGCGGGCGGCAATGAGCATCTCCGGGACGAAATACTCCCCCTCCTCGAAGAGGCGACCCACCTCCGCCATCGCCTTGATCAGGCCTTCATTCAGGATCACCGGAGCCTCAACCCCCTGATCCAGGGCTTCATTCACCTTATCCTCAACCAGGTGCATGTCCCCGTCCATGATACCTTGACGCATATCCTGCAAGATCTGCTCCATACTACTTCCTCCTGTAAACCGTGTGTTTCCGACGAGCCAGCATTAGTGTGCCATTATAAACGACAAAGTAATAAATCCCAAATCGACTAATCCGGCATGGTGGATGCGATCCGATGCACCGGATTCGGGAACGCCGGATGGAACGACGCGACATGAGATGCCTCATAGGAAGCGCCGCTCTCAGAAGTCGCACTGTCGGCAGCTTCACTTACCAAATCGCGCAGTCGCGAGGAAGCGACCTCGGCCCGCGCGTTGACCAACACCTGGATCTCCGACCCCGACAGCGACGGCACCTCACGCTCCCAGCCCTTGGTGATCAAGGTCGGGAAACTGACCTTAACCCTCTCCTGCCCCCCCTGTACAAGGAACTTAAGATGGCCAACAGGGACGGCCTCACGCCGCAAAAGCCTCATCAAAGCATCCATAAAATGAATCACGAGCGCACGCCCCCCGTCCTGCGGCACCTCGAAGGTGAGCATTTCGTCAAGCCACGCGAGACGCGCCTCACCCGCACCGTATCGGTCGTAATCGATCTCCAGGGAGGTTGTCGGAGCTGCAGCAGCTCCGGCCTCCAGCGCCATCACCCATGCCTCCACCTCTTGGGGACTGAGAGAGTTCTGAAGTCTCACCGATTTGCCCGGGAAACGCGCCTCGGCCAACGCCCGCACCTCCGCCGCCTCATCAGCGGACAACAGGTCGCGCTTGTTGATGACGAGCATCCCCGCTTCCTCGATCTGTTTATCGAAGACGTAGACGACGTCATCACTGAAGGGCATCGGGAGGTCTAACAACCGTCGGCGCAGGAGCCTGGCGTCCGTGAAAACAGAAAACGTGGTATCCACATCGCCTTCCGACACGCGAAGATCGAGCAGTGGCCTCACCACAGTAGCCACGATATCAGCGCAGGAGCCAACCGACTCGGCGAAGATCACGTCGGGCTTAGCAGACTCGCGAAGTCGCGCCAACTGCGCCTCTAGATCCTCGTAGTTGCAGCAAAAACACCCACCGGTCACCTCAACTGCCGGCACCGCTGAGGCCTGGAAGAAAGCGGTATCGACCAGATACTTGCCCTGATCGTTCGTAACGACGCCGACCCGCTTCCCCTGGGCCATCAAATGCTTGGCAGCGCTCGCGATAGCCGTGGTCTTGCCGCTTCCCAGAAAGCCACCGACGATATGAAGGCTTGGTCCTTCCATCAACCCGCTCTCCGATGTGCTGACCGTCCGCACCATCTATGAAGGATCCCCCGACTCAAGGTGTTTTTTGAGCTCCTCCAACAACTCGCGATTGCTGGGGATAATCGAGGAGTACTTCAGCTCACCGTTGATATAGATACTGGGCAGATTTGGCACGCCCATCCTCTTCACACGCGCCACATTCTCTCGCTGGGTGAACTTGTACTCCACCATCTCCACCTGCCCCTCCAACTCCTCGGTGGCGCGACGCGCCGCGTCACGCATATAACCGCACGCTGCGCAGGTATCAGAGTCCAAGGTGAAGACCTCGACCAAGGGCCTGTCAAGTTGACCGTAGTCCGGCAGCACTACAGCGTCAAGATCCAGACTCTCAGCCTGATAGTTCTCCAGCATCGCGCGCGTCCCATCAGGATCACGGACGGCTTGGACGACGCCAACCACATTCTCCACCGGCACATCATAGGGCATATCGCACCCAGGCGCCAGGATGAAGTTCTCCGTGTCGATCCTGTCCAACAAGTCAACGACGAACTTCATATTATCCTGCTGGTTCCCCAAGAGCATGTGGGTTGTCAACGGGATATTGCCACCCAACACGATCTCGTGCCGGTCCGTGATCTCCTTAGCAGCGGGCAGATCGATATTCTCATCAATGGAGATCGAGTCCGGGCCGGTCTGGCACATCACCTCGATGTTCTTGGTCGCGTCTCCGCAGACAAAGAAGGACGAAAGCACCCCTCGCTCACGTATGAAGTCGAAGAGTTCCTCGTAAGGATCGGAGAGCAGGGCCTTGAAATGTCGCGGCGAGATCTGTGAAACGAGGGGATCGACGATCGCGATGACGTCCATGCCGGCATCCATGTAAAGCTCGGACATCCGGCGAACCACATCGGCGGAGAAAGCGATCAGTTCCTCAAGGAACTCAGGTCGGTCAAACATGTCCATGAAGATCTCGGTCCCGCGGAGGTGCGAGGCCAGGGTAAAGACCCCGGTCACCAGACCATAGAGAGCGGTCGTCTCCCCGACAGCCTCCTTCATCCTGCGCATGACGCGCAAGATCATGGGCAACCGACCGTCCTCTGCCGTCGGCAGGGCATCAGGCACCCGGGGCTCGGCGCCCAAGGGGTGTGACGCCACAGTCGGCGGGGCTTTCTCGGCCCACAAGAGGTCGCAACCCAGAATCTCGGCTTCGACCTGGAGGTCAAAGAGTACCGGCTGACCGTCCGGATCGTAGGTACGGTTGACCGCCATCAACGCCTCAAAAAGCTTATCCTCATCGGTCAGCACCTCCTGAGCATCATACCCCACGAGCTTTCCGGCATGAACGCCGGCAAAGGGCACCCAGGGAATACCTTCCACAGATCCACCCTGCAGTGTAGCAAGTAACAGATCCTTACCCGAACTCTCCATATCAGTCGCCACAGTATCCATCTCCTTAGGCACGTCTCAAAAGGAACCTTTAGACAGATTGAACTCCAATCTGAGTGTTGAACGAGCTCAATCTCAGCCCGAGGACTGTCCGCCACTCATCTCTGGAATCCATCCGCAGAAGGCTGAGTATCCACTCAGCCAAACAGCGATTCGCTAGGAATATTATACCAGCTCCAGCGTAATTCCATTTACTCGTTCACAAGTCTACTCAATAGAATGCTGATATCAGGTCAGTTGACAGAACAGCACAAATCTGGTATAAATTTGCGCTGGGAAGCAATAGGCCCTAGGCCAAAGAAGAGCGCCTGGATTTGCTCCAACTGAGATCCGGGCGCTTTGTGTGTCAGGCCATCAAAAAAGACTTCCCGAAATTCGCAAGTTGAAAGGGAGTCTATAGCGATGA
>JBNGDU010000425.1:0-6090 GCA_049975025.1 Anaerolineae bacterium
CTTCGCGGTTGACTAAGGGGCAACGCAAGGTTCTGGGCGAACAACACATTGCGTTTATTCGCATGCATGGTATAATGTCATCCGTAGGGAACAAGATGCAGGCCTGGTGTTCTGACGATGTGAATTTGCAAGGAGCAGACAGAAGTCGTGCCAGAAGAATCTGAAGAAAGCAGCAGCGACAGTAGTAGCTTCGAACCGGACGCGGCATCCTCGGCCGGCAGTAGCAGTGTGCCGCCGATTGGACACAGCATGATCTGACGCCAGTATAGTCTGTCTGAACGTTGACAGGGGCCACAGATCATTCTGTGGCCCCTTTTGCGTGCCAGCCTGAGTGCACGATGCGCGCAGGCGAGCCATTCTCACCCACGCTTCTAGGAGACAGATTATGCTTTACTTTAGCCAGATGCAGAATCGACGTATCTGGGACTCCTTCGGACGCCCTGTTGGGCGCTGTAAGGATCTCCTTTTCGGCGAAGTCGCCAGAGCATTTCCCCTTGCTCTGGCCTTGGTCATCTCAGACGGGCAGCAAATCCCGTCTCACATCCCGATGGACCAGGTCAGTAGTCTCTATCCCAGCATCACCCTCAACGTACCACGGGAAAGGGTCCGTGCTTACCACCGTGAGGGCAATGAGATCCAAGTGGCTGAGAGGGTGCTGGACCGACAGATCGTAGACACGCAAGGGCGCCGCGTCGTGCGCGTCAACGACGTACAACTGGCGCGTATTCGGGATGAATACCGCTTGACGGGTGTGGATATCGGCGGTCGCGGCCTCCTGCGCCGTCTGGGCTTGGAGGGCGCCGTCGAAGCCGCTGCCAAGGCCCTCGGCAAGCCGCTGCCTGAGGGCGTGCTCCCTTGGGAGGACGTGGCGCCGATTAGCAAGGAAGATCCCCTGCGGCTACGCATCTCACGGGACAAGATCAGCCGCCTCCCGCCTGCTGATATTGCCGCGATTCTCAGTGAGCTCGATCGGCCTACCGGTGAAGCGCTACTAAGCGGCTTGAGGGACGAGACGCTGGCCGACGCCCTGGAGGAGAGCCCTGCCGATGTCCAAATGGCGGTTCTGCTGCACATGAATCCCGAGCGTGCCGCCGATATTCTGGAGGAGATGGACCCCGACGAAGCCACTGATATCCTGGCCGATATGCCGGAAGTGGCTATCGCTCAGCTCCTCGAGCTGATGGAAGATGAGGATGCGGCTGACGTGAGCACGCTGCTGACCTATCCGGAGGATTCTGCCGGGGGCATTATGACCACGGAGTTTGCGCGCGTGCCTAAGGGCTTCACCGCGACCGGCGCGCTGACCTATCTCCAGCGGTCCGAGGAAGCGCAAGAGGATGAGACGATGCACTACGTCTACGTGGTGGACGGCGAAGGGCGACTGGAGCACATGATGAAACTGCGTGACCTGGTGATGGCAGATCCTGATGCAGCAGTGGAGGAGGTCGCCGAACGGGTCGATCCTCATATCACGGTAACCCCTCACACGCCGCAGCAGGACGTGGCCTACCTGGTGGCCAAGTACGACCTCCTGGCCGTTCCTGTGGTTGACGAAGAGACCCAGATGATGCTGGGGATTGTAACGGTCGACGATGCCATCGACGCTGTGTTGCCCACGGCCTGGAAGAAGCGTCTGCCGCGCTTCTCATAGCCCCGACGGGAGCGAGACGATGAAGCTACTCAAACGACACTTCCAGCGGGTCACGCGGCGGCTGCTCTATTTCCTGGCTGTCTTGGGACCGGGGCTGATCACGGCCAGCGCAGATAATGACGCGCCGGGTATCGCCACTTACTCGATGGCAGGCTCACGATACGGTTACAGTTTCCTCTGGCTCCTGGTCGTGGTGACGGTTGGAGAGGTCATTGTGCAGGAGATGGCCGCCCGAATGGGAGCGGTAACCGGCAAGGGCACCGCAGATCTGGTCCGCGAGCGATTCGGGGTGCGAATCACGACCTTCGCTATGCTCTCCCTGCTGCTCGCCAATGCCGGTACGACGATGGCCCAGTTCGCCGGCGTCGCCGCCGGCACCGAGCTGCTGGGCGTGAGCCGTTACCTCACCGTACCACTGGCAGCTCTGCTCGTGGGTTTCCTGGTGCTGAGGGGCAGCTACCCACGCGTGGAAAAAGTGCTCCTCGTTCTCAGCTTGGCCGCTCTCAGCTATGTGGTCACGGCCATAGTCATCAATCCCCCCTGGGATCGTATTCTGCTAGAGGCGGTCACCCCCTCGCTGAGGGCCGACCCCAACTACATTTTGGCGGTGCTGTCGACCATCGGCACGACGATCACGCCCTGGGCTATTGTCTACATGCAGGCATCGGTGGCCGACAAGGGCGTCACCAAAGAGACTTATTCCGCTACGCGCACGGACGTCATCTTTGGCGCGGCGTGGGGAAATCTCGTCTCCGGTTTCATCCTGATTTGCACGGCGGCCACCCTTTTCGGCGCCGGCATCGTAGCCGATTCAGCCGCCGACGCGGCGCTGGCCCTGGAGCCGCTGGCCGGCGTGGGCGCTCGGTATCTTTTCTCCACCGGATTACTGGGAGCGTCGCTGTTGGCGGCCTCGGTCTTGCCCCTCTCGACCGCGTATGCGATCTGTGAGGCGTTTGGCTGGGAACGGGGACTGAACCATCGTGTCCGGGATGCCCCAATCTTCTATGGCCTCTACCTGACTATGATCGTTGTGAGTGTGCTGATCGTGTTGATCCCGGGCCTCCCGCTCTTCCCGATCATGTGGTTCTCACAGGCGCTCAACGCGTTGCTGCTGCCCGTGATGCTGGTCCTTGTGCTCAAGCTGGTGAACGACCGGCGGGTGATGGGCGACTGGCGGAACTCACGGCTACAGAATGTCTTGGCGTGGGGGCTGACGGCGATGATCGGTGCCGTGGCGATCTTGCTGTTGGTATCTTCAATCCTACCGGGACTCACAGAACCTGGTCTGTAAACAAGGAGAGCGTGATGAGATCACGCCGGACGATTGTCGGTCAACAGATCATTTACCTGCCGGAATTGTGCGCGTGGTGTGGAGAGCGCAGGGGAAAGTACCTTAGAGATGTCAGACTCACGCACCGTCATCTCTGGGTTCAGGTGCACTATTCGCTTCTGCTGCCGATCTGTCCATCGTGCAGTGATTACCTTGAGGTTCTTCGGGTTGCCGAACGACGCTTGGAGATCGTCCTGACGCTGTTTGCAGTACCGCTTGCCGCCGTGTTCATGAATGGGTTGCTGTCTATCGTGGGAAGCGAAGGCGATTGGCTTATGTTCGGTGTAGGAACGGCGCTATTTGCCGTTGTGCTGACCGCCGGGGTTCGGGCTTTGATGACCAGGACGGGGCTGAAAACCCAGCTGCTCCACCGGTGGACTGCGAAAGCTCCGCCCGGCTACGCCGCTGATTTCGACGCGCCTGGAGAGATCGTCGACGATATGAAGTTCCGGTTTCACAGCGCTGATTTCCATCGGGAATTCTCCGAGCTCAATCCAGAGTCTGTCAGGAGCGCTTAAGCGATCTACTGTAGCTCCGTTGTTGACATCACCCCTGTTCCAGCTATCATAGGGTCAAGTCCTCATATACTGTTGCGGCGGCGCCGATCCTGACATTGGCTATCACGCACTCACCAACGCCAAGAGTCTTGCCATCGACAGGCGGCGCCCCAATCATGCGGAGGTAGCCCTATGCGGAGACCCTATGGTCGAACCATCGATATCCTGCTGCTCTTGATTCTACTCATCGTCGGTGCGGGGGTCGCGGCCTTAGCCGCGCTTCCCACGCCACCGCCGACGCCCACGCCTGTCCCCACGGACACGCCCACGCCCACACCTTCCCCTACGACGACCCCGACCCTGGCGCCCCTGCCCACCCGCCGACCGACACTCACACCTTCACCGACGCCGCGCCCAACGCAGACGCCCTCCCCGACGGTCCCGCCCGTCGGCGCCGGCACACCTCAACCCACAGCGCCCCCTGGGTCGACAGCGACCCCCCTGCCCCTCGTGCGAAGGGACGCTCCCCTGCCCCACAGCGCGCTCTTTATCCGTCGCCACAACGACTTCGTCTTTGACCCGGCGGCGGGGCTCGAGAGGCTGGCAGAGCCGGGCGTCAACATCGATGGAACCGAGGTTGTCTTCGAAGAGATCGCGTCGTTGAGCGGCGTGCGTATACCCGGCCCCGACACGGACGCATCGCTCGTCCTACGCTACGGTCTGGTCGAGATCCCGTTTGAGGAGCGCCGCGATTCGCGATCCACACACTACCTGGAGGTCGCGCTCAAGGCCGCCGCCGAAACTCGTGACGACTTTCGCGAGGCCCCTCCGGCGAACTACATCTTTGTCGTCGACACCAGCGGCTCGATGGAAGGCGCCAAGATCAACGGTGCCCGGCAGGCCATTCTCACGCTGGCGTCCGAACTGCGTCCCCAGGACACCTTGGGGATCGTCGACTTCGATGATCAGACGCGGACGGTTCTCCCCGCTACGGCGGTGGGTGAACTGAACGCTGCAACGCTGGGCCAGGCGCTGAACCGCCTGGTGGCGCGCGGCGGCACCGATATCAACCTGGGACTCATCGCGGGCTTGAGCGAGATCGAGACCTTCGCCACGGACGAGAGCCTGGATCAGATCTTCCTGTTCTCCGATGGGAACCCGACCGACGGCGTCACCGAGTGGTTGGAGATTCGGAGATCGATCGTCACCGCCATCGCGGCTGCCGCAGCCGATGAGCGTGAGGTGGGCGCATCGCGCATCCGCGTCTCGACCTTCGCCTTCGGTGAAGATGCCAACCACAGGGAGCTCGACGCCCTGGCCGGGATCACCGGGGGCACCTATGCGCAGGTGACCGACCCCCGGGCGCTCGGCCTGGATCTCACATCGGAGCTTAACCGGCGGGAGCGGCTGGTCGCCAAGGACGTCCGGCTCCGCATCCCTATCGACACCGATGTGCTGATCCTGCGCCTCTACGCCCACGACCAGGTGGCGGATCCCGTGGCAAGGGCCGCGCTTGCTGAGAGCCCCGCAACCCCCGTCCCCGGTACCGTGCCGTCACCCGGCGGCGAGGAAGAGGGCATCCGTATCTTCGTGCCGGATCTGGCCCTGGACGAGGCTTACTGGGTCGTCTTTGAGATAGGAATCCCGGAGGGTTACCCAGAGGATGCCGTGGGAGACGCCTTGGTTCAATACGTCGACACCCTGGCGAACAGGAGCCGGCAAGACCAGGTGTCCCTGGCGCTCGGGGCGGCACCCTTCAAACTCCCGGAGGATCTCGTCGTCAAGCACGCCCTGGGGCTCTGGACGAGCGACGTCGCCTTCTACACCCTGGACGACCTCGCCGAGGACGACCTGGCGACCGCCGACGCGCGCCTGGGCGCCTACGTCGCGCAGCTCCAAGCGATCAACGATGAACTCAAGCGGGTCTGGTTGATCGAGGACATTGAGATTCTGGAGAAGATATCGGGGCTCGTGCAAAGGCTCACGGCGACGCCCGCCCCGCCCCGCGCGCAGGCCGCGGAGATTCGCGAGCTGATCGTCTACGAGCTCAACGCCCTGGCCCGCGCGCGCAACGGCTTCGACCGTAACGACTGATAGTTGAAGAGTGGGCCGGCCAAAATGAGGACGCTCAGGCCGTCGAGGTGACTCAGATCGCGCCTAAGTTTCGGAGGCACCCTCTGATCCAGAGGCACCCTCTGATCCAGAGGCGCCCTCTGATCGACCGGAGCTGTGCCACCAGCGCATCCAACCGAGGGCCGCCGAGCTCAAGACGTCCACGGCTTTGCTCAGCGCGCCGGACCGGAGACGGGCGCCCAGAACCTGACCCGCGGCGCGCACATTGCCCCGCGCGTAGGTGGGATAGACGTGGATCGACGTGGCGACGTCCATCACGCTCAAGCGACCATCCAGCACGTGGACCCACTCGGTGATGTTCTCACCGGCACGCTCGGAGACGATGGTGACACCCAGCACCTTGCCGCCTCTGTGCACGACCTTTGTGAAGCCGCGGGTAGCCCCCTCAGCCCTTGCGCGATCGACCTCGGCCATAGGAACCATCGCGGCTTCCACGCCGTCGCCGTGCCGGACATCGACGAGTAATCGGCTGGTCCGCC
>JBNGDU010000426.1:0-6050 GCA_049975025.1 Anaerolineae bacterium
ACCATGAGGATCGCCTTGGTTAATCTACGTTGAATATAAAAGCTTGTATATACAAGCTTGTATAATTTGCCGAAAGAGAGAAGATCAGCGCTGTGGGTCTTGTCTCACCTTTTTGAGGAGATCGTGGGTCCACGCCAGTTCCGCCTGGGCGTGCACCAGGGAATGTCCGCAGATCGCGCATTCCAGGGGGGGGATCTCGGCGTCTGCCAGTTGTTTCCGCTGATGCTCCTTTAGCTCATCGACCACGCCTACCAAAATGGTCGCTCGTTGTTCCAGGTATTCCTCCACCTCGGTCGCCGGAAGCGCTTCTATGAAGAAGACCCCGAGATCCAGGTCGAATTGCTGGCTCTCGACGCCGGTCCAAACCTCCCGCAGCAGACGGAGAAACTCCCTTCGTCCCGCCTCGGCGATCCGGTAGATGCTGCGTGAGGGACGGTTCCCCACCTGCTCCGTCGCTACCCGTTCGATGAAGCCTTCGTCGTCAAGCTTGCTCAAAGCATAGTAGATGGAGCCAAAGGCGATGTTGGTCCAATCGCCCATTTGCTCCTCGATGAGCTGCTTGATCTCGTAGCCATAGAGCTGTTGCTCGCGCAGCAAGCCCAGTACCACCAGACGTGTAGACAACGTGTACCCTCCTACGATATTCAAACTTGGATATACAATATCGAATATAGTAGGATTCTCAAATCGTGTCAAGCGCGCTTACTCAAGATCCCTGGGCGATGACAAGTGGATGACACCGGCCTTCGGAGGCCCTAATCCAGCACGCCGAGGGTAGAAAGTGGGCTTAGACATGGCTATTTCGCATGCTGACCCCCGTGATTGTGAGAGAGGTGTGTCGGCGCACCGTTCTCCTCACTTATTGCTGATGACACATCACGTATCCGCGTGCATCATGCATTCTCAAGGTGGGGAGGCTGCCGAGTGAACTCGGAGGTGTCCCGAATTTGTAACCAAATAACAACCTTAAATTTGGGATTCCTATTGCGCAGATTGGGATTATCGTATATAATGTGGATGGTTGTGGGGCAAAGTGGGGCAAAGTGGGGAGAGGGTCCCTGGAATCCGCCCTCAACTATCTACTAAAGTGGGGAACGGGGACGATGTTTCTAGGTCAACACTCATATACATTGGACGACAAAAGCAGACTGACGATTCCCTCGCGATTTCGTGAGGAACTATCAACTGAGATTGTCCTCACACGCGGCCTGGATCGATGTCTAGTAGTATACCCCATTGACGTCTGGGAAGAAATCTCTCGGAAGGTGACCTCACTGCCGATCACCGACCCCCGCGGTCGGGCTCTTCGCCGGGTGTTTTTCGCCGAAGCTGTCAACACAGAATTGGACGGACAGGGCCGCGTTCTGATTCCGGAGCGTCTGAGAGACTATGCGGGACTGCAGCTCTCATCTGAAGTCTCGATCGTCGGTCTTGACCGTTTTATTGAATTATGGAGTCCCACGCGCTGGGAAGAGGAAAACCGAAACCAAATCGAGATCATGGACGAGGATCCAGCGCTATGGGAGAGCTTGCAGATTTAACAAATCCAGATACTCATCGGCATGTTCCAGTTCTTCTAGAAGAGGTCCTGGAAGGACTGGACGTTCACACGGGTGGTGTTTACCTCGACGCGACAGTGGGTGGCGGAGGCCACGCTGTTGCGATTCTGGAGGCGAGCGTGCCAGATGGACGCTTGCTTGGACTTGACCGCGATCCTGAGGCGGCCAGACGCGCTAGCCAGCGCTTGGCCGCTTTTGGGTGGCGTGCTAAGGTTGTTCATGCGTCCTACGTCGACCTGCTGGATGTGGCTCGGCGTGAGGGCTTCTTGCCGCTAGACGGTATACTTTTCGACCTTGGGTTCTCGACCTGGCAGATCGAGGATCCGGAACGCGGGTTCGCTTTTAATCTTGAGGGTCCTTTGGATATGCGCTTTGACCCCACCACTGGGGTCACAGCCGCCGAGCTGGTCAACCAGCTACCAGAGGATGAGTTGGTGGATCTCCTTTATCGCTTCGGTGAGGAGCCAAAGAGCCGTCAGATTGCGCGAGCGATTGTGCTTGCTCGTCCGATCCACACCACACGGGAGCTTGCTGAGGTCGTTGAAAGCGCAGTGGGGAGGCGGGGGCGGCTGCATCCGGCCACGAGAACGTTTCAGGCCATACGTATTGCGGTGAACCAAGAGCTGGCGTCGATAGAGACGGCGTTGCCGCAAGCTGTGAGGGCTCTGAGATCCGGCGGTCGCCTTGCTGTCATCGCATTTCATTCTTTGGAGGATCGCATTGTCAAGCACTTTATGCAGCGCGAGTCTAGGGATTGCATTTGCCCACCCGAGTATCCTGTGTGCATGTGCGATCACCAGCGATCGGTTCGGTTCGTCGAGCGTAAGGCGATTATGCCATCCGAGGAAGAGATCGAGACGAATCCGCGCAGTCGGAGCGCGAGGTTACGCGTGGTCGAGAAGCTCTAGACCACATTCGAAGTCGAGCAAAGTCAGGGGGACCCTATGAGCGTAATGTGGCAACGGCAGACCCACGGTGTCCCGCGCCGGCGGCAGAAAGTCGACCGCATGGTCGCAGCCCTCTTTCTGGGTGTGACGCTAGCTGTCACTTTGTTGCTGGGTGCTTACTTGGCCTTGGTGGCATCCACCGTCCACCGAGCACACGAGATCTGGCGTCTGCATGATCATATGGCGGAGATACGACGTCGAAACAGCCAGATAAAGTCAGACATCGCTCGGCTGAGCTCGATTCCTGTGTTGCAGGAGCGGTCCGTGGCTTTGGGATATCAACCGGCGGAGTCTATTGAGTACGTCATCGTAGGGGGACCTTGAGATGTTACGAGGACCTGATGCTCGTTTGCGCTTGGTGACGGCGCTGTTAATCGCAGCGCTTGTGCCTGTCTTTGTGCAGTTGTTGCGCCTTCAGGTTCTGGAACACAAGACATATCAAGTGCAGGCAGCTTCCATTGTTCAGAAGCCGTATTCATTGCCAGAGCCTCCTCCCGGCAGTATCTTCGACCGGAACGGTGCCCTGTTGGTTGGTAATGTGCCGGTCGTCAACGTAGGGGCGGAGGTCACGCTCATCAGGACGGTGACCGAGACCCTGGGTGCTGCGTCGGATTTAGCGCCGCATCTGGGGATGACGAAAGAGGATGTGGCAAGGCGGCTCACACCTCCACCTTCGCCTGAGAAGGCCTCCTGGTGCGCTTATCCCGAGGGCCGTATTTGGTGTTCTTTGGCGGATGGTGTCGACAGTGAGGCCGCTGCTAAGATAGAGAAACTCAAGTATGAGACGTGGCCCTGGTTGACTCTAGAACCCACGTGGCAGCGATTCTACGCGGAGGGCGCTCTGGCAAGCCATACGTTGGGCTTTGTCAACGACGAGGGTGAGGGATACGGTGTTGAGGCTTTCCAACAGCGATTCCTGCGCCCCCAACGCATCGATGACACAGGGGATGTCAACATAGAGATGGAGCCCTTCGCGCTGGAGATGCTGGAAGGGCAGGTTCGAGCCTATCCGGGCACGGATCTGCGCTTGACGATCGACCGGACGATTCAGGCGTTTGTGGAGGGCGAGCTGGAGAAGGCATTAGTTGAGTTCAAGGCCCAGGGTGGGACGATTCTGGTGATGGATCCTCGTAACGGTGCGATCCTGGCTGTTGCCGGTCGTCCTAACTACGAACCCTATGATTATGCGGCATACTGGGAGCGTGGCGAATCGGACGCTTTTGTCGATCCTGTGGTGAGCGTGGCATACGAACCGGGGTCGGTTTTCAAGGTCTTGACGGTCGCGGCGGCTTTGGATTCCGGCGCCGTGAACATGAACTGGTCCTATCACGACACCGGCATCATAGAGTACGGCGGGGTGTCCGTTCAGAACTGGGATCGGCAACCGTATGGACAGCAGAACCTGCAAGGTGTGGTTAACAATTCTCTCAACGTGGGCGTTGCCACGTTGACGACACAACATACTGGGGCGGAGGCCTTTTACCGTTACTTACGGTTGTTCGGTTTCGGTCGCTTGACCGGGATCGGCTTGGCGGGCGAAGTGGGTGGGGTGGTCCATATGCCGACCGACTTGGATTGGCAGGACGGCTTTCTGGCAACGAACGCCTTCGGTCAGGGGATCACGGTGACCCCGCTTCAGATGGCGACGGCTGTGTCGGCCATCGCTAACGACGGTGTGATGATGGCGCCCCACATTGTTGAGAGCCGGCGGTTTCCGGATGGTCGCGTCGTCGACACGCCGCCGCGCGTGCTAGAACGCCCCATTCGTGCCGAGACAGCGCAGCTGGTGACCGACTTAATGGCCGAAGCTGTGGTGAGCAAACTCACGATGGCTCAGGTTCCCGGCTACGCCATTGCAGGTAAGACCGGAACGGCGCAGATTCCCATTACAGGCGGTTACGACCCGGTGGACGTGATCACTTCCTTTATAGGTTTTGGACCGCTGCCGGATCCGGAGTTATTGGTGCTCGTCAAGATAGATAAGCCCGGCATCGAGCCGCATTTGCGTTGGGGAACCCAGACGGCGGCGCCGGTCTTCCGCAGAGTTGCCGAGCGGCTTTTCGTCCTTCTGGGTATTCCGCCATCTGACTTGGGCGCTGGACCGTAGCTCGAGAAGACAGGACTTATGCATCATCTGACGTTGGCTGGACTCATATATGGCATCATGGACTGGCATCCCCAGGATTTGGAGGTGCCGGTTGAGCCTGTTATAGACTCTCGTGATGCCGACGAGGGCTCTGTCTTCTTTGCCTTCGAGGGTGAGCATGTCGATGGTCACGACTACGTGGGTGACGCCTTTTCGCGAGGCGCGGTGGCTGCTGTCATCGAGCGCGAGGTACCGGTGGCAGCCCAAGTTCTGGATATCGGCGCCGGCGTGCCCGAGGGGTCTCTTGAGACGCCGCTACTGATCCGCGTCCCCGATGTGCTGGAGGCTATGCAGGCTGCTGCCCGGTGGTGGCGACGTCAGTTGGGGGTTCGGGTTGTCGGCGTGACCGGCAGCGTGGGCAAAACCACGACGAAGGAGATGGTCGCGCAGGTTCTCGCCGAACGCTACAAGGTCGTGCGCAGCCGGGGCTCCTACAACAATGAGATCGGTCTGCCCTTGACCCTTCTCCAATTGGATGGGTCCCATGAGCGGGTAGTCCTTGAGATGGGGATGTATGTCCGCGGTGACATTCGCTTTCTGGCGAATATCGCACGACCGGATGTCGGCATTGTCACCAATGTCGAGCCTGTGCACGCCGAGAGAGCGGGCACGATCCAACAGATTGCGCTGGCAAAGCGTGAGTTGGTGGAGGCCCTGCCGCCAGCACCGGAGGGTGTGGCGATCTTGAATTATGACGATGCACGGGTTCGTTCGATGGCTGAGCACACGGCGGCCAGGGTCCTCTTCTACGGGCGTACACCGGAGGCCGACCTATGGGCTGACGGCGTCACCGGGTTGGGACTGGCGGGTGTCCGGGCCCGTCTGCACCACGGTCAGGACGCCGTGATGGTTGATGTGCCGCTGCTGGGTAGACATAGCATCTATCCGATACTGCGGGCTGCGGCGGCCGGTCTCGTCGAGGAGGTGAGCTGGTCGGGGATTGTCCGGCGCCTGGAGGGTATCGAGGACCCGCTCCGGTTGGTCGCCAGGAAAGGGCGTAGGGGCACGTTGATCCTGGACGACACTTACAACTCCAGCCCACCGTCGGCGCTCGCCGCGCTCGACCTGCTCCACGATCTCGAGGGGCGCAAGATCGCCGTGCTTGGCGACATGCTGGAACTTGGCGACTATGAAGAGCAAGGTCACCTGCGCGTGGGACGTCGAGCGGCCGAGGTGGCTGACGAGCTGTTCATCGTTGGGAAACTCGGTGAACTCATCGGAGTAGGGGCTGAGGAGCAAGGCATGGCGCCCGAGCGGATTCACGCCGCGTCTGACAGCGAAGCGGCCTCCGAGCTGCTGGCGCCGCTGCTCCGATCCGGTGATGTCGTGCTGGTCAAGGGCTCCCGTGGGGTGAGAATGGAGCGGATCGTCCAGGAGCTTGTTGAATCTGAGTCATGA
>JBNGDU010000427.1:0-6037 GCA_049975025.1 Anaerolineae bacterium
TTACAAGGGGATCTGGCCCTGGGAATCGTTGATGCGGGTGCCCTTCGTCTGGCGCGCCCCGGATGGCGTTGCGTCACCCGAGGGATCACAGCAGGTCGTGAGTCTCCTGGACTTCGCGCCGACGGTGTTGGACTACGCGGGGGTTGATCCTGAGGTGCTGAATATGCGCAAGCCCGCGGACTCAGACGCCGGGCCGAAGTCCGAGTGGCCTGGATTGCCGGGTCGGTCACTGCGCTCGCTGATCGACGCCGGCATCGCGCTGCCGCAGCGCCCGGCGATCTGTGAGTACGACGAGGATTGGAAATCGCCGCGGATGGTGCGACGCCGGACGATCGTGACGAAGCGGTGGAAGCTCTCGGTTTTCCCGAAGCTCGGGGATGGTCTGCTGATCGATCTTCGGGAGGATCCCCACGAGACGCGGAACCTGTGGGGGGACGCGGACTATGCCGGTGTCCAGTCACGACTGACCGCGCAGCTGCTTGAGGAGTTGGTCTGGAGCGATCGGCTCGCGGGTCCGCGGATCTGTGGGGCGTGAGGTACGACGATTGTCGAACGATGAGGGTGGGCGTGAAGACGTGAAACGCGAGGGATTTCGCGCAAGAGACTTTCGCGATGCGTTACGTAGGTCTTGTTAGTGAGGAGGGGAAAGGAGATTAGCCAATGAAGCGGGTGCTAATTACCGGGGTCTACGGGCTGATCGGCAATGCCATCTACCGGCATCTGCTCGAAGACCCCGAGAGCTACGAGGTGCACGGGCTGGCGCGGCGTCGCCACTCGTCAGCGCGCATCTCGGAGTCGCAGATGCTGGAGGTGCCGGAGGACCGGTTTCACCTGGCGAACCTCGAGGATTGGTCCGCGATGGAGCGGGCTGTCGAGGGTATGGACGTGATCATCCACATGGCGGCGGATCCCAGCGGCCAACGGGGATGGGAGAGCTTGCTCAACAGCAACCTGATCGGCGCCTACCACGTCTTTGAGACGGCGCGGCACGCGGGTGTGGATCGCGTGGTCTTCGCCAGCTCGATTCAGACGGTCTTCGGCTACCGGGATACGGAGCCCTACAAGACGATCTCTGAGGCGCGCTACGAGTGTGTTGACGCCGGCGCGATCCCCAGGCTGACGGGACAGGACTGCGCCCGCCCCCTGAACCTCTATGCCAGCACCAAGGCGTGGGGTGAGGCGCTTGCCCATACCTATGCCCATCGCTACGGTATGTCGTGTCTCGTCATCCGCATCGGGTGGGTCGTCGAGGAGGACCGCCCGCCCAACCCCCGGGGCAGGAATCAGTGGTGCAGCCAGCGCGACATCGCCCAGATGGCACAGCTCTGCGTCGACGCGCCCGAAGCCCTGCGTTTCGACGTCTTCTACGGTGTGTCGAACAACGACTACAATTGGGTCGATATCGAGCACGCGCGCCACGTCCTGGGGTACGAGCCGCAGGATCGGGCGGAGGATCGGCTGAACGGCAGTTAACCGGTTCGCCAGTTGACTGCCTGCCAGCCGAAACTCCTCAGTTGTCCATCGTCAGTCGAAAATCGTCAATCGTCAATCGTCAATTGTATCAGGAGGTTATCCATGAAGATCACGAACATCGAGACCTATCCAGTTTGGAATGGAAGTCGCAACTTCCTCTTCGTCGTCGTCGACACCGACGAGGGGATCTACGGCGTGGGAGAGGCCGGGATCACGGGGCGCGAGCTGGCCGTGGTCGGTGGCATTGAGCACTTCAAGCCGATATTGATTGGCGAGGATCCCTTCCGGATCGAGCACATCTGGCAGGTGCTCTTCCGCGGCGGTTTCTTCCCCGCGCAGCGCATCTTGACGGCTGCGATATCGGCCATCGACATCGCCCTGTGGGATATCAAGGGAAAGGCGCTGGGCGTGCCGGTCTACGAGCTGCTGGGTGGACTTGCGCGCGACAAGGTCGTCTGCTACCCGCACAACTACGGCCACGGCCGCGACGTCGAGCCTTTGGTCGAGTCATGTCTGGACACCACGGAGGAGGGCTGGAAGTTCGTCCGCTTTGGATTGCCGCAAGACGGCGAGATCCTGGAGCCGCGCCAGGCTGTGCTGACCGCGATCAAGCAACTGCACGCGGTCCGCGAGGCCGTAGGCGACGATATCGAGATCTGCTTTGACGTCCACACACGGCTTGACCTGCCCGACACACTCTGGCTCTGCCAGGAGGCGGAGGCGGTGCGCCCCTTCTTTATGGAGGATCCGCTGCGCTCGGAGAACCCTGACTCCTTCAAGACGCTCCGCGGGCGCACGACGGTGCCGCTGGCAGCCGGTGAGCAGTTCAGCTCCAAGTGGGAGTTCCGGCAGTTGATCGAGGAGGAGTGGATCGACTACGCGCGCATCGACCTCTG
Organism: Anaerolineae bacterium; assembly: GCA_049975025.1. Classification (GTDB taxonomy): domain Bacteria; phylum Chloroflexota; class Anaerolineae; order B4-G1; family SLSP01; genus PWVB01. The sequence continues at coordinate 2,370 of JBNGDU010000427.1, forward strand.
CATTGTCGGTGGTCTGACCGAGGCCAAGAAGATCGCCGGCTGGGCCGAGACCCACTACATCAAGCTGGCGACGCACAATCCCTTGGGCCCGGTCTCGTCGACGGCCTGCCTCCACCTGAATCTGGCCTGCCCCCTTGTCGGGGTGCAGGAGCAGCCGCGCAAGCCCGGCACCACGCTCACCGACGTCGTCCCCGGTCAGCCGGAGTGGGAGGACGGTTACATCCTGGCGCCCGATCGCCCGGGCCTGGGCATCGAGTTCGACCGCGAGGCCGCGAAGGCGCACCCCATGCAGCAGCGCGAATTGCCGCATCTCCGCCGGCTGGATGGCTCGGTGACGAACTGGTAGTTTGACTGTGCAACAGTGAGATGAAAGGAGAAGAACGATGGCAGAGAAACCTACGATCACCGGCTTTGAATTGATTCAGTTCGACTTGCCACCGATGGAGGATATGGGAACCGACTATAACGGTTTTAATCTGGTCTACGAGAAGGGCAGCACCATCCCGCGTCAGGGTTCCGTGCTGCGCATGTACACTGACATCGGCGTGACCGGTGAGATCGCCTCGGGCGCCGGACTTGTGGCCCAGGCGCGCTATCGCAACTACTTGCTGGGTAAGAACCCGCTGGAGCGCGAGCGCATCTACCAGGATCTCAAACGCGCCTTACGCCAGCAAGCGCGTATGGGGATGGCTCAAATCGACATCCTGCTGTGGGATTTTGCCGGCAAGTATTACGACGCGCCCGTGTTCGAACTGCTTGGCGGGCACATCAAGCCGCTGCCCTGCTATGCCAGCACCACCCATGGCGACCCTAACGGCGGCCTTGATTCCCCACAGGCCTACGCTGACTTTGCCGAGCGCTGCCTGGACATGGGCTATCCCGCGTTCAAGATTCACGGCTGGGGCAATTCGCATACCGAACTTGAGATCGCCAACATCCACGAGGTAGGCCGGCGCGTGGGTGGCAAGATGGACCTGTTGATCGATCCCGCGTGCGAGCTGGAAACCTTTGGCGACGCCCTCAAGGTCGGTTGGGCTTGCGACGAGGAGAAGTTCTTCTGGTTGGAGGATCCCTACAAGGATGGCGGCATCTCGCAATTCGCCCACCGCAAGCTGCGTCAGATGCTCCGCACACCGCTGCTGCTTACCGAGCACGTGCGCACACTCGAACCCCACATCGACTTTGCCCTGGCCGATGCCACCGATTTTGTTCGCGGCGACGTAGGCTATGATGGTATCACCGGGGTGATGAAACTGGCCCACGCCTGCGAAGGACTCGGCATCGACATCGAGATGCATGGCCCCGGCCCGGCCCAGCGGCACTGTATGACATCGATCCGCAACACCAACTATTACGAGATGGGGCTGGTGCATCCGTGCAACAAGGGCACCTTCTCAACACATCTATACACCAACTACGAGGACAGCCTGGAGGCCATCGACGTATCGGGCAACGTGTACGCGCCGGAGGGGCCCGGCCTGGGCGTCGAGTTTGATTGGGATTGGATCGAAAAGCACGAGACGAACCGCGTCAAGTTCGACTAGATGGCATAAGAGACTCCCTTTTCACGCTGCTACGTGTGGCGTCTGTTTGATCTCGCCGTTCAACCCGGTTCCTGCTTCTTGGCAAGTCGCTATCCGCATAGGCATGCGGCTGCCTTTAGATATGCGCGACTGAAGTCGCTCACCGAGGCACAATGCGCCGGGCGTCCGCGGGCGTGTACGCCTTTGCGGACGCTCGGCGGCACCCCGGCGCATGTCGGGGCAGCCTCTTGCATGGACTGAAGTCCATAGGTCTCTAGCGATTTTTGTCCGGATCAGCAAGTGCTCTGGAGCGCTGCGTCTGGGATCGAGAAGTCCCAGAGCACGAAGCAGATGTCGTTGTAGTAGAGGCGTGGCGCGTCGGGGAGCACCTCGGTCCACTCGTGCGGCTCGCCGTCGATGAGCGTGCGGCCCGAGCCGTAGTGCCAGCGGCTGCCGTTGTACCGGCGCGCCAGCACGGTCAGTCCCTGCTTCGTGACGAAGGTCTCCACCATGATCCCTTCCGCGCTCTCATCCGGCTGCAGGACGCGCAGGCACCGGTGTACGCGGTCGCCGACACGGACCTCGCAGAGACCGGCGCCGTTGGGGCTCACGCCCCAGGGCGCCTCCGCCGGCTCGCCGTCGGTGAAATGTGTCTCGTCGATCCAGCGCCAGCGTCCCACGTCGACGATGTGCAGGGGTGTGCCGGGATCGTACCCCCAGTATTTCTCGAAATCGTTGTCCTTCCAGGTGCGCAACGTCGTGCCCTTCTCGTCGGCATAGATCGCGCCAAAGGCCCTGACATAACCACGGTCGATCTTCTGATAGACGGTGTTGGTGTAGAGTAGATCGCCTTCCGCGTCGTGGTGGCGCGTTCTGGTCTCCAGGCACGGAATCGTGTGAACGGACGCCGAACCGGTGACGGTGTGCTCGCGCCGCTCCCAGAACGTCGGACCCGGGTACTCGTAGCTGGTCGTCCAAGCGTGTTGGCCCACCTCCCGCGGCACCAGCCAGAAGTCGCTCATCTCAGCGAGGGTGACCTCAAACGCCGGCTCGTCTAGCTGCGTAATCGATAGTCGGGGTGGCTCAAGCGTGGTGATGTCCATAGAGCTTCTCCTTTCCTCTCCACAAGCATGCGACCGCGGGCGGTCATGACGATGTCCCACAGCCGATCCTCGGCTCTTCTTCGTTCGACTGCCGCCGCGACACGGGATCGCAGACCGGTCGGGACCGACAGTTTTGGAAGGCGATGGACTTCGCCCTGCAAAGTCTGTAGTTCCTGAGACGCAGCGCGGCAGCCGGCACACCTCTCCAGGTGCGCCCGTAAAGCTCTCCGCTCGAAGCCGGAGAGCTCGTCGTCGATCTGGACCGAGATCAGGATCATGGCTTCATCACATTCCATCGTGGCTTCCTCCTGCCAGGTAAGGGCGCAGACGCTTGCGAAGCCGCGCCCGAGCGCGCGACATCCGCATCCGGACCGCTTCGACGCTAACTGCCAGGATCTCCGCGACCTCCGCATAGGCGAGACCCTCCATCGCTACCAACACAAAGGCGATGCGCAGCGAGTCCGGCAGTTCGTTCACAGCCTGGGCGATCTGCTCCCCGAGCTCCTCTCTGGCCAGTTGGGGCTCCGGTTTCGCCGATGAGCGGGTTTCGGCCAACTGCTCCGGTAAGCCCTGATACGGTCGATCGCGACGGAGCTCGCTAAGGATGGTGTTGACGGTGACGCGGTAGGCCCAGGTTGAGAGCGACGACTCACAGCGGAAGCTCCCGATACGGGTGAAGATCCGCACGAAGGCCTCCTGCGCGAGGTCCTGCGCCCGGTCTTGGTCGTTGGTGTAGCGATAGGCGAGGGCGTAGACCTTGCCGTGCAGCGCGTCATAGATGCGCATGGCCGCGGCCGCGTCACCCCGCTGGCACGCCTGGATCGTGTCGATGTCGATGCTTCCCATGTGTCGTCCTCTATATACTTAGACGCCCATACTGACGAAATGTAACAGGTTTATCCGTTCTACCACGAAGTACCTTCTCGACCTCACGTACTTTGACGCTTGCAAAGACGAGGAGTTGTGCTGCGCACAAGCATGGACGCACGTGTCAAGTCAAATGATAATCTAAGTCAACGGGAGACGTTCTGTCAAAAGATAA
>JBNGDU010000428.1:0-6029 GCA_049975025.1 Anaerolineae bacterium
ATCCTCAAGTCCCAGTTCCCGATGGAGGAAACGCACCGTCTCGGTGACCTGGTCTTCGGGGATGCAGAAGGAGACGCTGTGCTCCGTCGCAGCCTGCGCTACCGCGATGACGCGCGTTCCCTGGGCGCCCAGCGCTGCGAAAGCGTGGGAGACGATATCGACGTCATCGACTCCGTCGTCGCCGTCGTGGGCCGGCATTCCGACGACGGAGACTGTCGCCACCCGTTCCTTGGTTCCCAGCGTGTAAACGTCATCCTGAAGGGCCTCGACGAAGGTCGCCCGCAGGGCCTTGAGGCACCGTTCGTGATCGTGCTGGCGCACAATCAGGTTCAGGCTGTGCTCGGAGAAAGACTGCGAGAACATCAGCACGTCGATGCCGACATCGCTGAGCGCCTGTAAAGCCCGGGCGACGTTGTTGAGGGACCAGGAATCGTCCAGACTCCCGATGGCGATGAGGCTCAAGCCCATCGTGGATATGATCGCGGGTAAGTGTGCGCGTGTTGGACTCGGCGCCTCTACGATGAGGGTCCCGGCGTCCTCAGGGTTGAAGCTGTTCATAATCCGCAGTGGGATTCGGTGCTCGATCACCGGGCGAATGGTCTTGGGATGCAGCACGTCGGCTCCATAGTAAGCCAAATCAGCTGCCTCCGTGTAGGAGAGCTCCCGGAGCGTCTGCGCGGCTGCCACGAGGTTGGGATCCGCAGTCAGGATGCCGTTGACGTCGCTCCAGATCCAAACCTCATCGGCGTCCAGCCCGGCGCCCACGATGGCGGCGGTGTAATCGCTGCCTCCACGCCCCAAGGTCGTGGTTACACTGTCCTCGGTGGCTGCTATGAAGCCGGTAATCACGGGGATCGCACCTCGAGCGAGAACCGGCAGGACGCGGCCCTGGAGTCGCGCGCGGGTTGGCGCCATCAATGGTACCGCAGCCCCGAAATGCTCGTTGGTCACGATAAGCTCGGTCGCGGCGAGCGCTTCGGCGCGCAGACCGCGTTGCCGCAACGCCGCCGCCAGGATGTGGACCGAGAGCTGCTCGCCGAAGGCGGCGACGTGATCCCGGCCTCGAGCGGTCAGCTCCCCCAGGACGGCGATGCTGCGGTAGAGACGCTCCAACTCGTGGAGCCGATCCTCGACCCAGCCGCCCAGTTCCACCCGCTCCGTGCTGTTGGTGAACAGTGTCTCGATGACGTTGAGATGCCGGTCTAGGACCTCCGCCTTGATACGACGGTAGTCCGAGTCTCGCCCTTCGGCTGCGGCCCATGCTCCCGCTAAGAGTTGGCTGGTGACACCGCTCATAGCGGAGACGACGACGACCGTCCCCCGGTCGGGACAGCTCGCGTTGCCAGGAGCAACTGCGTGCTGATGCTGATCCTGGATGATAGCCGCCACCGCGGCAAAGCGCTCGGCGTTGCTGACTGAGGTTCCACCGAACTTATGCACAATCATCGTGTGTTCCTCACCTCTGAACGACGTCCAGCGCTTGGGCGAGGTCGGCGATCAAGTCGTCGGGATCCTCAATGCCAACCGCGAAGCGCACCAGACTGTCACTCACGCCGGAAGCCCGCCGCTCCTCGGGGTCGAGGGAGACGAAGAGGGCTTGCTGCTGCACGATGCTCTCGACGCCACCGAGGGTCGGCCCGATGTAGGGAATCTGCAGGCGATCGACGAATCGGGAGGTGGTCTCCTTGTCACCGGCGATCTCAAAGCTGACCACGCCGCCGAAGCCTTGCATCTGCCTTTTCGCAATCTCGTGGTCAGGGTGGCTGGGCAGGCCCGGGTAGTAGACACGGGCTACCGCCGGATGATCGTCGAGAAACCGCGCGATTCGCGTGGCGTTCTCGTTTTGTCTCTCCACGCGCAACGGCAGGGTCTTAAGTCCCCGCAACAGGAGGTAGGCGTCGTTCGGTCCCCCGACGCCTCCCAGGAGCCCGCGAGTGTATTCGATCTCCGTGACCAGATGATGTGCGCCGATCACGACGCCGGCCAGCAGGTCGTTGTGGCCGCCCAGGTATTTCGTCGCGCTGTGTACCACCAGATCCATGCCCAGTTCCAAGGGGTGCATATTCAGCGGCGTCGCGAAGGTACTGTCGACGATGGTGATGATGTCACGATCCTTCGCAAGGGCCGCCACCTGGGCCAGGTCGGCGATGCGTAGGTAGGGATTTGTCGGCGTCTCCGAGAAGATCAGCCGGGTGTTGGATCGAACCGCCTCCGCCAGCCCTTGGTGATCGTCGATGTCCACGAGCGTGGTCTCCACGCCGAAGCGAGGCAGAAAATCCCGCGAGAATTCCTTGGTGCGCCGGTAGGCGTCGCGCACGACCACGGCGTGGTCGCCGGCCTTGAGCAGCGTGAGCATGGTGGTGATGATAGCTGCCATGCCGGTCGCGAACAGGACGGCCCCCTCGCCGCCCTCCAACGCTGCCAGCTTGCCCTCGACAGCGCGCTGCGTGGGATTGCTGTAGCGTCCGTACTCGTCGCGTAGCGGAAGGTCGCTGCCGGCCTCCCGCGCTGCTGTGCGCTGAGCCTTGCTCTCCATAAAGGCCAAAATCGCGTCGGTGTCCTCGAATGTGTAGGTCGAGGTCTGGACGATGGGTGTGATGAGGGCCCCGTAGGGCTTGCGCCTCGTCTCGCCGGCATGCACCGCGTGCGTCGCTTTGTGATCAGACATCACTCTATCTCCTCTCTATCCTGGGGCCGCAGCCCGGGGCTGCGGCCCTGGGCTATAGCATTCACCTTCTGATCAAGAGAGAGGAAGAGGGACGAAAAAGCACCTCTTCAGCGGTATCAGAAGAGGCGCTCGGCTGGGTTAGCGTCGCTCTCATCTTCCAGAACCCGCATCCGCGTAAGCTCTGCCGGAGTTGGCACCTTCGACGTATTTCAACGCCTGGGTTGCCGAGGTTTCACAGGGCCGGTCCCTCCACCTCTCTTGATAAGAACCTGAGGGAGACTATAGCACAGCAGCCCAGAGTGTCAACCGCTAATTTGACCGCATCTTGCTCAACCTGCACGGATCCAGCGGCGGGTCACTTAGCCATCCGTCCGCGGCCTTTGTCCCGGACTTGTGGATTGGCTGTCATCCTCCTGTCACACGGGGGCCTTTACCGACCGGGGTTCTTTTGCTACAATCGAGTTGACAGTAAGGGAATAGGTATGACAACCAAGATCCTGATCGTCGACGATGAACAGTCGATCATCGACGTGCTGACCTACAATCTCGAGCGGGCCCAGTACGACGTCGTCAGCGCTTGGGACGGGGAGCAGGCGCTGGACGTGGCGCGCCATGAGCGGCCGGATCTGATCATCCTGGACTTGATGCTGCCCAAGTTGGACGGCATCGAGGTCTGCCGGAGGCTCCGCCGCGAGCGCGACGTTCCCATCATTATGCTCACCGCGCGCGATGAGGAGATTGACCGCGTCTTGGGGCTGGAACTGGGCGCCGATGACTACGTCGTCAAACCCTTCAGCGTGCGGGAGCTTTTGGCCCGGGTCAAGAACGTGCTCCGGCGCGTGCAGCAGCCGCCGCCGGTGACGGAGACCGTCGTGCGCACCGGCAATCTGGCTGTGGATAAGGGCCGGTACGAAGCACGCTTGGGGCGCGAACTCCTCGACCTCACGACCTTGGAGTTCGAGACCCTCTACGCCTTGGTGCGTCACGCCGAGCACGTCCTGAGCCGTGAGCAGTTGCTGGAACAGGTCTGGGGCTACGATTACCTCGGCGACCAAAGGGTGGTGGATGCCGTCATCAAGCGACTGCGTGCCAAAATCCGGGAGGTCGCTCCCGATCGGGAGATCATCACGACCGTCCGGGGTGTCGGCTACAAACTGGAGGTCTGACGTGCTGCGCCGTGGGTTACGCCTGAAGCTCCTGCTCAGCCATCTGGGGCTTATTGTGATGGCGATGGGGTTGGCCGGCGTCTTGCTCCTCACCTTCCTGCAGCGCTACTTCCTGGAGGCGACCGAGGAGAGCCTTGTGGCCCAGGCGCGGATCACGGCCCAGGCGCTGATCCCAGGGGCGATGGCAGCCGGCCCTCCCGTTGAGGTTCAGGCGCCGCTGGCCAACACCCTCCAGCAGCGCCAGTCTCAGAACCTGGCGCTCCAGACCGATAACCTGTCGCTCCCCACTGGCGAGGTTGACCTGAGCGACCTTGACCTCAGCTACCTCGCGGACTCATCGTTGCAACTCGGCACCCAACTGGAGACCCGAATCCGCGTCCTCGATGCTCACGGTCAGGTGTTGGTGGACTCCGCAGGCGAGAGCGCGGGGCAGGATCTCTCGGTCGATCCGTTGGTCGCCCAAGCGCTCACAGGCCAATACGAGAGCCAGACAACGAGGGATCGGCCTGAGGCGCTGATGGCTGTGGCTGTGCCCGTGCTTGTCGAGAGCGAGCTGGTGGGCGTCGTCTATCTCACACAGCCGCTGCGCGACGTCAACGCCGTATTGGGCGATGTGCGGGCCCGATGGCTCTGGTCCACGGCGATCGCTCTCATCCTGTCCGGTGCCGTTGGTTTGCTTCTCTCTCGTGCCATTACCCGCCCACTGCGGGGGTTGACCACCGCCGCCGGCGCCGTGGCTGCCGGTGATTTCGACCAGGAGGTGCCCGTCCGCTCTCGGGATGAGCTTGGGCGCCTGAGCCGTGCGTTCAACGATATGACCCGGCGTCTGCGTGCCGCGCGACAGACCCAGACGGCTTTTGTCGCCAACGTCTCCCACGAGCTTCGCACGCCTTTGACGGCGATCAAGGGGACCGTGGAGACGCTGCGCGCCGGCGCCGTCGACGATGCCTCGGTCCGCGATCGTTTCCTCGCCACGGTAGAGCACGAGACGGATCGCCTGATTCGCCTGGTGAATGACCTGCTCGTGTTGACCCGAGCCGATGCCGAGGCGCTGAACCTGCGCCGGGAACCTCTCGATCTCGCGGAGCTGGCGAGGGTCACGTCAGAGCGTCTGGCGCCAAGGGCCGAGGATCGCGACGTGACCTTGAAGCTGGTGGCCTCCTCTAACACGCCGTTGGCTTGGGCCGATCGGGATCGCGCTGCTCAGATCCTCGTCAACCTCCTGGACAACGCGATCAAGTACTCACGCGAGGGCGGCGAGGTGGTCGTTCGCATCGCACCTGATGCCGACTCCGAGATGGCCCTGGTGCAGGTTCAGGATGAGGGTATCGGCATCTCCGCCGAGGATCTGCCGCAGATCGGCCAGCGTTTCTATCGCGCGGACAAGGCCCGGACCCGGGCGCGGCGCCAGTCCGGCACCCAGCGCGATGCCCAGAGCGGGAGTGGCCTCGGACTCTCCATCGCGGTCGCTCTCGTCGAGGCGCACGGCGGCGCGCTGTGGATCGAGAGCCAGGAAGGCGCCGGTACGGCGGTGAGTTTCACGCTCCCGGCAGCATAGGTTGCTCATCCGTCCTATCCCACCTTGCGGATACCAGCGCAGTTCACCGCGAAGATCGCAAAGTTCGCAGCGTCAGGCTTTCTCTTATCTGTGTGGCAAGCCTCGGGCTACCAAAAGCTTAGCGCATCTTTTCGCTGCTCTAGCTGAAGCTCCCCTGTCTCAAGGCCGCATTTGGCTCTCCCTCGATGCCCTTTTGTGCGCAACCTGTCTTCAGTTGATCCGCCTTCTGTCACAGATCTGCCGTATTCATCCTCTATAAAGATAGTGGATGTTCATCTAATAATACGATCTCAATGGATCTGAAAGGGGAGACAGATGATGTTAATACGCAAAACAAGACTTGCTTTAGGGTTGCTCACCCTCTGGGCCCTGTTCTGGCCTCAGATTGTGCTGGCCGATGGCATGTTTATCCCGGAGTTGGCCGAGACGGGCTATGTGACGATCCGGTACCATCGGGTCACGGTCGACATCGTGGACAATCACGCGGTGACGCACGTCGAGCAGGCTTTCCATAACCCTCACGACGTGCCTGTGACGACCCACTACATATTCCCCATTCCCCCCGGCGCGATGGTCACGGCTTTTGAGGCAACGGTTGATGGTGATCGCCAGACGGTAAACCGCCAGGACGCGGCGG
>JBNGDU010000429.1:0-5996 GCA_049975025.1 Anaerolineae bacterium
CCCCCTCTTTTTGTCTGCCGAAAGCCCCTCTTAGGTCCGGACCCCAAACCCCTCAAAGGCCCGGTGTGGCTGACGCGTTTCTCTCGTATCCTGTAGGCAGGACAGAAATCCAATCTCTCTTGAAAGGGGAAGGCGAGATGAAACTCAGGCAGATGAAGGTATGGATCTTCGGGTTGGTGGTATTTCTCACGCTGGGCGCCTGCGCTCCGCTGCCCTCCGACGCGGCAGATGTGCCCACAGATGCACCGGCTATGGCTCCTTCCGAATCGGTGGACGTGGCGCCGCCGCCCGCGTCAGGGCCATCCCAAGGCGACGTCGTCGGTGATCCTGCGGATGTCGTGGCGGAGTTCTACACCTGGTATCTGGGCTACCAGGGCAACGTGCAGGCCGAAAAAGCCTATCACGGTCACCTGCTGATCAGCCCCGTCTTCTCCAAGACCGTGGATGAGCGGCTGGCCAGCTTCGACAAGGGTGGTTACGATCTCTTCATTTGCGCTCAGGATCGCCTGAATGAGGTCTGGCTGGGAACCACGACGATAAGCGGCGATACCGCTGAGGTCGAGGTCACAAGCGCACTTGAGGGCCACAGCTTCACGGTGGAACTGGTCGCCACCGAGAGCGGCTGGCAGATCAACGAGGTGGACTGCGGCTTCGAGGCCGATGATGCTGCGGTGGAGCCGGCGCCGGTAGGCGAACCAGCTCAGGAGACGGCGCCGCAGACAGGATCCGATGGGGCCCCGCGCGAGGGGGTGCCAGGGTGGCCGGTCTTCGTCGATGAGACCTACCACTTCATGGTGCAGTACCCCGAGGGATGGAGCTACGAGGACGTTGACCTGGATGACCCCAACAAGCCGCCGGCGGGCAACATGGAGCGCCTCGTCTTCTTCGCGCCCGAGAACTGGGAAGAGCCGTTCATAGCTTGGCAACTTGAGGTCTACGATATGGATGACGAGACCTTCGCGATGGAGTTCCCGCCCGCGAGCTCCGATGAGGAGGTCGTGCGCGATGACGGCCTGACTTACAAGAAGCTGATTCACGATTTCGGTCAGGCTACGATGTACCAGTACCTCTTCACCGATCCGTCGAACCCGAATGTGCGCGTCATCTTCACCGATTACGTGAGTGGTTGGTCGGACCGGCTGGAGGGGAACGAAGAAGTCGTCGCACAGTTCGCGCCGATGCTGCAATCCTTCGGATTCACCGAGTAACGACAGATTCAGGCCCGGCGCCAAATCCGACCTGGTGCCGGGCCCACTCCAAGGGATGACGGACTGGAGTAAACAGAGATGATGTCCAAAAAACAACTTAAGGTCTTGATTGCCGACGATCGGACTGAGGTCAGGAAAGCGCTCCAGTTGGTGCTCTCACAGAAGTCGACGCTAAGCGTTGTTGGTGAGGCCGCGGATCTGTCAGCCGCTCTGGAGGCAGTCGACCGACTTTCTCCGGACATCTTGCTGCTTGATTGGGAACTGCCGACTGCGGGAGAGCAGATGACGATGGCGGAGCTGCGGTTTCGCCGTCCGGAGATGGTCGTAGTTGGTATGAGCAGTCACGGCTCAGCTCAACGGGAGGCGCTCCTAGCCGGCGTGGATGCCTTCGTGAGCAAGGCTGAGCCACCTGAGTCGCTGTTGGCGGTGTTGGCGCAGCTCGAATCTAGGTTGTCCGGTTCGCGCCGTAAGGTGGTGCAGGGGAGGTGAAGGGGAAGATGGCTACAATCGTTGAGGAGAGGAAGAGCGGGAGTTCACCGGTTTTTCGTAACATCCTGACCCGGCCCGGTAAGGTCTGGCAGGCAGCCGGTCGCCGCATCGGCAAGGCATGGTGGTTGGGGGCGATGTTGATCCTGGCGATGGTCCTCGTGAGGACCTACGTGCAGACGTTGACGGAGGCCGAGGACTTCTACGAGATTCAGCTCTATGCCTATGAACACACCCCGGAGAAGGAACGGGCGTATATGACCCCGCCCGACTTGATCATGGCACCGCCGGTGACGGTGATCATCCGAGCGGTTGGCCACGTGAGTAACACCGTGGTCGGGTGGTTGGCATGGGTCGCTGCTCTGGCCCTGATTCTGAGCTTCCTGGGGCGGAAGTCACCGGGCTTCGCGAGTCTGCTCAAGGTGGTGATATGGGCCTGGGTGCCCATCCTCATTCGGGGGTTGGTTCAGACCGCCTATATGTTGATCACCAAGGACGCGATCTTCAATCTCGGGTTGTCCGGCTTGATCTGGGACCAAAGGCCGGAGCCGCCGCCGATGCTCATGGGTATTCCGGGGCGCCCAATTCATTATCCCACACAACGGGAGATGGCGCTGGCGGGTTTCCTGGAGCGCATTGACATCTATACCGGCTGGCACCTGGTGTTGATGGCGCTTGGTTTGAGCAGCTGTGCTCAGACCGAGCGTCGCAAGACGCTGATCGCGGTCATCGTGTCCGCCATCGTGTTGGCGGCTCTGGCTGCCTTGCCCACCCTTTTCGGTCGGGCCTTGGGACGTTTCAGATTCTTCTAGTCGCCGACGACAGGTAAACCAGCGTGGTTGGCCTTTGATCGCTATGTAGGTTCTGGAGGGGACATGACAGCCGAAACTCTAATCAGATGTGAGGGTCTTCGACGGCACTTCACCATGGGTAGCGAGATCGTACACGCTCTGGACGGCGTGGACGCCTCAGTACGGGCGGGGGAATTCCTGGCCCTTCTTGGGCCATCGGGTTCCGGGAAGTCGACCTTCCTGTACCTCCTAGGGGGACTCGACCGACCGACCGAAGGCAGCATCTGGGTTGATGGACAGGAGATCACGGGTATGGATGAAGATGGATTGGCCGAGTATCGCCAGCACGCTGTGGGCTTCATCTTTCAGTCTTTCCATCTGTTGCCGATGATGACAGCCATCCAAAACGTGGAGCTACCGATGGTCTTCGCAGGGGTTCCCGCTGATAGGCGACGCGCTCGTGCCAAGGAGCTTTTGGAGCTTGTGGGCTTGGGCGAGCGGATGATGCACAAGCCAACAGAGCTATCGGGAGGGCAGCAGCAGCGCGTAGCGATCGCCCGAGCGTTGGCTAACGACCCGCGTATCATCCTAGCCGATGAGCCCACGGGCAATCTGGATACACGGACGGGTGAGGGAATCATGGCCCTGCTGGCGACCCTCAACCGCGATGAGGGGAAGACGGTCCTGATTGTCTCTCACGACCCCTCGGTGGTGAATCACGCCAGCCGGTGTATGCATCTGCGCGACGGCAGGCTGGAGATCCCCCGAGATGCGGTGCAGCGTGACGGCTTTTCGGGATCTATGGACTTAAGCGCTTCGTTCCCTGACCGGGGGCGTGATGCTCAGACCGCGAAGGTTATTTGAGGAGGTGAGATATGCGTAAGGTTCTGATTCCCTGTCTCTGTTTGGTGATGTCGCTCCTGTTCGCCGGCTCCGCTTTGGCTCAGACAGGGGATGACGCCGCGGGAAAGGTGAGTGCCATGCCCGCTGATCCGCTGGCGGGGGCGATGACGATAACGACTGTGGAGCCCGGCAAGGTCGTCAACGCCACGCCTAGCACGTTGAGCGTCTACGGATCGGGCTTCAGCGCCGACTGCGTCGTTCGGCTGGTCGGCTATGGGCTACTCGATACGATCTTGATCAATGCCACAGCTTTGACCGCGCAGATGCCGGCGGGGATTCCGACTGGGACCTACTGTGTGGAGATCTCGAACGGCACACAGACGGTCGCTTTCCCCAACGCCTTGAGCGTGACCGCGCCGTCGCCCACCGCTGCCCCGACAACGCCACCGCTGCCACCCAAACCGGGCCAGCCGATCCTGACGGTGCGAAACTTCGCCGTTGAACCAGTCAGGGTAAAAGCCGGGCAGGAATTCGTCGTCACGATTGAGATCTACAACAACGGCAGCCGTGCCGGCGAGAACACGATGGCGGTCTTTCCCGGGGGTACCTTCGTCCCTGTGGGTGAGACCGGGCACATGATCTGGCAACTTCACATCAACCATACCGCTGTCGTGTCTCAGAAGATGCGCGCGCCTGCCACGATGAGCTCCGGCGTGCACCAGCTCAACGTCGCGCTAAGCGCCAACGACTGGGAGGGGAACCACTATGACTATCCCACGACCATTCCGGTTGAGGTCGTCGGAGCCAGTCAGCCCGCGACACCGATCGGAAGTCCGAAGGTCGTGATCGAGGATGCCTCAACGAACCCGGCAGCGCTCATCCCGGGAGAGTCATTCACTCTTACCTTGAGGCTGGCCAATCGCGGGCGTCGCACCGCTCTCAACGTCTTCCTCGGCAGCGGCTCTGAAGACATCGTGACGCCGGCCAGGGGTGGGGACATCGTCAGCATCGAGGAGATCGGCCTGGACGAGGTCGTGACGACAACCCTTGGGCTTATCCTCGACGATGCGGTCGAGGGCGGTCGTCAGAAGCTCTTGGTCACCTTGGACTACGGCGACTACAGCGGTGGTCAACATACGGATCAGCAGGGCGTGGGGCTGATGGTCAACGCCAACCTCACGACCCAGCCTCAGCTCCTGCTTGACACCTGCCGAACCGCCCCCGACTTCCTGACGCCGGGTGATACCTTCACCTTGACCCTTGAGGTGACCAACGTAGGTGGCAGCAACGCCGAGCGCTTGATGCTGGCGCTGGGTGGCGAGGGCGGGGCACACCTTGCTCCCTTTATCCCGCTCAACGCCGGCAACGTGATCTTCGTCCCGGTTGTCGGCGCGGGCGAGACGGTGACCCTCGTTCACCAACTCGTGATCGACGGATCGGCCGAGACCAAGGCTCACAGTCTTCCCGTGGCGCTGGGCTATGATGACGCGCGCGGTGTCCGACACAGTGACGTTCAGCGGCTCAGCTTGATGGTGCGTCGGCGACCTCAGATCCAGGCGAGCTTCTATCAGGATCCTGGGGTGCTGTCTGTCGGTGTTGCGACAGAGATCTCTTTGGAGGTCCTCAACGTCGGGATGGGCGTGATTAACGTGCTGGACATCTCGGCTGAAGGACCGGGGCTCACGGTGCAGCCAGCGGGGCTGCCATACGTTGGCCCTCTCGACGCCGGTGGCGCCGCGCCCGTGGATCTGCTGGTCACGCCCGCCGAGAGGGCCGCCGGTACGGGCGCTTCTACGGAGCTTACGGTGTTGCTTACCTATCGCGACGACCTCAATCAGCAACAGGTGATCACGACTACGTTGCAGCTGGAGGTCCCTCAAGACGGTCCCCCCGCCGCCGGGCCTCCGGATGCTGAAGCGCCGAACCCTGCCGGGTCGTCGAGCGGGGGACCCGCGCCCAGGCGAGTCGTAGGTGGGGGCGGGACCGTGCCGGAAGATCTGCCCGCGGCGCTGGCACCGGTCAAGACGTGGGTTCGCGTCGTGCGTGGGCTCTTGGGATTTGGGAGTTGACTCACTGCCGCTTGGCTACCCGATAGGCTGAGAGGAGATCGGACATGAGACTGCGTGAGCTTCTTGCTTTGGTGCTGGGCAACCTCTTACGGATGCGCACTCGGGTCGCGATGACGGCGGCTGGTGTCGCGATCGGCACGGCTGCCGTCGTCGTCTTAATGTCGCTCAGCGCGGGCCTGCAGCGACAGGCCACGGCGAACCTGGCCTCAGGCAACGCTCTTACAGAGGTGCGTGTGATGGGGGCCTGGGAGGGCGTGGGACCGGCAACCGAAGGTGCCCCTGCGGCTGGAGCCTCTAGTCGTCGCTCCAGCCGCGATCAGCGACCGCGCCTCGAAGACCGGACCATCGCCGAGATCGCGGAGATTCCCGGCGTCGAATTGGTGACGCCGGTGGAGACGCTCCGGACGCCGGGAGAGTTCATGCTGGGCCCTTACCGGGGTTATGCGTCGCTCTGGGGCGTTGAGCCGGCGTACCTCGACGCCCTGACGGTGATGAGCGGCACCCTTACGTTGAACCATGGTGAGGTGGTCGTTGGCGCGCGCATCGCGGAGTCTTTCCACGATCCTGCAGTGCAGGGACGCCCGCGTTCGCAGGATGAA
>JBNGDU010000430.1:0-5994 GCA_049975025.1 Anaerolineae bacterium
CGACAGCCTTTGCGTGTGATCAACAGTGTGGCGCCGATTCGTATCTGCGATAACGGTGGATGGACCGACACCTGGTTTGCCGAGTATGGCAAGATTTTCAACATCGGCGTTTATCCCTACGTGGAGGTTCAGATCGAGGTCTTCTCCTACGAATCCGGGGATGATCGGATCACGCTCTACGCGGAGAATTACGGTGAGCGTTTCGTCGTTCACCCCGAGGTACCGGGTTGGGACCACCACCCCCTGCTGGAGGCCGCCATTGAGCGCATGGGTGTGCCGAAGGAGTTCGCCATCAACGCCACGATCTTCTCCGAGGCTCCCAGCGGCTGCTCCACGGGCACGTCGGCCGCGGTCACGGTTGCCTTGATCGGAGCGCTCGACCGCTTGACGCCGGGGCAATTGAGCCCCCATCAGGTCGCCTACACCGCGCACGCCGTTGAGGTCGAGATGCTTCACCAACAGTCGGGCATCCAGGATCAGCTCTGCTCGGCCTACGGGGGCGTGAACTTCATCGAGATGTTCGAGTATCCCTACGCCTCGGTCTCCCAGATCCACGTATCGAACTCGATATGGTGGGAACTGGAGCGCCGGCTGGCGCTTATCTACCTGGGGAAGTCCCACGTCTCGTCGCAGGTTCACGAGAAGGTGATCGCCGAGCTGGAGGACGAGGGCCCCGGCACCCGGCGCCTTGAGGATCTCCGTGGAACCGCCGAAAAGTCCCGTGACGCGGTCTATGCCGGCGACTTCGTCGCGCTCGGCGAGGCGATGATCGAGAACACGGAGGCGCAAGGACGACTCCATCCCGATCTGATCAGCCAGGACGCTCAGCGCGTGATCGAGATCGCCAAGTCCTATGGCGCGATGGGGTGGAAGGTCAACGGCGCCGGTGGTGAGGGCGGATCGGTGACCTTGCTCTGCCCTGCCCTCTCCTACGTGAAGCGACAGATGATGCGGGCCATCGAAGAGGAGAGCGAGCTCTACAAACAGATCCCGATTTACCTGAGCCGCTACGGTCTACGGATCTGGGAGCAGCACCACCGAAACGGCGGCTGCTAGCTCGGGATTCGCTGGAAGACAATGCGCTGCCCGTCGAGATCGATGACCTCGACGGGAACCCCATAGGTCCTTGTCAGGTTCTCTCCCGTCAGGACGGCATCGGCTGTGCCCGCCGCCAATACCTCACCTCTGCGCATCAGTACGGCATACTCGGCCACCGAGGTCGCGAGGTCCGGCTCGTGGGTGGTGAAGACCACGGTGACATCTTGTGCAGCTTGCTCCGCCATAATCCCAAGCACCCGGCTCTTATTGCTGAGATCGAGGTGGGAGGTCGGCTCGTCCAGCAGCAGAATGCGAGGACGCTGTGCCAAGGCCCTGGCGATCATCACCAGTTGGCGCTCGCCGCCGCTCAATGACTGGATGGATCGGTCCATCAGGTCATGCAACCCAATCTCCTCCAGCACCTCCGCAGCGACCGCGACATCGGATGCGCTGGGCGTCTGGAGAAGCTGGAGGTGAGGCGCCCGGCCCAGCAAGACGTAATCCAGGACGGTGAAGTTGAAGGGAATGAACTCGTTCTGTGAGACGAGACCCATCAATTTGCCCAGATCGCGACGACTATATTGGTGGCGCGGTCGGCGTGCCAACAGCACCACTCCCTCGTCAGGAGAGAGCAGCCCCAGGATCAGGTGCATGAGCGTCGTCTTGCCCGATCCATTCGGTCCTAGAATCGCCGTGATCGTGCCGGATGGGATCTCCAGGGATAGCTCTTCGAAGAGCACGCGCGTCTGCGTCGCATAGCTGAACGTGACGTTGGATAGCGTGATCGTGGGAGGATTCATAGTCCACGCTCACCGGGGCGCGCCAGACGGACGTAGTGGCGCGGATGTCTTGGCGCGACCATCAGCGCGGTGAAAAACAGGGCGCCCAGCAACGAGGTCAGGATGCCCAGGGGGATCTCACCCGAGAAAGCGGTTCGCGCTATATCGTCGCAGATTATCACGAATATACCGCCCAACAACATGGAACCCGGCAGGGATCGCTGGGCGTCGGCGCCGAAGACCCGGCGAGCAAGTTGCGGGACGATGAGTCCCACCCAACCCACGATCCCCGCGATGGACACAATGGCGGCGACCGCCGCCACCACGATCACCAAGAGGCTGGCGCGTTCACGCGCCGGTGCGCTGCCCAGGGAGAAAGCAACGCGGTCATCCAACGCCAGCAGGTTGAGGCGCCAGCGCATAAGATAGGCGACGACCAGCGCGAAGACGCTGATCGGGAGGATGGCGAGGGTGTCCGACCAGGTCACACCCCAGAGCGCGCCGAGGAGCCAGAAGACCAGCTCCGGGAGTTGTGTCAGTGGGTCGGCTACATACTTCAGGAGTCCAACGCCGGCTGAGAAGAAGGCCGAGACCGCGATCCCGGCCAGCACCAGTCTCAAGGTCCAGCCACCGAAGCGTATATGACGCGCCAGCGCATAGGAGAGCCCGAGGCCCAGCAGGGCGAAGAGCGCGGCGAGGACTTGAAGCGGCAACGCCGATGCGCCCAGCACGATGATGCCCAACGCCGCGCCGAAGGCTGCTCCCTGCGAGACGCCGAGAAAGCCGGGCTCCACCAATGGGTTGCGGAAGAGCATCTGAAGGACGGTACCGGCGGCGGACAGAACCATACCCAGGAGACAGGCAGCCAGAATTCGAGGTAACCGCAGACTGATCACGAGGCGCTGTGCAAGGGGGTCCTCCCACAGCAGGCGCGGCGGCATCCAATAGGGCTGTGGATAGCGCCCCACGAAGACGGAGGCCACCAGAACCACCAAAAAGAGGGCCACTAGCGCCGGAAAGCTGTATCGTGATGCCATCGGTTGTTGTGAAAGGTGGTGCGCTCGCTGACCATCCATCAGCGAACGGTCAGGTCGCCCTCAAGCAGCGGAACGATCTCGGATTCAACGGTATCCGTTTCAAGCGCGTAGAGTTCCGTGTAGAATTGGAGGAACTCGTTGCTCACGTCGATGTCTTCGAAGAGATCCGGGTGGAGTTTGGTGCTCATCCACATTAGCCCCAGGATCCACCGGGTGTCGGGCTGATCCCAACTGTAAAAGTCCTTAGGGAATCCAAAGACCTGTTCATTCTGAACGGCCTGGAGCTGTTGCCAGTTGGCGTCGGAGGTGAGTTGGTCGACCACGGTTTCGACGTCCTCGAAGTAGCTGATGACGAGGATTTTCTCGGGATCCCACGCGGCGATCTGCTCGAAGTTGACGACCGTCCAGCCTCCCTGACTGCCATTGACCCAGATGGGGTTGCCACCGGTCATCTTGACCATCTCCGTTTGGATCCATGAGGGCGGGGGCACCTCCAGCGCGGCCTCAGCGCCCTTGGTATTGTACTGCACGACCAGGACGTCCGGCGCCGGCGCATCGTCGAGTGCCGCCAAGTGCTCGTCGAGACGTTCCATGCGCGCCTTGTAGAAATTCCACACAGCGTCGGCGCGCTCAGGATTGTCGAAGATCTGTCCCAGGACCGCCAGGTCGCGTTCGTACTGCTCGGGCGTCTCAAGGTCCAGATAGACGACGGGAATGTCCAAAGCTTCCAGCGCGTTGCCCACGGACTCTCGCATAAAACGCTTGAGAAAGACTAAGTCCGGGTTCGCCGTCGCGATCTCCTCGGCGGTCGACTCGACCGTGAACCGGATCTTATCCTCGTGAGCGGGATCGATCAAGGAGATAAAAGGCGTGGTTCGCTGCTTAGCCTTGGTCAGCGCGATGACCCGATCGGTGGCCTCGGGAAAGGTGTAGACGGCGTCCTCGATCATGAAATTCGCCTTGCCGCCGATCACGATTCTCTGGGGCGGAGCGTCCAGCGTCACCGAGCGCCCTAACGCGTCCTCGACGGTGATGACTTGGGATACCGACCCCTGAGGCGTGGCAGGGCTCACCTCAGGCACAGAAGGAGAGCAAGCACTCAGCAAGGCAGTGATAGCCAAGAGCAGAACTGGGAATATGACCCGAATGTCGGCATGCTTCATAGTTGAAGTGTGACCTTTCTTTCAGTCAAACGCCAGGCCTGGCTTTTGAAGTTCACCTCGCCTGAGCGGGTTCGCCGGCGAGTGAAGTTCGGCCCGGGATTGTAGCATGGGAAGGTATTCTACTAGGCTTTGAGGGTAGTTCAATGTCCACGCGCGTTCTTTGTGTTGCGCTGATGCTGATGGTAAAATCCGGTAAGGGATGGGCGCAGGCATAGCATAATCAAGCGAAGGATGACGAGAGATGCCAACCCCGCACCACACATTGTCTGTGGACGCCGACTTTCCAGGCGGCAATATCGTCGTTGAGGAGATGGACGGCAGTACCGTGCGCTTGCATCAGGACCTCCGAGACACCGAGGTCTGGTGGTTCTATTGGTATTTCCGGGCGCGGGGCGCTCAGGGTCAGAGCTTGACCTTCGATTTCACCCTTGGCGATGTCATCGGCTCGCGTGGCCCGGTGATCAGCACGGATGGTGGACGGGCGTGGACATGGCTGGGCCGTGAGGTCGTTGAGGAGACGGCTTTTGCGTATCGGTTTCCGGTGGATGCCGAGGACGTTCGCTTCGCCTTCGCCATGCCCTACGTGACCTCGGACCTGGAGGCTTTCCTGGCAGGCTACGACGCCCATCCAGGCCTGACGACCGAGCTGTTGTGCCACACGCGCAAAGGGCGGCCCGTGACGGCGATTCGCCTAGGTGAGCAAGATGAGACGCTTCGATATCGCGTGTTACTCACCTGCCGTCATCATGCTTGCGAGAGCGTGGCGTCCTACGTTCTCGAGGGTTTGATGGCGACCGCGCTCTCGGATACTTCGTTGGGCCGGTGGCTTCAGACCAACGTGGCGTTTTTCATCGTCCCGTTTGTGGATCTGGACGGGGTTGAGGAGGGGGATCAAGGCAAGCAGCGTCATCCCCGCGATCACAACCGCGACTACGACGGCAACGGTCTCTATCCGACGACGAGGGCGATTCGAAGGCGCGTTCCGACCTGGGCCTCCGGGGGCCACGGCTTGGCGCTCGACCTCCATTGTCCCTATATCCGCGGCGATCACAGCGAGGTGATCTATTGCGTGGGTGGGCCGGACAGCGACAATTGGACCAAGGTGCAAGCCTTTGCCTCGTTGCTTGAGGATGTGCAGACCGGCCCGCTGGTCTATCGTAAGGAAGCCAATCTGGCTTTTGGCGAGGGCTGGAACACGCCGGAGAACGTCGCTCAGGGCAAGAACTTCAGTCGGTGGGCCGCCGAGCAGCCCGAATTTCAGATGGCAACCACCATCGAGACCCCTTATGCTGATGTCCGGGGCACGGCTGTGAGCCCGCCGTCGGCGCGCGAGCTGGGCCGTGACCTGGCGGCAGCGATTCAGCGTTATCTTGAGGAGCGGGCGTGATGGGTTGGCCTTTGCTGGTGGAGTTGGATCAGGGAGAGACGGTCAGGTTTGATCTTTTGGGTGAGACCCATACCGTCAAGCTGCACGATGTGATACACAGATGGCAGCCGGACTATTGGGTAGAGGAAAACCCAAGCCATCGTACCCTGCAGGAAGCCGAGATCTACCTCGACCTGGATGGACTGCGGGTGCATCTAACTCACCGCCCCTACCAGATGCCTATCCGGATGGGATCTCTGCACCTGTACGTCGAGACGACTCACCGTTGGGCGACCGAGTGCACCTACGCCTCGTTACCGGTTGAGAAAGCGGTGCGCCTGTCGATTCAGGACGCCGATGCCCCCTGGTCTCCGGTGCCGCTTCGTTTCCCGATCCGTGGCTATCGGTGGCTGGCGAACTCCTATAACAACAGTTGGTCGGCGCTCGTACCGTACAACAAACTCTATTACCATCGGGGTGAGGATTTCGGCGCGATCCCTGATGAGCTCCCTGTCGTTGCGATACTAGGAGGCACGGTCACAGCCTCTACGGTTCCTAACGCCGAGGGGTCCAACGGTATCTCGATTCGCTCCCCTGAGGGGTTGACCGTG
>JBNGDU010000431.1:0-5898 GCA_049975025.1 Anaerolineae bacterium
CGAGAAGGTCGTGGTCTCGTGGAATGGGCTGATGCTGGCGGCCTTCGCCGAGGCAGCGCGCGTGCTGGACGGTGGGGGCGACTTGTCCGACCGCGCCGCACGCTATCGCGAGGTCGCCGAGCGCAACGCTGACTTCCTGCTGCGCGAGCTGAGAACGGATAGAGGCCGTCTGTGGCACGTATGCAAGGGCGGCGAGGCTGATGTGCCCGGCTTCCTCGAGGACTACGCGCATCTGATCGAGGGGCTTTTGGCCCTCTACCAGACCACGTTTGCGCCAAGGTGGTACGAGGCCGCGGCGGAGTTGGCGGAGGAGATGGTGGCGCACTTCCGGGCCGAGGCCGGATTCTACGACACGGCGGACGACGCAGAGGATCTCGTCGTCCGTCCACGCGAGCTGCAGGACAACGCCGTCCCTTCGGGGAACGCGATGGCGGTGACCGTGCTGCAGAAGTTGGCACGATTCGGTGGTGGCAGCGTCACGGGTGAGGAGACAGAGGCCCAGCGGGCCGATTACGAGACCGTGGCGCGACGCAGCCTGGCTTCGATGGATGATCTGCCGGGCAACCACCCCCGAGCTTTCGGGCAGTGGCTGGTGGCGCTGGACGATGCGCTGGCGACTGCGGTGGAGGTGGCCATCATCGGGGCCGCCGGCGCGCAGGGTACGCAGGCGTTATTGGAGGTGGCCCAGGAGGGGTATCATCCTCATCGTTTGGTGGCTGTCGGCACCGGTGACGTTCCGTCGCTGCTTGCGTATCGAACGCAGGTGGATGGCAAAGCCACGGCGTACGTCTGTCGGAACCACGTCTGCCTTGATCCTATAGTGGCCCCAGATTCGGTACAGGAAAGGCTTGCATGAAGCTCAGCGTTTTGAATAGATGACATCGATCAAAAACGCTGATGCGCCGATCGATATCTTGTGCCGGCATGTGTTGTCTGACGACGCCGGCCCGTTCTTTTCGCTTAGGTAGGCTTGACAGTAAGCATGAATTGCGTAGACTGGATAGTGAGTGCAGAGATCATAGAACCCCCACATCTATATGCCGCGGAATGCGGCAGCACGCGCCCTCGATCAGGATTTCCTGAAGGCCCAGCTGAAGCATATGCGGTAATAGTATCAGCCTGACGCGAGGAGCGAACCTCAAGAAAGGAGCGGACATGTTAAGCGTGGTATTTGTAGCAGGTCTGGTGATCTTCGCCATTTCGAGCGCGTATTTCTACTTTGCCGGTAAGGAGAAGAGCGGTCTCAACCCGGCCTTCTTGGTCAGTTTTGTCACGTTGGTCTCATATGTGTTGATGTGGCAGGGCGATCTGACGGTGGTTACCGACGGCGGGGCGTCGATTTTCTGGTCGCGGTGGCTCTTCTACGGTGCGAGCTGCACGCTGCTGATCTATGAAATCGCGCAACTGAAGCAAATTCAGGGCGAGAAGCTGGTGCAGCTGATCTATCTGACAGCACTGGTCATGTTCACCGGCTTTCTTGCTGCCCGCGACATTACAGCCGTGAGATGGATCCATTTTGTTATCAGCTCTGTGGCCTACGTCCTGCTGGTGATGAAGATCCTGGCGGTCAAGACGGAGGCATCGGGGTGGGTCAACAACTACATATTCTTCGGATGGACAGTCTTCCCCATCGTCTTCGTGCTCGCCCCAACAGGCGTAGGTCTGATCGGCGCCGCAGTGGCGAACTTGCTCTATCTGTTACTCGATATCTACACAAAGATCATCTTCAACATCCAGCTCAACAGAACGTCTTGAACGACGGTGCCTGGAGACCATCAGCCTTCGGTCTCCAGGCTCTCCAAGCTGAATTCGGGCGGACCGACGGTGACAATGCCGAGGTAACCGTCGACGGTGAGGATCTCGTCGTCGTCCAGGATCTCTGTAGGGCGCAGACAAGCCTCGATTTGCTTGATCTGAGCCCTCCTATGGCCCCTGCTCAAGAAGCCGGTTGCACGGGCAGCCCTGCCCCAGAAGGCGCTCGACGTCCTTCGCGGCGTCGATGAAGACGTGGATCTTTCGGACGGCCTCAGCCGACGTCATCGTGCGCGCGATGACGCTGAAGACGCCCGAGGCGCCATCACCGACGCTCTTGAAGACGAAATGCCGGATCTCCTCGCACGAGAGATCGCGAAGCTGCATCGCGTTGAGCCGCCAGAGAAAGGGCACCCGGCAGCGATCTCGCAGATCGCGCGGCGTGACCTTGCTCACCACCGAGGGATCGAAGTTGTCGAGCCTGAGGACATCGAGATAGGGCAGGTGATCGGGTGTGAGGTTCTCGATGTGCGCGTGACGTTGCCCCGAGGTCTGGCTGCGAAAGTACTGCTCGTGATAGGGCAGCACCATCTCCGGCCATTGGTCGGGATGGATCAGGGAAGCCACGTCATCGTAGAGCCCGATGCGCTCGACGATCCTGGGTTGACCGTTGAGTGAGCGGATGAACGCGGCGTAGTCCACGATGCTCTCGGTCAGCAGCCGCAGGAAGGTCTTGCAGAGGTGCGGATCGTCGTGGATGTCCAGGAAGAAGTCGTGTCCTCGGAGCTCCCATGCAGTGGTGATGGGGCCCTCCCAGCCGAACCCGCCAAAGGGGATTCCGCGATCGGGAAACGCTCTCTTGAGCTTCCTCCAGAGGTTGAGGTAGAAGGGCATCATGCCGGCATTCGCCCAGTCGACCGGGATGTGGAGCGCTGCCACACCTGCGGAGAGGCTGTCGTAGATGGGCTCGTGGGCCACTTCGCTCCCCTCCGGAAAGCGCAGGGGCGATCCCAGGCAGTTGGCGTGACCGTAGCTGATCCCGGCCCAGCCCGGGCCGCCGTAGGTCACGTCCGGGCCGAAAAGCTCGCGCGCCCTCGGCTCCCCGACGGTGAAGGCCTCCACAATCGCGCCAGCCTCCCGAAAGATGCGATCGAATCGCACGCCGGCCAGCGTGGCGTAGGCGGGCATGCCGCACGTGACATACCATCGGAAGGGCGTCTCAGCTCGGCTGGTGGCCATCTGCACTCTCTCCTCAGGGTTCGCCGGACCTCAGAGCGATGCGGTCTCCACCGGCTCCCCACTCAACGCCCTGCTTTGGTCGGCGGCCTCCAGGAACGCGATGATGTCCCAGGTCTCGCGGATGTCGATGGGGGACTCGCCGCTCCTGAAGAAGTCGATGACCTCCTGCATGAGAAGGGCGTAGTAGGGGGGTGTGCTCTCGGCCATGGCGCAGTTCGTCGCCTCGTCGGAATGCACGACGCATCCGAACCCGCCCCTGCCGACCCGCGTGCCTCTCAGGACGCCGATCCGTCCGTCATCCCACTCGCCGATGACGACGTCGGTATCCGGATGCTCTATGCATCGCACCTTTTGACATCCCGGTCCCATCTGTGAGAAGAGAACCTCGGCGCTGTGGATGCCGTACCAGAAGAGCCCAGGATAGTCCTCGAGGATGGCGGCGGGGCCAAACGCCTCGCAGGAGAGAACTTGCTCGTCAGGCCGTAACAGGCCGGTGATGCCGGCTGCATAGCGCAGTGAGGAGCAGGACATCAGCGGCGTCCCTGTCTCCTCCGCCAGCTGGATGATCGCCCGGGCGTCGGCCGTCGATGTCGCCAGGGGCTTATCGATGTAGACGGGTTTGCCCACGGCTGCCTGCGTGAACTCCGCCAGATGCTTACGACCGTCGACGCTCTCGAGCAGAACGGCGTCAACGTCCTCGACGAGATCCGGGATCGCGTCGTAGATCTTGACGCCGTATACGTCTTTGAGCTGCTCTGTGAAACCTTGGACGCGGTCGCGGCTCAACGAGAACTGCATGGAGCCGCCGGGATAGGCGCCGACGA
This sequence comes from Anaerolineae bacterium, assembly GCA_049975025.1. Taxonomy (GTDB): domain Bacteria; phylum Chloroflexota; class Anaerolineae; order B4-G1; family SLSP01; genus PWVB01. Next base: position 3,816 of record JBNGDU010000431.1, read on the forward strand.
CCCTGGCGCCGGTGACGTGATACTCGTGATCCTCGTCGTTGAGAATGCCTGTGAAAGCGGGCGCGTGGGAGGTGTCCAATCCTATAATGCCTACGCTGAGGGGTGTCGTCATACTATTTGCTCCTTTCGTTGGACCATCCGGGTTTGTCCGGAATGGACGTGACGCCATTACGACCTTCGATGTGGAACTGCGTCGATTGCTGTTCTAAACCCACCGATCGATCCGGCTCGATCGTGCCGGGCCAACCGGTGCTACTTCATTATAGCACAGGGCTCGGTTCATCTGGCGATATAAGTCGTGGTGGATCAGAGGTCGCCCTTCAACGGCGACCGGGAGCTATGGAGAGAACCGGTGCTTTGAGCGCCGGTAGGTTGCGCGCCAGGCGGTTTTAGTGATATAATATTAAAGCAAATATTCTAATCAGGGCTACCTCGATCTGGGCAAGCTGCTCGTCCTGACGGTCGGCGTGATCCTGACCGTCTCTCAGGTCACGGGTAAATCCCCCTGGGCTCTGCTCAGCGGCCTGGGCGCGGTGATGGCCCTGCTCGTGCTGATCTTCCGCGACACCTTGCTCTCCTTCGTGGCAAGTCTGCAGATCCAGTCTCACGATCTGGTTCGCGAGGGAGATTGGATCGAGATGCCGGCCTATGAGGCGGATGGTGAGGTGATCAACATCGCGCTACACACCATTAAGGTCCGGAACTGGGACAACACCATCACGGTGATTCCCACCTACAAGCTTCTGGACACGCCTTACCGCAACTGGCGGGGGATGACCGAGAGCGGCGGGCGTCGTATCAAGCGAGCGCTCTACGTTGATTTGAACAGTGTTGCCTTTTGTGATGGTGAGGCGGTGGAGCGCTTGCGCAACGTGGGCCTTGTCCAAGGCTACGTGGAGGAGCACCTGGCCCGCATGAGTGAGCCGGAGGGGCAGGAACTGTCTTGCCGCCGCGATGTCTGTGAAGAGCATCAGCTCACCAACGTCGGGGTCTTCCGTGCCTACATGACGGCTTATCTCAGGAGCCGACCCGACCTGCACCAGGACGGTATGACCTTGCTGGTACGGCAGCTCGATCCCAGCCCTATGGGTCTTCCACTGGAGGTCTACGCTTTTACCCGCACGACGGCGTGGGAGGAGTACGAGGCGGTCCAGGCCGATATCTTCGAGCATCTGGTGGCGGCGGCGCCGCAGTTCGGCCTGCGCGTTTTCCAGCAGCCGACGGGCACCGATTTTCGCGCCCTGGTGGAGGTGGCCGATGCGTAGGGCCGCTCGGGCGATGCTATGGCAGCAGCACTGATGGCAGGCTATCTGTTTGAGTCCTGCATGGCGTCAAGGATGTAACCCACGTAGGTCTCGAAGTCGCCCAGATTCTCCTGCAGGATCCGGTAGACGGTCGCCTTGCAAGCGTCTCAGGATCTACCATCGAGAATTCCCTTCTTGCGCACACGCTCAAGGAAAGCCCTTTGCAGGCGATGCGCAGCTGGAGCGTAATCGAAGTACCGCATAAGCGTCGCAACCTCGAAGCTCACGCGGGCGTGGTGATCGCTTTCGTAGACCCGGATCCCTTTTTGGATGATATTGCCGCGTACCATAATGGGAGCATCGTTGATCGTGCGGACGTCAACCGGTGAGAAGGTCAGCGCGTCTTCGATCTCGGCCTGAATAGTGAGCTCCAATTGCAGCCTTTCGTAGGGGGGGAATGGGCTCCTTTGCGGACTGATGTTTTACAATTGACCGAATAAACTTGACAAAAACCGAGATTTGTCTATAATATGAACATATATACGATATATATAGTAGGAACTTTAGACAAAGGAATCGGGGGGGGAGAGATGAACAGATATCGTGATGAGCGACATCCGGACCTCGAACTAGCTCTGCAGAGAATCGAGCCGTTGCGGCTTGAGCGCATGTCGCCGGAGGTATCGGGCCCAATGCCGCCGGGTGTAATCGGTGACCTTGGTGACGTGGTGGCGAATCTTGATAAGGTGGTGTACCCCGCTGTCCGACATCCCATCTTCTGCACCTACGATCCGGTCGACTGCTCTGAAGCCGCTTGACCAGGATTTGGGTTTCTGTCT
>JBNGDU010000432.1:0-5843 GCA_049975025.1 Anaerolineae bacterium
CTCTCGTACGGCGCTATGGGTTAGTTCACGCCTATTCGTCCCCTATGCGCGCTACCACCTCGAACTTTGGTGGGGTCTCCAGGTGACGCTTGACCGCGCAGAGATTCGCCGCCTTCACCAGGGCTGATCTGTACTTCTTTGGGAAGTCGGACGGCAGGTCGATCTGCAGCGTTACCTTCTGCGCCAGATGGGTGTCGGGATCGAAGTCGACGTGTTCATGAATGTGGACGTCGTCGGTGGGAATTCCGCGCTGGCGGCAAAAGCTCACCACGTAGATGCCGGCGCAGGTGCCCATCGAGGCGAGGAAGAGCGCGAAAGGCGTTGGGGCCGAGCCATCGCCGCCGCCGTGCGGAGGTTGGTCGGTCTTGATGACCATGTCTCCGTACTGGGCGTCCACACACACACCACCGGGAAAGGAAATCGTCATGTCCATCTTGTTACATCGCTCCTTTTTGGGTCACGCGGTATTGACAGGGGCCATTCTACCACGGAGCTCGAAAAACGAAACGTCCTGTCCGGTGCGGAGCAGAGCCTGATTTCAGCCTGTTGACCTGATCGTCAAGGCACCTATCCGGGTCGCACAGCGCGACGTAGGCCAGGTGTGCGACCCGGACACTCAACGTCTGGTCACTGCCAGAATTCCACCTTCCAGACGAAACTCGAGGTCGCGCGGTCCACGAGCTCATACAGCTTCTCGTACAGCGTCTCTCCCTCCGGTGAACTCCAGTAGGCGTTCCACCACGCGTCGTGCTGTTCCACGCTTTCCCAGACTTCCTCGTAAACCAGCTCCTGCGGGCTGTGATAGGGCGTGTAGATACAAACCCGAACGGCGCCTTTCGGCTTCCCCGCTTCCATGCCACGTTGGACGCCGGCGCTGATCAACTCCAACGCCTCCTGCATCTTTCCCTGCTTCACAATCCAAGTGGTTCTGAATGCGAACATGGGTTCCTCCCTTCATAGTCAGCCATTTGAACAGGCAGACCCTGGCCCTGGCTAATGTCGCGCGCCCTGACCTGCCTCAGACTCAGCTATCGTCTCGGGTGTGTCCGGCACCAAGATCCGCGATGGGCTGTGATCCGTCCTCACTCGAGAAGAAGCGCCGGCGCTATTCATCTTCTGCGAGATAGTCATAGACGACATCCTTGAAGCCAAGGGTGAAGCCACCGACCGTGAACACACCCGCCGGCTTCCTGATAGCTGAGCTTGCTTGGACATACGATGTTCAGTTGGGCGACGAGACGAAGAGCAATCCCTCGTCGTTGGGTGTCATGGGGGATGGGACCAGCGCTTGAAGCGTTTTGGGCGTTGTTCTCAGTAGGACGTTCACGATCCGGTTGCCCTCGTACACATAGGGTGGCGGTCCGTAGGGTGGCGTCGACCTGGGCATGCTGAATTCCCCCTCCACACGTGCTTCTGTCGACATTCTAGTCTCCTCTCAGACAACTCAAAACGTGTTTGCGACTCGGCGACTGTGGGTTGAACGCCGGCGTTGACCTGCCAGGCGCGATGCCCAAAGGATGCCGCTGGCTTGATCTGCTAGCACTTGGGAATCTGCAAATGTGAACTACGTCCGGTCGCTCAGTCTACGGCGAACGCTGCCGGTTCCGGGGCAGACTGCGCGAGCTCACCGCGCGGCACACGGAAATACGCCCAGAAGAGCCCTGCGGATGCAACCGTCGTGACCGCGCCCGCTGCGAAGAGAGGGCGGTAGCCAAAGGCCTCGATCACGTAGCCGCCGGCAAGCGTGCTGCTCGTGATCCCGAGTCCTATAGCCATTGTCAGCGCGCCGGACATGACGCTCTGCCACTCCTGTGTCACGAGCTTCTGGCTATAGACCACAACCGACGTGGTCGCGACCGTCCCCAACGCGACGGTGCCTGCGAGGCCTAGCGCTGCGGCGCTCCAATGAGGCACGAGAGCTAGGAACGCAAGACTCACCGCGACACCCACGGTCGCGGCGATTAGGGTGCGGTCCTCGCCCATACGTTTGGCCAACACTGGAAAGGCCAACGCCGCAGGCGCAGCGACGAGCTTCGCTAAGGCCAGCAGGACCCCGATCTGCGCAGTCGATACCTCAAGATCAAGATCGAGGTAGATATTGAAGAAGGTGAAGGCAGCCCGTTGTCCTACCATGTAGACCAGACAGAAGAATGCCACGAACCCAATGACCCCCAGTGGGATGGCGTCTGTCCTGTCCTCAGCCTCGCCGCTGTCCCAGGCACCGACCTTGTCAGTAGTCAGCATGACCACGATCGCAGGGAGGCTAGCCGCCCCTGCCAGCAGGAGCGAATAGCTGTAAGGACTCGGGTGATCCGGGGAGAGTCCGGAGAGGCTGCCGAATGCGCTTCGCAGAAGGCCCGGCATGACGCCGCCTAGGACACCGCCGAGGAATCCCGTCAGAGGCATCAGCGCTCCCCGCACGGAGAAGGCGTGGTTGCGCTCCTCCTTCGATGTAGCTTGGATCAGGAACGGAATGCCGTTGCTGTAGTACATCGCGAAGGCAGCCCACCCGCAGAGGCTGCAGATCACGAGCCATCCTGACTGCAGGGTGCGTGGCACGAACTGTCCCGAACCCGCCATCACCGTGGCCAGGGTGCCAAGGCAGAAGCCGAAGGTGATCATCCGGCGACTCCCCAGCCACTTGGCCATCGCGCCGGACAGCAAGCAGGACACCGCGTAGACAAGCGAGCCGGCTGCGCTGACCAGTCCCACGAACTCAGGGCCGTAACCAAGCCGTACCAGCAGTAGGTTGAAGAGCACGCCCCAGATGCCGACGACGAAGAGGGCAATCGTTAAGCTGATCAGATACAGACGGACGTCACGCTGGAAAAGGGCGAATCTCCTGAGGTAACTGGTTGTCATCTCTGCTCTCCTCTATGGCTTTGTGGAGGTCACCTCATCGATGAGATCCACGACCGACTCTCCATCCGGAAAGGGAACAAGGTGCCTTACCTCGAATGCGGAGCCGTGCGCTAGGTGCGGCTCCTCGCTTCGCCACTTCTCGGAGCAAGCAAGCGGACTCCGATTTCCGCGCACTGGTTGAGTGGCAGACCCCCTATGATTCGCAGCTGCTACGACGGAATCCTGTCGGTCATCGGTCGCATCATTCGTCTTGGGCGCCTTGAGCGCTCCTCTCTCGGTGTAACCAGCGAGACAGTGCTATCTTGATGACACATCCACGTGCAGCAAGGTTTCAGTGGTTCTCCGGAGATCGATGCTGGGAAAAAGAGAGAGTGCAATGCGGAGCGGGCTAGATGCATTCTCATTATATCCGAGGAGCTAACGCGATGCAAGATCTCAGGCTGCAGGAAATCCGCATCTTCGAGTCAGAGCCAGTACGGTGATGGCGTCTCCTTTCCAGCCGCAACTACCCTACCTACATCTGCCGGTGGAGTTGACAGTTAGCGGCGAACCCGGTATCTTGTGAGGGTCTACTCGACTGCAGGAGCAGGTTTAACGACAGGAGTCCCTATGCCATCACAGTCTCTTAGCCTTCGGCGTGATCGGTGGTCTACGCGCAAGGTCACCACAGCCGGCTATTTCGTCGCCTTTGTGGCCCTCGGTCTCGCCTATGCATCCTTAGGACCCACGCTCACCGACCTGGCTGCCCACGTTGGCGCAAGCCTCACCAGCATCAGCTACGTCTTCACGGCTAAGGGACTTGGCTATCTCGCCGGATCCTTGATCGGAGGGCGGCTCTACGATACGGTCAAGCCTCATCCGGTTATGGTGACGATGCTGGTGATGACAGCTGTCCTCATGGTGGTGGTCCCGTTGGTGCCGGCACTCTGGCTGTTGATTGGCGCGATCTTCTTACTAGCTGTCTTCCAGGGGGGGCTCGATGTCGGGGGCAACACGCTGCTGGTCTGGCTGCACGGCGACGAGGTGGATCCCTACATGAACGCGCTCCATTTCTTCTTCGGCGTGGGGGCCTTCATATCGCCGATCATCATCGCTCAGGCGGTGCTGATAACGGGCGGCATCCGGTGGGCCTACTGGGTGCTGGCCTTCCTGATTCTGCCGGTGGCAGCGGGCATCTCGCGCCTGCCGAGCCCCAAGGCGCCCAACCACGAGGAACCGGCGCCACCGGCGCTCGATGCCGGGACCGGGGCGTCACCGCGGGCATCGGTGCGATCCTCCGGAATTGATGCTCAACTCGTAGTATGGGTCGCGCTCTTCTTCTTTCTCTACGTGGGCGCCGAGGGCAGCTTCGGGGGTTGGATCGCGACATACTCGAAGGCCACCGGCATGGGGGACACGGCGACGGCGGCCTATCTGACGTCGGCGTTCTGGGGCGCCCTTACGGTGGGACGCCTGCTCTCGATCCCGCTGGCGGCCCGTTTCTCACCTCGGCAGGTGCTGGCGGGTGATCTGATGGTCTGCCTGGTCAGCATTGTGGCGCTGCTGCTCTGGCCTGGTTCTGAGCTTATCACCTGGGCCGGCACCTTCGGAGCCGGTCTGGGGATGGCCTCGATCTTCCCGACGACCATCTCGCTGGCGGAGCGCCACACGACGATCACCGGCACGGTGACCAGTGGGTTTTTCGTCGGCGGCAGCCTGGGCGGCATGACGGTGCCGTGGTTGATTGGACAGCTCTTCGAGTCGGTGGGGCCGCGGGTGACGGTCTTTGCTATCATAGCGGCGATTGTGCTGGATGCTGTGATATTCGCGTTCATCGTCGCGCACACGCGGCGCGGCGACAGCGCAAAGGAAGGTGTCTAGATCATGAAATCGGACGAGATCGGCAGCAAGCGCCTGATCACCACGCTTGGTGAGATGACGTCGGCGACACTGCCGCCGGGCCTGATACTGCCCCACGAGCACATCTTCGTCGACCTGAGGCCGCCGGACGAGGCGGCCCCCGACGCGGTGGATCCCGCCGAGGTAGTCGGGTTGATGGCGCCGGAGCTCAGCCGTGCCCAGGCTGCCGGGGTGGGCGTGCTGGTCGTCTGTACCCCGCTCGGGGTGGGGCGGCGGGCGGATCTGGTGTTGACCGTCTCCAAGGCAGCCGGCATGGCCGTCGTGATGCCCACCGGCGTGTACCGTGAGCCGTGGATACCGGCGTGGGTTCGGGAAGCCACTGAGTCCGAGGTGTGCACGTGGATGCTCGGCGAGCTCCGGGATCAGATCGAAGAAACGGGCGTCCGCGCGGCGTGGATCAAACTGAGCGCGGGCGACGACGGCATGACGTCGTGCGAGCGGAAGGTCCTCAGGGCTGCCGCTGCGGCCGCGGCTGAGACAGGCGCCGTGATCGGGAGCCACACCATCCGGGGCCGCGTGGTCATGGATCAGTTGGACCTCATCGAGTCCGCCGGCTATACGGCGGAGCGGTTCATCTGGATCCATACCCAGGCCGAGCCCGACATCACGCTCCACGAGGCGGCGGCGCAGCGTGGGGCCTGGATCGAGTACGATGCCATCGGCAGTGAGGGGTTCTCCGACGAGGTCTTCGTCGAGCACATTCATCGGATGCTGGGTCTGGGCTATGAGCGGCAGTTGCTTCTGAGTCACGATCGTGGTTGGTATGATCCGGTGCAGCCTGGGGGCGGCACACCCCGTCCCTTCACCTACATCAGCGAGACGTTTCTGCCCAAGCTGCGGGCGTCCGGGGTGGACGATGCCACGATCCGGCTGTTGACGCGGGAGAACCCTTTCCGCGCCTTCGCGCGCGCCTAAGTCTGCGGGTTGTCCGGAGCGTAGGTCGAAGCCCCTGTGGGGATGCGCCACGTCATCTTTGACGGGGGCGAATCCCGCGATGCGGTGGCACCTCTCGACCGACTCGGGAGATGTTCCGCTGAGAGTTTGTCCTACGAGGATCGAACCCCCGTGCGCGGACACCCCGC
>JBNGDU010000433.1:0-5825 GCA_049975025.1 Anaerolineae bacterium
TTGCCTCTTGACTCTTGTTTTCCCTACGACCGCGCCTCCAGCTTCTCGCGCAGAAGCTGCAACACCGTCTGGGGCTGGGCGCGGCCTCGGGTGAGGCGCATCACCTGCCCCATAAACCACTGGATCACCGAGGTCTTCCCCTCGATGTAACTCTGGACCTCATCGGGGTTCTCTGCGAGCACCTGATCGACGACCTGAGCTAAGGCATCCTCGTCGGAGATCTGGACCAGCCCCTTCTCCTTGACGATCGCATCCGGCGCCTTGCCGGTCTCGAACATCTCGCCCAGAACGTCCTTGGCGCTGTTCTGATTGATCGTGCCCTTGTCCACCAGGCTCACCAGATGGGCAAGCGCCGCGGGTCGGACGCGCACGTCCTCGATGCCGACCCCCTCACGGTTCATCAGGTAGGCCAGTTCTCCGACGATCCACTTGCTGATTGAGGTGGGGTCGCCGTCGTAGGCCTCCACCGTCGCCTCGAAGTAATCAGCCAAGGGGCGCTCTGAGACCAGAAGGCGCGCATCGTGCGCCGGAAGCCCGTAGGTGGCAACAAAGCGAGCCAGCTTCGCGCCGGGAAGCTCCGGCAACGCCACTCGAACCTCATCGACCCAAGCCTCGTCCACCTTAAGGGGCGGCAGGTCGGGCTCCGGGAAGTAGCGGTAGTCGTGGGCGTGCTCCTTGCCACGCTGAGAGAAGGTCACCCCGAGCGCCTCGTTCCAACCCAGGGTCTCCTGAACGATCTCGCCGCCCGATTCCAGGACCGTGATCTGGCGCTCGATCTCGTACTCAGCTGCCCGCGTCAGGGCGCGGAAGCTGTTCAGGTTCTTGATCTCGGTCCGCGTGCCGAGCGTATCACTGCCGCGCGGTCGCACCGAGACGTTGGCCTCGAAGCGCAGTACGCCCTTCTCCATATCCCCGGTGTTGACCTCCAGATAGCGAAGTATCTCGCGTATCGCCGTGGCATAGGCGTGAGCCTCGGCGACGGAGTGCATGTCCGGCTCGGAGACGATCTCCAGCAGCGGCACTCCCGACCGGTTGAAATCGATCAGGGTGTAGGCCTCCTCGCCCGTCCGGCCCGCCGAGGTATGGTAGCTCTTCGCGGTGTCCTCTTCCATATGGGCACGCCGGATGCCGACGCGCACCCGCTCGCCCTCGTCGGTCTCGACCTCGATCCAGCCGTTCGTGGCCAGGGGGAAGTCGAACTGTGAGATCTGGTACCCTTTCGGCAGATCGGGATAGAAGTAGTTCTTGCGGGCGAAGCTGCTGAACTCGTTGATCTCACAGTTCAGCGCCAGGCCCACCATCATCGCCTGCTCCACAGCGCGCTTGTTGACCACGGGCATCGCGCCGGGCAGTCCGGTGCAGACCGGACAGATCGCCGTGTTGGGCTCCGCGACCGTTGTATCGACCACGGCACAGCCACAGAACATCTTGGAGTCGGTCCGCAGCTCGGCGTGGATCTCCATACCGATGACGGGTTGATACTTGCTGTCGTTCATGATATCGCCCCCTACGCGCCTAGTTGCGGCTTGAACGTGTGCCAGTTGGTCGTCGCCTGGTAAGCGGCCCCCACGCGGAAGACGGCGGGCTCACCGAGCGGCGGGCCGATAATCTGCATCCCGACCGGCATGCCGTCCGAGAAGCCACAGGGCACGGCGAGCGAGCAGACGCCGCCAGGGTTGGCCGCCACCACGTGAATATCCGAGAGGTACATCTGCAGCGGATCGTCGATCTTCTGGCCGATCCTGAACGCCGTGGTTGGGCTCACCGGCGCGATGAGCGCGTCGACCTCCTCGAAGGCTCGCTCGAAGTCCTGGCGCAACAGCGTACGCACACGCTGCGCACGAAGGTAGTAAGCATCGTAGTACCCAGAGGAGAGGGCGAAGGTCCCCAACATGATCCGCCGCTTGACCTCGTCGCCGAAGCCATGCCCCCGCGTGAGAAGGTAGCGCTCGATAATGTCGACGGCCTCCGATCCATCCTGTGGCGGATAGGAGAGCCCAAACCGGACGCCATCGAACCGCGCCAGGTTAGCGCTGGCCTCCGCCGTCAGAATCAGATAGTAGATCGGGATCGCGTAATCTGTATGGGGCAGGGAGACCTCGCGAATCTCGGCGCCAAGCGAGGACAGGTGGTCGATCGCCACCCGGATGGTCGACGCCACATCGGGGTCGATGCCCTTGGCGAAGTACTCAACCGGAATTCCGAGTCTCATCCCCGCCACGTCTGCGGTCAATCCCGTGACGTAGTCCGGCACCTCAGCGGTCAGTGAAGTGCTGTCGTTGGGGTCATGACCCGCGATCGCCCGCATGACCAGTGCGGCATCACGCACATCGTGAGTGAGCGGCCCTATGCTGTCGAAGGAGGAGGCCAGGGCGATCAGACCATAGCGGGAGACGCGGCCGTAGGTGGGTTTCAAACCGGTCACACCGCAGAAACCCGCCGGCATCCGCACCGACCCGCCGGTGTCCTCACCCAGCGCGAAGAGCCCCATGTCGGCCGCCACGGCTGCCGCGGAGCCTCCGCTGGAACCGCCCGGCACCCGATCAAGGTCCCAGGGATTGCGGGTGTTGAAAAAGGCCGAGTTCTCGCAGGAGGATCCCATGCCGAACTCGTCCATGTTCTGCTTGCCCACCAGCACCGCCCCGACGTCCCGCAAGCGTGAGATCACCGTCGCGTCGTAACGGGGCACGTAGTTCTCGAGAATCCGCGACGAGCACGTCGTGCGCACGCCCGTGGTCGACAGACAGTCCTTGACCCCGTAGGGTATGCCGGTCAAGGGCGTCACATCGTCGTCCGCCTCGAGGCGCGCGTCGGCTTGCGCGGCCTCCTCGAGCGCGGCCTCCTCACTCACGGTGACGTAAGCCCTCACCGTTGGGTCCACGTCCTCAATACGCTCCAATACCGCGCGCGTGAGCTCCACCGACGTGATCTCACCCGCTGTGAGCAGCTCGTGCGCCTGTTGAACGGTCAGTTCGTAGAGTTCCATCGCTGTACCCTCAGCTCCCATCCGGCACGTCCAGGACAACCGAGACCTTGACGTAGCCGTCCTGCTGTTTGGGCGCGTTCGCCAGGAAATCCTCTCGGGACATCGACGGCTGAACAACGTCCTCACGTAACGCTGCGCGTCCCATCGGTCGCTGACGATAGGGGGGCACATCCTCTACATCGACCTCCTGCAAGCGGTCGAAGTAATCGACGATCGTACTCAGCTGCTCACTGAACGTCTCTATCTCGTCATCGGTTAAGGCGAGACGAATCAGGAACGCGATATGTTGCACCTGATCTCGATCGATGAGGCGATGGGACTCCCTCGTCTCCTCTGGCGTCATAGCAATACTCCTCCCTGGAAACGCGTATACCTGGTAAGCATGTGTTCTTTTCAGATGCGCACCGGATGGCCTCTGGGCGTGACCACCTGGATATGGATAGCTTCCAACTGAGCCCTCTCCACGGGCGCCGGCGCTCGCATCGTCAAATCGGTCGCCTGACGCGTCTTCGGGAAGGCGATCACATCTCGTATGGTATCGGAGCCGGCTAAGATCGCAACCAGCCGATCTATCCCCAGCGCGATCCCCCCGTGCGGCGGCGCGCCATACTCAAAGGCCGCCATCAGATGACCGAAGCCGGCCTCTGCTTCGGCAGGTGTATAGCCCAGCAGATCCAGAATTCGCGCCTGCAGCTCCCGCCGGTGTATGCGGATCGAGCCCGAGCCCAATTCCCACCCGTTGCAGACCAGATCATAACAACTCGCACGCACGGCGCCAGGGTCCGATGCCAACAGGGGGAGATCCTCCGGCTTTGGGCTGGTGAAGGGATGGTGCTCCGCATCCCACCGCTGTTCCTCGGCATCCCACTTGAAGAGCGGAAAGTCGGTGATCCAGCCAAGGGCAAGGGTATCGGGGTCAGTCAGCCCCAGACGATCGCCAATCTCTCGCCGCAGGGCATCCAGCGCCCGGTTGACGATCTCAGGCGCATCGGCTACCACGAGCAACAGATCGCCGTCCTGGGCGCCGAAAGCTTGGATCAGAGCGCGATGCTCTCTCGCGCCGAGATGCCGGGCCACAGGCGCCTCCACGCGTCCCCCGACCACCCGCAGCCAGATAACGCCCTGGGCTCCCAACTCCTGGCTCAGCGTCTGCAACGGCTCCAACTCTGCCTCCGGCGTCGCGCCCTCGCCCGGCACGCGGAAGCCCTTGACCACTCCACCAGCCTCAACGACGGCCTGGAAGATCCGGACGTCACTGGCGCCCAGAATCTCCGTACAGTCCACAAATGAGAGTCCAAAGCGCAAATCCGGCTTGTCCGTGCCATATCGGGCCATGGCCTCGTCATAGGTCATGCGTGGAAAGGGTGCCGTCAGGTGTTTATCAGGCGCCACGGCGCCGATGACCTCTACGACCACCGCTTCCACGAGCGCTAGCACATCCTCCTGGTCCACGAAACTCAGCTCCAGGTCCAGTTGGGTGAACTCAGGTTGGCGGTCGGCCCGGAGGTCCTCGTCGCGGAAGCAGCGAGCGACCTGGTAATAGCGATCCATACCCGCCACCATCAGCAATTGCTTCATCTGCTGGGGAGATTGCGGCAGGGCGTAGAACTCGCCGAGATGGATGCGACTGGGCACCAGATAGTCCCGCGCGCCCTCGGGCGTGCTGCGAGTCAATATCGGCGTCTCGACCTCCAGGAAGTCCTCAGCATCCAGGGCGTCCCGAAGTCCCTTGAGCACCTGATGCCGAAGCCGGAAGTTGCGCTGCATCGCCGCCCGCCGCAGGTCCAGATATCGGTGGCGGAAGCGCACCGTCTCGTCTACATTCGGCGCATCCTCCACCGGAAAGGGCAGAGGGGATGTCGTGTTGAGCACCTCGATCCGCTCCGCCGCAACCTCGATCTCTCCGGTGTCCAGGGCCGGGTTCTCGGTGCCGCCCGGGCGCGCTTTCACGGTGCCCTCTACTGCGATGACGTACTCATCTCGAAGCTCACGCGCCACAGCATAAGCCGCGGTCGCGGTCTGCGGATCGGCTACGATCTGCGTCACCCCCTCCCGATCCCAGAGATCCAGAAAGACCAGATGACCGTGGTCACGGCGCGTGCGCACCCATCCCATCAACACCACCCGCCGGCCCGAATCATCCAGGCGCAGCGCACCACAACTATGCGTACGTTTGTCCATCCGACACCTCCCCCTTGATGTACCTAAACAAAAACCACGGGCTCTCACGCTTGCCCGTGGCCTGATATGGTGTGGATGCAAAAAACCACGGGCAATTGCGTGCGCCCGTGGCTTGGATCTCTCGTTAAGCTGACTTCGTGCTAGGATCGACCCTCCCACAGGCGCACGCCGGGATTATTGTTATTATTCTGATTCCGATTGATGTCCCGAATCTCTAACAACATCGCTTGCGTGTCTCCTGCGGGAGTCTAGACGGTCTAAGACCGCCGATATTAACTATCGAAATTATAGTATGGGCTCAGTAGTTGTCAAGCCTGATTTCCGGCCGCGCGGGGGGCTTTGAGCCCCGCGTCTGCGGAGTCCCATCGCTACCGAAAGCCGCTGAATGGCGAAACCACCTCCGCTGTCAAGGGGCTCAAAGCCCCAAAGCGCCCCCATGGCTACTGGGGCACAGGCCCGACCCCGTGCCCCAGTAGACCGTCCCGTTAGGTCCCACGCTCGAAGTCTGCAAGGAGCTTGCTGTCAAACCAAGTTAGTCCGAACCCCAAGCGTAGTCCTCATTTAAGGCGTAGGCCTCCGCCCACGCGTGATCCTCAGTTCAACTACTGATTCGGACTCGTTTTACTAAGCGCCTCCTTGTGATACACTGGAGGCATGA
>JBNGDU010000434.1:0-5818 GCA_049975025.1 Anaerolineae bacterium
CAAGAGATACTGGGCTTTGCTTCAGACCTACCTACGTCCCCAGAAAGGGCGCATGGCGCTATTGGGCGGGCTGCTCGGTTTGAAAATCGCGTTCCGGCTGATCAACCCACAGATCGTGAGGGGGTTCCTGGACCAGGCCGTCGCCGGTGCCCCGGTCCGCGACCTCCTGGGTCGCGCCGCGCTCTTCTTCGGCATCGCCGCTGCGACGCAAATCCTGACCGTCGTCAGCGTCTACGTCGGCGAGACCGTCGCATGGACAGCGACCAACGCGCTGAGGTTGGACCTGCTGCGTCACTGCCTGCGGCTCGATATGACCTTTCACAAGGCCCACCGGCCCGGTGAGTTGACGGAGCGCATCGACACCGACGTCGACGCGCTCTCCAACTTCTTCTCCCGCTTCGTCATCAGCGTGGTCGGCAACGGCGTCCTGGCCATCGGGGTCCTGATTCTGATCTTCCAGCAGGGCTGGCAGTACGGGCTCGCCTACACCGTCTACGCCGTCACCGGGCTGCTGATCCTGACGCGCCTGCGCAACATCATCACACCCTTCTGGACCAAGCTGCACGAGGTGCAGGCCCAGTTCTACGGCTTCCTTGGCGAGCAGTTCTCGGGCACCGAGGACATCCGCGCCAACGGCGCCGTGGGTTACGTGATGCATCGCCTCTACGAGTTCTTCCGGCGGTGGCTGCCCATCAACCGCAACGCCAGCCTGGCTGCGTACTCCGGCTGGATGACCAACGCCGCGCTCGTGGCCGCCGGGGAGGTGCTCTCCTACGCACTGCCGGGATACTACTTCTTCCGCGGGCTGCTGACCATCGGTGAGGTCTATCTCCTCGGGGATTACATGGGCCTGCTCTTTAGCCAGGTCGCCGAGATCCGCTGGCAGATCGTCGACCTGCAGCACGCTGAAGCGGGTATCAACCGCATCCAAGCCCTCTTCGATCTCAAGTCCGGACTTGCCGACGGCACCGGCGGTCCCTTGCCGAAGAATGCGCTCTCGGTCGCCTTCAACGACGTCTCCTTCGCCTACGAGGACGCCCTGGAGATGTCTGAGACCGTCTCGACCGCAAGTGAGGCCAAGGGTCAGATAGAGACGGCGAGCGCGGAATATGCCGGCGCCGAAGTCGACGCCAACGTCGACGCCGATACACGGGTCCTTCACAACCTCACGTTCGATGTCGCACCTGGTCGCGTCCTGGGTCTGCTGGGGAGGACCGGGAGTGGGAAGACGACGCTCGCACGGCTCCTGTTGCGTCTCTACGATCCCACCGAGGGCCAGGTTCGACTAGACGGATTCTCGCTGACCGAGCTACCCCTACATGAGATTCGCCAACGCGTGGGAATGGTCACCCAAGAGGTACAGCTCTTCCAAGCCAGCGTGCGCGACAACCTGGCCCTCTTCGATCCGGGGATCTCCGACGAGAAGATCAAACAAGTGCTGGCCCAGTTGGGCCTCGGCGAGTGGCTGTCCGGCCTGCCTGAAGGCTTGGACACCGAACTCAGCTCCGGAGGTAGCGGGCTCTCCGCCGGCGAAGCCCAACTCCTGGCCTTCGCACGAGTCTTCCTCGCCGAGCCCGATCTCGTGATCCTAGACGAGGCGTCGTCCCGGCTGGATCCCGCCACGGAACGACTCATCGAGCGGGCCGTCGATATGCTGCTACAGGACCGGACCGGCGTGGTCATCGCCCACCGCCTCAACACCATCCAGCGCGCCGACGAGATCATGATCCTGGAGGACGGTCGCATCCGCGAAATGGGCGGGCGTGTTGAGCTCGCGACGAACCCTGATTCACACTTCTACCATCTCCTGCAGACGGGGTTGCAAGACGTACTTGCTTAAGGGGAGGCAGACGATGACAGCTACGACACAGAAATCCACGCTCGGCACGGTCGCTGACCGCGCGGCGGGCGCCGCACTGAGCACGGGACAGATGGTCTGGCGCTTGATCGCCTACAAGCCCGGCTGGTCCGCGGCTTACCTCGGGATATGGCTGGTGATCCATATTATGGAGCTGACGCCCCGCATCGCGACAAAGCTCTTCTTCGACACCCTGACCGGCGACCGACCCTTCCGGTTCGGCGTGACCGGCGTCGTCGTCTTCGTGCTGGTGACCCGGGCATTTCATATCCTGACCATCGGCACCGGGGCTGTAGTCAGCGCGCGCCAGAAGTTCACCGTGGGCTCGCTATTACGCCGCAACCTGCTGGCGCACATCCTAAGCCGGCCCGGGGCGAAGGCCATTCCGGGCGCGCCCGGCGAGGCGCTCAACACCATCCGCGACGACGTGGCCGAGATCGAAAACACGATGGCCTGGATCGCGGACCAAATCGCGATTATGACCTACACGTTGATCACCCTTGGGTTGATGATCAGCATCCACGCGGGAATCGCCCTGCTATCGCTGACCCCGCTGGTCGTCGTCATCCTGATCTCGCGCGTCATGGCCACCCACGCCGAACGGTATCGTCAGATCAGCCGCGCCGCGACGTCGCGATTCAGCGGTGCGCTGACCGAGATCCTGGGCGCCGTGCAGGCGCTGAAGGTGGCGGGCGCGGAAAGCCACGCAGCATCGCACGTGGACACGCTCGCAAAGAAGCGCCAGCACGCGATCGTGCGCGACCGATCGCTCAATCAGGTGCTCTACTCCATGTGCGAGGAGGCAGGCACCTTGAGCACCGGCTTCATCCTGATGCTGGTCGCCGGCGCCATCCGCGATGACACCTTCACGATCGGCGACTTCGCCTTCTTCGTCACCTGCCTGGACAGCTTCACGATGTTGATCGTGGAGGCCGGGGGATTCACGACGCGATTCAAGCAGGCCGGGGTGGCCTTCAAGCGCTTGTTGAGGCTGATGCAGGGCGACGACGCTTCGCCCGTGAGCGACGCCGAGGCCAGTGAGATGCTGGTCACCCATCAACCGATCTATCTGCGGGATGAGTTGCCCACGTTAACCCTACCGGAAAGAAGCCATGAGGACCGACTCAGCTCGCTCGTCGTGCAGGGTCTCACCTACCACTACGAGACAAACGGCAATGGCGCGCCCTTTGGCATCGAGGACATCAGCTTCTCGATGAACCGCGGGGACTTCATCGTCATCACCGGTCGAATCGGCGCGGGGAAGACGACGCTGCTGCGCGCCGTATTGGGTTTGCTGCCCGCCGAAGAGGGCACCATCCTCTGGAACGGCGCGACGGTCGCCGCCCCGGCCTCGTTCTTCGTTCCGCCGCACAGCGCTTACACGGCCCAGATCCCACACCTCTTCAGCGAGAGCCTGCGCGACAATATCCTGATGGGCCTGCCGGAGGACCAGGTGGACTTGACCCGAGCGATTCAGTTGGCGGCACTGGCGCCTGACGTCGAGCGCATGCCGAAGGGATTGGAGACACTCATCGGGCCGAAGGGCGTCCGCCTCTCCGGCGGACAGCGCCAGCGAACGGCTGCCGCGCGGATGTTCGTGCGGGAGCCCGAACTGCTCGTCTTCGACGACCTATCCAGCGCCCTGGATATCGAGACGGAGCAGATTCTGTGGCACAACGTCTTCGCGCGAGCGGGCAACGACGGCGACGCCACCTGCCTGGTCGTGTCACACCGCCGCCCCGCGCTGCGGCGGGCCGATCACATCCTGGTGCTCAAGGACGGGCGCATCGAGGCCCAAGGGACGCTTGATGAGCTCCTGGAGAGCAGTGAGGAGATGCGCGAGATCTGGGGATAACGACAGTTATCAGTTTCCAGCGGCACGTCCCCGCCGTCTAGGGATTGCCAGTTATCGGTTACCGGTTGCTCTCGAAGGAACACGCAGCACGGGAAGCGACAGGCAAGCGACACCAACCGAACGTCAATCGGCGAGTGTCGCTTGCCTTTAGCAGTTCAGCGACGTGTCCAGCGCGATACGATGGCCCAACTTCGATTATGCGATTCAGACGTTCGCTAGGGGCGCGCGCCCAGGGTCAGCGGCAGCACCAGCCTCTCGTCGCCGCGCAGCACCGTGAGGTCGATCGTCTGCCCTACCTCGGTCTCGAGGACCAGATAGGTGTTCAGGTCGGAGAAATCTCCAACCGGTCGGTCGTCGATGGCGACGATCAAGTCGCCACCGCGAAGCGTATCCGGATCAGCTCCGACCAGGCCGGCCTCGGCGGCGGGACTGCCCGGTGAGACCTCAAGCACGTACGCTCCCTGCGTCTGGGAGACGCCGTAGGTTTCCATCTCGTCCAGCGAGACCTCACCGTCGAAGGTCAGCCCCATAAAGGGATAGACGACCTCGCCGTCCTCGATCAGACTGGGCACAATCCGCTCCACGACGTCAACCGGGATCGAGAAGCCGACACCGGAGTTGATCCCTGTCGTCGTGGCGATGGCAGCGTTGACGCCGATCACCTCGCCATCCAGATTGAGCAGCGGGCCGCCGGAGTTGCCGGGGTTGATCGGGGCGTCGGTCTGGATGACCTGCGGCAGCGAATAGGTGCTGCCGGAGGCCGTCATACGCTGAGACGGAAGACTCCGCCCCAGCCCGCTGATGATGCCCAACGACATCGAGCCCTGCTCGCCGAACGGATTGCCGATGGCGATAACCAACTGCCCTACGGCGAGGCTCGCGCCATCGCCCAGCGCCAAAGGCGCCACACCTTCAGGCAGGTCTTCGATTTTCACGACGGCGAGATCGCTGTCGGGATCGGACCCGATCACCTCACCGCGCTGCCGGTCACCGGTGGCGAAGACGACCTCATACCGAGAACCGGGCGCGACGACGTGGTCGTTGGTAACGATATAAGCGCCCTCGTCGTCCTGAGCGAAGACGAACCCGCTTCCGCTGCCCAGAGGTGCGGTGAAGTCGCGGCTCCCGGTCGAGACAACGATATAGACGACCGAGGGATTGATCTCCCGGTAGAGGCGCGTCAGCGTCTCCTGAAGACCCTCGGCCTCCGAAGCTACCACGATCGGCGGCGCCGGGGTCTCGAGGACAGGCGGGCTCTCCTCTTCGCTCGCCTCCGGACTCGGCTGGACGGTGATCTCTGCCGTCGTATCGGCCACACCTGCTTCCGGCGCTGACGGAATAATCGAGCAGGCCATCGTGAAAATGATCGCCAGCACGATCAAGATTAGATAGACAGACTTACGACGTTTGCGTGTGCTTTCCATTGCATCTCCCTTCCGACGTTAAGTCTTTACAACATGGTAGCACAAAACGCCGCTCAGACCTCGGGTGAGCTTCCGGAGAATGCGCAGGAAGAGAGGTCGGCAAGTCCGGCTATCTCATGCCACCCAAGTTCATCCGGTCGCTAGCCACGGGTCCTTCATTTGCACGCTGAGCGGTAACCATTCACGATGCTCGCGAAGCAGCAAGGCTCGGCTATGCGCCAGAAGCGATTCGTAGTCAACGGGCATCGCCAAGCAGATATCCGCGCCCCGATAGAGCGCCATAATACGCTCAGTTTCTGATCCCGCGCATAGCGCAATCAGGGGTACCTGCGACACACTCCGAATCTGCCAACAGGCATCGGGGCCGCGTTCATCAAGCTCCAGGATGACCAAGTCCGGCTCTTCTCCCATAATCATCCCCAGCGCGGCAACGGTATTGGTGGCTGTTAAGACCTCATACCCGGCGGCGGCGAAATACACCACCAGAGAGGTCATCAGTCTATGGGAACTGCTTACAATCAGGACCTTCATCACGTATCCTCCTATGTCACGATATACGTAAACAGCCTCGACGCGTTGGTAAGCCACGTCGAGGCTGTCTTTACACAGCAGACATCAACCAGCCAGAAGAGGCTTAAGCGTCAGCCTGCTGAAATTTCCAGCACAGTGACCCAACATCCC
>JBNGDU010000435.1:0-5818 GCA_049975025.1 Anaerolineae bacterium
ACTCAGGATACGGCGTTCGATATGCTTGACGAATCCGTGAGCGCGATCAGACCCGATCTTGCGAACAAGCTTCCAGGTTTGCACATGGCGCCAAAAGTGACGGACTAGCTGGCGGCTCAAAGGCGCCAGCCAATTGCTCATGAGATCCGCTTGATGACCATGTGTCACAAGGATCCGCTGATTCGTCTGCCGATGACGAAGGGTAAGCCCCTTCACCAGCTCGATACCGTCCTTGTGGCGGGCACCGTCACGACGGGGCATATCATGGTTGCCCATAATGAGGTGGAGTCGCTCCTGAAGGTCGAAACGGTGCAGCATATCGAAGATGGGCCGGTGCGATTGCAGCACATCACGGAATCGAAAATCCTGCCAGAGCTCATCGCCATCACCCACCTCGATATACGTGAAACCACTCTGAAAGTAATGCTTGAGTGCACGAAGGAACAATAACTCATTCACGGCAAACGCATCGGTTCGACCTCTGTCGCCGCGATGGCAGTCACTGAAGAAGATGAACTTGGAGTTATCGTCGAAGAGAATCTCCGCGGTGTCATTGAGCAATGACGACAACTGACGATGAATCAGCGAGCGCCAGATATCTACGCCGGAACGGCTGCCACTTTCCTGAAAGCGCGACTGTATTTTCCCAGATTTCTTAACCATAGTGCAATCCATCTTCGCTATTCACCACACCCAATATCCAGATATACATTCTACCAGAAGAAACAGAGAAAAGTATATGAAAAATCGACACGGCGCTGCTTGCCATCTGCCTACCCAAGCGTAGTATAGCTGGTGACTGTTATCGACGCTTCAACGTTACGTTAATGGTCGGTTAAGGAACGTTTTCCCAAGATCCGTTTCGAAATGGAGCGGGGGCAAACTCGGCGCTAGAGCGATGGCGCCTTTCTGAGGACTCCCGTCCTCGATCACACGTCCTGAAGGTCGAGTCGGATCTTAGCGGTATAATAGGGACAGTTCTGAAACTCAAGGAGGACTTGTGACTGATAATCAACGTTTAGTCTTTCCTTTCACTGCAATCGTCAACCAGGAAAGGATGAAGCGAGCGCTTATCCTCAACGCCATCAACTTTCGCATCGGTGGGGTTTTGATCCGGGGTGAGCGCGGAACGGCGAAGTCTACCGCCGCACGCGGTCTGGCTGCCCTGCTGCCGGACCTCGAGGTCGTAGCCGATGGATCGTTTAACTGCGATCCGAAACAACCGGCGACTTGGTGCACCAATTGCCGCGACCGTGTCGAGCAAGGTGAGACCCTACCCTCGGTTACCCGACAGGTGCCTTTTGTGGAGCTGCCGGTAGGTGCGACGGAAGATCGCGTCGTCGGCACTCTCGACATCGAGCGAGCTATTCAGAAGGGTGAGCGGCGCTTTGAGCCCGGTGTGCTCGCGTCCGCAAATCGAGGCATTCTCTACGTCGACGAGGTCAACCTGCTCGATGATCATATTGTGGATGTTCTGTTGGATGCGGCTGCGATGGGGGTCAACACAGTAGAGCGTGAGGGCATCTCGTTCCAACATCCCGCGCGCTTCATCCTGGTCGGCACGATGAACCCCGAGGAGGGCGACCTGCGTCCGCAGCTCCTCGATCGCTTCGCGCTCTGTGTCGACGTCGGAGGCGTTCACGACGCCAGGGCTCGGATGGAGATTATGGAGCGCAACCTGGCGTTTGAGCAGGATGGCGAGGCATTCTACGAAGAGTGGGCGCCCCAGGAGGAGGCGTTAGCGGACCGCATCGCCGAAGCCCGCTGCCTCCTTCCAGAGGTCCGTTACTCCCGGGCGGATATGGCCACCATCGCCGAGATGATGGCCGGCCTAGGCGTCGACGGTCACCGGGGTGACCTGGTCATCCTCAAGACCGCCGTAGCACACGCGGCCTGGGACAGGCGGCGGCACCTCACGGATCGTGATATTATGCTCGCCGCCGAGCTCGCATTGCCACACAGACTCAAGCGGCGTCCCTTCGATGAGGTGCAGACGTCTATCGACCAACTGGATCGCATGGTTGCCTCAGCTCGAGAGCGAGCCAACGAGACGCTACCGGAACGTGAGAAGCTAGCCTACGAGGGCGAGGTCTCCGGGGAGGCCCGCGAAAAAAAAGTGTAGAAGTTGAGGCCGGCGACGAGGAAGCGGAGCCAACGTCGTCCCCTCAACTACAACCTTCGGAACAAGACGTACCCCAGTGGCCCACTGAGGGCAAGTGGTGGGAAGGGGGGAAGTTTATCCAGGCAGGCGATGTCTTCCAACCTCGCAGACTGGAGACTCCCCAGGACCGCAGGACCCGTTCAACCGGCGGACGGCGAAGTCGCACGCAAACGACGCGCAAACGTGGTCGCTATGTGAGTTCTCAGCCGTCGCCCAGGGATGCTTCAGACCTGGCGTTCGACGCGACACTGCGCGCAGCAGCACCATTCCAACGGGATCGTGATACCGGCGGTCCCGAGGATCCGGCCCTCCATCTCAAACCTCAGGACTTCCGCAAAAAAGTGCGGGTCAGGAGATCCGCCAATCTGATCGTCTTTTTGGTTGATGCCTCATGGTCTATGGCGGTATCGGAGAGGATGGAAGCCACAAAAGGCGCGATCCTCTCACTGCTGACCGACGCCTACCAACGTCGCGACCACGTGGGCATGATCGTCTTCCAGAAGGATCATGCGACATTGGTGCTCCCCCCGACAAACAGCGTGGAGTTAGCCAAAAGGATGCTGGTGAACCTCCCGGTCGGCGGCAAGACCCCGCTTGCGGCAGGTCTGTGGCTGGCGTATAAGACTGTACAGAAAGAAGTGCGCCGGTACCCAGAGCTTGAGCCCTTGCTCGTGATTTTGACCGACGGGGCCGGGAACGTATCGATGGGCGATATGCCACCTCAGCTGGAGGCCTATCATATCGCCGAGCAGATCCAAGAGGAGAAGATCAAATCCATCGTGATCAATATGGAGAGCGCAGATTACGACAAGGGGCTGGCCCAGGCTCTCGCGGATCACCTGGGAGGCACGTGCTACAATCTCTCATCTCTACGCGCAGAATCCCTCCTCTCAATGGTACGGGGGCAGATACCAACCTAGTTTGTCGCGGCGCAAGTGACGGGCGAGCTGGGGCCCTTTGCGTTTCGCGGAACAGTCCATAGCTTCAGCGAGGTGTTGGCATGCTAGTGAAGCACGTAAGCAGAAGGCTACAAGACAGGAATTGGCGGTTGGCTGTGGCGGAATCGGCCACGGGCGGGTTATTGGGACACCGGATCACCCAAGTTCCGGGCAGCTCAGACTACTTCTGGGGCGGGGTCATTGCCTACGCCGACGACGTCAAAAGAGCCTTGCTCGGTGTGAGGGGCGAGACGCTGGAGAATTGGGGCGCGGTGAGTACACAAGCCGCGCTGGAAATGGCACAGGGCATCTGCCGCGCAACAGGGGCCGAGGTGGGAATTAGCGTTACCGGGATTGCCGGTCCGACCGGAGCCACGGCCTACAAACCCATCGGCCTCTACTACATAGGCTTAGCCGTCCCAGGTGAGTCTTGGTGCTGGCGCCACCACTTCGCAGGCACCCGGCAAGAAAACAACGAAGAGGCCGCCGAATCAGCTCTGCGACACTTGTTGAACTACCTTAAGTGAGGCAGCGGCGACCTCGTATCCTGTGCGAAAACCTCTAGGAGGATGATTCGGCCTCTTCCTCCTCGGCAACGTCCTGAGCCTCAACCTCAGCGACAAGATGGCTCAACCCTGCCTTGATCTCCTTGACCGCCTTCTGTCCCTGCGCATTGAAGAATGTCTGCCCCAGCTCCTGAGCCGTTTGGCTGAGGCTCAGACCGCTGCCCGACTTGCGCGCGAGCGTCCTTGCCGCCCGCCGCATCACGCGCATAAACTCCCGTTGTGGCTCAATCTCACCTCGACGGATCGGGGCCCGACCGCGACCGGGGACAATCAACTTGACTTCATCACGATGCGCCAGCGCTGTCATCGTGTTGAGCCAAGCTTTGGAATCCGGCGTGTTCGCCATCGGCGGCACCGCATCTCCCACGACGGTCTCACCGGTGATCAGAAGGTGCTCATCAGGCACAAGAATCCAGATACTTCCAAGCGCAGCGCCGTCAACGACCTCGAACTCAAAAGTGCGAGGCTCTCCGTAGAGCGAAAAATGCCCATTGAACGCGATAGCGGGTTTCCTTGGCTCCAGGTTATCAAGGGCCTCCACCTCATCTGGGTAACGAGCGCTCAGTTCCTCGATGAAATCGCGCTGAGCGCGCTCCTCATCGTAGGCTTGCATCGCTCGGAGTGTGGCCTCTGAGGCAATGATCGGAAGGTCACACAGCGCCGTCGCCATTTGCCGATCGCGACTCGCGTCGGTCAGAACAACGTATCGAATACCCCCCGCGGTCGCCCGAGCCTGCTCAAGCCAGTTCATAGTGTGCACTGGGTTGGGTGGTATATCCACAACGATGCCGCCCTTATCCGTCTTGATAAGAACCAGATTGTAAGGCGGATACGTAGACTCTACAAAGACATCAGGGGCTATTTCCTTCATGACAAACGACCTCCATCTTGTGTATTCACGACGAATTCAAAGAAGCTGCTCACCTTGAGCGCGAACTCATCTGCTTGCGCACCTGCTGTTAAACCTATCGGCAGATCCGTTCAGAGGCCCAAGCACGGGCATCCTCAAACACCTCAGATATACGTTCGGCTGACAGCGGTGGGGCGCCTCCCTGGGCCATCACAGCCGATCCGCCACCACGTCCTCCAAGTGCCTTCAAGACATCACGAAGGAGATCTGCAGCATCGATCCCCGCCAAGTCATCGCTTCGAGCGCAGACGACGCGAAGCCCGTTCTCCCCTGCGACGCCTAGAAGCGTCAGTGTCTTGGAGCGCTCCCGCAACTGACCGGCGATAGCCCGCACTTCATCAAACGTGCGGTCAGGAAGGTGGGTCACAACCATGCGAACGCCTTGGGTCGCGGCGGTCGCCTCCCATAATCGGTCCGCTTCGTAGGTCAGCAGCTCATCCCGGACCTGTCCCAACTCCTTGCGCGTTGTCTTGACCTCGGTCTCAAGGCGGTCGATGGCGTCCGGGAGCTCATCCGGCCCCACAGAAAGCCCTATACTGACGGTTCGGAGGATATGCAGCGAGCGTTGATAGTGGCGCAGAGCACGGCCTCCGCATAGAAAACCCACCCGCACGCCGCCCTTGTAGCGCGTAAGACTCACGATCTTGATCAAACCGATCTCTCCTGTGCGGCGCACGTGCGTACCGCCGCAAGCAGACGCATCGTAGTCCTCAACCCAGATCACCCGAATCTTGCCGGTGACCGCCGGCGGCTTACGGAGCGGGATGTCAGATAGCTCATCTTCATCGACGATCAAAACATCAACCCGCCGGTCTTCCCACACGACCCTGTTGACCGCGTTCTCGACACGGAAGGCCGCTTCCCAGCTCATCTGTGGAATGTCAAGATCGATGGTGCTTTCCCCGCTCCCCAAATGGAACCCGGTGGTCTTCGCACCCCAGATATCCTCACAAGCGGCTGAGAGCAGGTGTTGTCCGGTGTGCTGTTGCATATGATCGAACCGGCGACGCCAGTCGATCTCGCCTTCGATCGTATCCGTCTCAGTCTTCAGGGGCCCGCTCAGTAGGTGCCATATCTCGCCTTGTGCATCCTCCACGACCTCGACGACCTGCTGACCTCCCAAAGTACCGGTGTCGTAGGGCTGCCCACCCGAAGTGGGGTAGAATGCCGTTCGATTGAGCCTGACGGCAGGCTTTGTGACCCCGTCCTCTCCTTCGATGGCTTTCCGCTCTAATAGGCGCGC
>JBNGDU010000436.1:0-5646 GCA_049975025.1 Anaerolineae bacterium
TTGGCCAACCACTGGCGCACGAAAACCGCCGGCACTCCGAGTCGCCGGCAGGGCCAGAGGATCATATCCGCAGTCAGCTGCGCGCGGTCAAAAAGCCCGAAAGTGGAAACCGGCTGCTCGTTGAACGTAGTGCGGTTCACCACGCCAAGACGCGCGCCGGAAAGCAGCGCCTCAACCACCATCACGGCCTCGCAGGCGTGGCGATAGTAGGCGATGTCCGGCAAACCGGCCAATGCCGGTTCGGTGAGGAAGACCGAAGCAGCCGTCGACCGGCTGAAGAGCTTGTAGCCGGAGTGAAAATCGGGCACGGCATCGAGCATCGTGGCGTACTCCAGGCGCAGGGGGTTGCCTTTGATCGCGGCGTGGTAGCGAAGCGCGTTGAGCATCACCTGGTCAGCCAGCAACTCCAGCTCTCCCCGCAGCCACCCCATAGGCCGGTGTGGTGAGATACGGCGACCCAACACCACCAAGCGGTCGTCACCGGTCTGATCAGCGATGTGAGCCGCCGCTCTCACGAAGTTGAGCAGTTCATTGGCGAAG
Organism: Anaerolineae bacterium; assembly: GCA_049975025.1. GTDB lineage: Bacteria > Chloroflexota > Anaerolineae > B4-G1 > SLSP01 > PWVB01. Next base: position 541 of record JBNGDU010000436.1, read on the forward strand.
TGATCTCCGTCCTGGTCCACAATCGCCATGAAGTGAAGCGCCCGATCTTCGAGCAGGTGACTTACGCCCTGTCGGGCGCCCTGGAGTTTCCCCTTGTTGACGGTTGCGACGGTGACGGAAGTGCCAAACTCCCGCTGGAGCTGCCTGGCGACCGTCTCACCGTGCGCTTCGCCATCGACACTCAGACAGACCCTTGCCGGCTCGGAGACCTGGGCCACATAGCCAGCGACCGTGTCCCGGAGCAGCGCTTCGCCCTGGGCTACGGGGATGCCCTCCGGAAGGTAGACTGGGATGACAACACCGGTGTGGTGCGTGAGCAGCCGCCGGCTGTTCTGTGAGGAAGCGTGGCCCCCGCGCGACATCGCGTTACGCCTTACCGAGGAACCGCTTCACGTTGCCGGAGAAGACATCCTCGACGACCTCGCTCTCAACGCCCAACTCGGTGAGAATCGCTCGATCTCGAGTTATCCAGCCCTCTGCGTATTCACTGCCGTAGTCGTTCGCCCGGCAGTCGCTGCCGAAGAAGACGTTGTGCGCCACGTCGTAGCCCACGGTGAAGAGCTTGGTCAACGCCTCGCGCCGATAGATCGGCGGCGTGCCGGGCGTGGTATCGATGAACATCGCGATCTCGACGTCGGAACCGCGCTCGACGGCAGCGGCGAGCTTGCCATACAGCGCGATGCACTCATCGATCCAGGGCCAGGATATGTGGGCCAACGCGAGCCGTATGCCCGGCACGTCCAGAAGCGCCTCAAAGTTCACGGGGCGACTGAAGTGTGACGATGGTTTGCCGTCCCAGAGAATCCCAGAGTGGAAGAGTATGGGCATCCCAGCCTCGGCGATAGCGCGGAAAGTCTTGAGTGCGCGCACATCGGCGGGATAGAAGTGATCGCAGATCACCTTGAACCCCGCGACCCCTCGCTCTACGGCGAGCTTCACCTGGTGCAAGGTATCGGTCTCCAAAGGATCGATCCAGTAGAGAGGATAGAGGGTCGGATGGTCCGCGGTCCAAGCCATCAGATTCTCTAACCGCGCCTGAGGCGACGCCGTCTTGAGCGTGCCGCCAAACGAGGCCGGCGCCTGCGAGAAGAGCAAGCCACCCTCCACGCCGGCGGCCCTCATCCGCTGAATCAGGTTTTCCGGATCAGGCTCTCCCTCGCCAATGTGAATATGTCCGTCTAATACCATGATGATCTTCCTTTCCTGTCCCAGACAGAGTCTGGGGTGAAAAACGTCGTCGTCGTCAGACCCTCCACAGGCCTATGCTACGTCCTCGGGCGGAGCGTAGGTCACGCCCGGGATGGGCTCCGGAGGCCGGTGGTCAGCGTCGTAGACGGCCCGGAAGGTCTCGGTGCGCAGGCCTTGATGAGGATGTTGGTTGTTCATAAAGCGGTTGAGCAAGCGTAGGCGCATCTCCGCCACCTTATCGGCGTACGCGGAGTCGTAGAAGAGATTGTTCAACTCATCGGGATCCTCTTCAAGGTCATAGAGCTCCCCGATCCCCAGATTGGGGAAGTGCACGTACTTCCAGCGTCGTGTGCAGATCATCGCGACGTAGTCGCGAGAGCCGGGGTCTTTCGGGCCGTGCATGCGCGGGTTGATCCTCAAGTCGATCTCGGAGAAGGCATCGTCCCGCCAGTCAGAGATGTCGCCTTGGGCCAGGCCGACCAGGCTGTGCCCCTGCATCGTGGGGGGCTTATCAACCCCGGCGACGTCGAGGAAGGTCACCGGTAGGTCGATCGCCTCCACCAAAGCCTCACAGACCAGGCCTGGAGGGAAGAGATCGGGATAGCGCACCAGATAGGGAACCCGCACGCTGACGTCGTAGAAGGTCACACCGCTCTTGTGCAGCAGCCGGTGATCACCCAGGTGATCGCCGTGGTCGCTGGTGAACGCGATCAGCGTGTTGTCCATCAGACCCTTCTCCTCCAACACCCTGAGGAGCTCGCCGACTTGATCATCGACGAGCGTGACGTTGCCGTAGTAGTGAGCGATGATCTGCCGGAACTCGTCCTCGGTCAGCTCATCATAGCCACGCTCCTGTTGGAGCTGGCGCTGCGTAGGCTTGTGGTCCATCTCACCCTCTCGCCAGACCGGGGCGGGGACGTCGGCAGGATCGTACATCGTGTCATAGGGTTCCGGCGGATCGAATGGGAAATGAGGGTTGGAGAAGGAGACCCACAGGAAAAAGGGGTGATCGCCTTCCCAGAGCTCCAGCCACGCCTTCGCCCGCCGACCGACGAATCCATCGATGGTGTCCTCAGCCAGCAGCGGATTCGTCCTTGTGCCGAAGGGCCCCTCCTCTCCTTTTGCCTCCCGCTGGCGACCGTTCAACCCCTTGGCTTTGAGATAGTCGATGTACTGGTTGTTGTCATCTGATTTGCCCTCCACCAGATCGAGGTAGGTAAAGCCGAAGGGCCCCCACTTGGGCATCATGTGCATCTTCCCGACGGCGGCGGTGGTGTAGCCGGCGTCTCGCAGGTAGTGCATGAAGGTGTGCGCCTGCTCGTGAGGCGGGATCCCAACGCAGTTGATATTGCTACCGTGCTCCGAGCAATAGCGACTGGTCATCATCGCCATTCGGGACGGCATACACATCGGGTTCTGGACATAACCCCGATCGAATCGCACGCCCTCCGCGGCGATGCGGTCAAGATTCGGCGTGCGGATGACGGGATTGCCGTAGGCCCCCAGGCAGTCAAATCGCTGCTCATCCGTCGTGATGAAGAGAATATTAGGGCGCGTATGCGCCATGGCCGTCCTCCTGGTCAATCTATAATGACAGTCAACTGGCGAACTCATGGGCCAAGACGATAAAGACACTGGCGGTCCAGGTGTAGGCGGGGTCGCGCAGTCCCTCTCCCGTCAGCGCGTCGAAGTTCTCCGCAAAGCCGCTCTGCGCACATGTCTTGCAGAAACGCTCGCTGATCTGCCGGGCGAGCTCGATCTCTCCCACAGCGTTCAAGCCTGAGACGATGAGCATCGTCGAGGGCGCCCATACAGGCCCTCGCCAATAGCCGTCGGGCGTGTAATGAGGGCTGTCAGGATCTTCCGTCGCCACGCCATGCGGTGTCACGAACCGCCGGATCTGTTTCACCAGCGCGGCACGAATGGGCTGCGGCAGACGGTGACCCAGAGCGATGGGAATGCAAGGAATCAGACTGGCGCTCTCCACAATCTTGTGATCCTCTTGCCGCATGGCGACGAAGTGATCCTCGCGCCACAGCGTCCCAATGAGGCCGTCGATGAGTTGCTGAGCCGTGCGTCGCCATCGCATGGCTTCATCCGCCGCGCCCAGTTCCCGGGCCAGGACGGCGAGTTCGCTGCAGTGGAGGGCTAACAGAGCCGCCAGGTCGGGCGCGATCAGGGGCACACCCTCGTCAAACATCGTGCTGTTATCCCAGCCGCTGTCGTTACCGTGAAGATAATGCGGCAATCGCTCGTCGGGCGCCACCCGGTAGATCAGCCACCACCTGGCCCACCGGCTGAAGGCCTGGTAGATCTCGCTCAAGCGCTCACGGCTACAGAAGTCCGGTTGATGCTTTCTCACGAACTCCAGCGCCCAACCATGAACCGGCGGCTTCGAGAAGTTATAGTGCTTAACGAAGTCATTAAGGGCGTCGGGGAAAGCGCCGTAGGCATCCTGATGATCGACCATCACCATGAACTGGTCCCAAGCCAGCCTCGGGTGCCCATAGGATAGCGCCATCGCGTTGAAGCAGTTGTCCCAGCTCCAGACCTGACACATATGGTTCTTGGACATATACATCGCCGGACGCTTCAGGCGATCGCAGGGCTCCACGACGCACGACCAATTCACATAGGCGGCCCATTGAAGCGCCCGCTGCCAGGCTGTGTCAACGTCGGGCATGCCCTCCACCCACGCCTCGAAATCCTTTTCCACCTCACTCACACAGGTCTCGAAATCCGCACGGCGCTGCGGTATCCAACTGGAGCCGAACTCGTCGATGGCCACGTCGAAGACGCCGGCCTCGGGCAGGAGATCCACCGTCACAGCCGAGTGTCCCACGGCCGACGCATCCACACTCACCGCGCCCTTCATGGGCTCGAACATGTAGCGCCGGTAAGAGGGACGGGAGTTGACCACCCAGCGCCCTTCATCTTCGGGATGAGCGACGACGCCAGGACCGGCAGCCATCTGTAGCCGGAGACCCGTGCTCTCACCGTGGAGCCGGATCATCCCGGGCTCCGGCAGGCAGATAACGACGCGTCCGCCTGCAGGGTGATCCAACGTCAACCGGCTGGGGCACGCCTCCACCTCCGCGAGCGCCACCGGTTCGCCGTTGGGCCACGCGAGGTGAAACAACTCCGGACGCACGACGCCGTGTCCGTGCACTGAACGAATATATAGACCGGGCCCCAACGCGAGATCGAGACGGTCTCGATAGGCAACGGTGAGATACGAACCATATCGACTGAAAGGTGTCTGGCTGACATCAAAGGTGATCTCCATCGACAGCTCCGATCTCCGTGAACTATACCGAACTCAAGCGGGATCCTCTCCACAGTCATGTACGCGACACAGCGCGGGAAGCATTTCGTCCAGCGCCCCGCTCAGAACGGGCACGTCATCGGGCAACGTAACCCAGAAGAACTCAAACTCGATCGGCGCCGGGCTGCCATCCGATGGATTCATCTCATAGTGGACCCATCGCTCAGGGGGCGTGCCCCCACAAATGAGGTGATAGAAATACCGTCGATGGTCTGGCCCGGGGAGCTCACCCGGCTTGTGAGCCTCGCCCAAGAAGGCGACCAGGCGGAGCTCCGTCAAGCCCGTCTCCTCACAAGCCTCGCGCATCACGGCTTGGGCAGGATCCTCCCCCGGCTCCACCGTGCCGCCGGGCACTTGAATGCCCGCCTCCGGGAAGTCGGTGTGCCGAAAGACCAACAGCCGGCCCTCGTGGGTGATGTAGGCGTAGGCCTTGCGCTGGAATTCGGCAGACGCCGTGCCCTCCACCTCAGGAACGCGATCACCTAACACGATATGGCGCACCCGTCGGGGGCAACAGCACGCTTACCGCCGCTGATCTGTCTCAAAGGGCACGATATCGGCGGTCCCCATATACCACGAGAGCATCCGCTCCT
>JBNGDU010000437.1:0-5633 GCA_049975025.1 Anaerolineae bacterium
TTCGCGCTATTCTACACGGTTTTCCCCACAGAGTTCAGATGCGTACGCCCTGGGCAATGATGCGAAAACCGGCCAAGCGTCTGCTTGGCCGGTCTCTTGGGACGGGAGAGTCCCACAACTCACCAGAGTCTAAACCAGTCCGTGCCCGTGATCACCGAACAGGCCAAGACCAGGAAAAGGATCAGCAATATGACGCCGCAGCCCATGCCAGTGCAGGAGCATCCTCGACCAAATCCAAATCGATCCTGCAGCCAATCAAAGACGACATCCAAGATCGCAAGCTTGAACAGCCCTACCAGACAACCCTGCCGACGCTCCATCGAGCCTCCTCAATGCGTATGGTCACGTGTGGTGCTTCCCACGTGCATAGTTCCGAAACCTATACACTCATACGCACCTAGGCATTGGCCGGTTGCACGACCAGAGCACCGCTGACAGTCGATACATTCAATCTTAGGTGGGGCTTTGCAGCGTCGAAAGCCTTATTGACATACCGCCCATCCGCTCGGTGGAAGTCTGCAGCATCCAGCCGGCCCGTCACTGACGAGAAGCGCAGCGCAACGCCGACTTCAGGTGGAAAAGTCACCGTGGCTTTGCCCGAAACGCAGTGTAGGGCCACGTCGAGACGGTCAGATAGCTCGATACCGACGCTTAGGTCGATCAGCCCGCTCGCGGTGTTGACCGTCAGGGTCTCTAGCTTCGGGCACGAACCGGTGATCCCCAGGTCGATCTTCCCGCTTGCGCTGTTGATGGCGACTCGTTCGAGCACGGGATGCGCGCCTCCGAGCGCAACCTCAGAGATACCGCTCGCTGTTCGCATCGTGATCTCGCGCAGGGCCTCGTACTCCCCCGATGTGATCAGCCCGAGCCGGCCGCTTCCGTTATTCAGCGAGACAGCGCTTACCTCTGAAGCCTTCGATAGATCGGCATACAAGCTCCCGCTGCCCACTGCGGCCTCGACCTCGGCAAGGCGCGTGCCGCCCATCTCGAGCGTCGCATCCCCTGAACCGAGTCGGAGTACCAGGGTCAGAGGCACCTGATTGCTAAAGGCCAGGTCCCAGACATACTTAGGACTTGGCGAAAACACCCCCGTCGTGATCGGTTGCTCGACAACCAGGAGACCTTCCCCATCTGTCACCTCATACGTGACCTTCGGTCGCCACTCTGGAACCGAATACTCAAACCGGCCCTCCATCAGCGCCTCGGCCCCTCCGGAGATGCGCAGCCGGCCCACCCCCATCTTCACGACGGCCCGTACGCGCTCAGCACCCCCGAGCTCCACGGCCTCCCTGACCTCTTCATTCACCTGAGCCATGACGACCTCCATTTGGCTAGAGCAAGCAGTCTATATCACAATATTAAACCAGGTGTTTAAAATTGTCAATAACCGATTAAGACTTCTTGATGTTTTCACCACGATCACACCAGGTGCATGCAAAGCCGGGGACCCGCCTGTGGGTCCCCGGCACCAACCTAGTCCTAGGTATCACATCACTTGGTTTCGATTCACTCGGCACCTGCGACGTTCTTCTCCACAGCCAACTGGTACGAGCTCCGAGCCCGGCTCTCATTGACGGAACTCAGAACGCCAAGACCTATGAGGAGAAAGACCCCTATCGACAAGATCGCGGCCCTCTGACCGGCTTGTTCGGCCATGATTGGGCTCCAGCTCAGGCTCTCCTCATACCACTTGGCCACGCGATAGGCGACGCCCCCATAGACGGCGGGGCCGATGAAGGACGAGGTCCGCCCAGCCACGGCAAAGAATCCGTAGAACTCGGCACTTTGCCCCTTGGGACTCAAGAAACCGACCATCGTGCGACTGACCGACTGGATCCCTGCCATCGCAAACCCCGCCAGAGCTCCGACAAAATAGAAGAAGGTCTGCGTCTGGGTGAAGAACATAAGGGTAATGGCCACGACCATCATTAGGATCGAGCCCACCAAAGCCCGCTTTGCCCCGATGCGGTCGACAAGATGTCCGAGGATATAGGCACCAGCGACGTTCGTGATCTGGACGATAATGACAAAGATGATGAGATCCGTCTGCTCCATCCCGAAAAGCACGGCGCCGATAATCGAGGCGAAATTCATCGCCATCATGACGCCGTCGTTGTAAATCAGAAAAGCGAGGACGAACCGGATGAACTCCCCGAAGCTGCTTGCTCGCCGCACCGTGGCTGCGGTACGTCTGAATCCCATTGTAAGGTAGTTCTCTCCAGGAGGCAGCGGTTGCGGTTCGTGCACCTCCTTGATACTCGCAAAGAGCGGAATCGTGGAGAGGGCAAAGTAGACCGCGGTGATTATGAAAGACAGCCGCACCATCAGGGTACCCTCGAACGCAATGATCAATGGTAGGATAATGAAGAGGCACAGCACGCCACCGGCGGAGCCGATTGCCCAACCAATCCCGGAGACACGACCGATGTCCTTCTCATCGGCGATCTCGGGAAGCAAGGAGTTATAGAAAACCTGCGCGCCCCGATAGCCAATCTCAGCCAGTATGAAAAAGACCATGCCCGTCAGGACGTCGCCTTCCTCAACAAAGAAGAGCGCCCCGGTGAAAACACAGGCGATCAAGGTGAACGCCAGCAGGAAGCGCTTCTTGGCCCCGGAGAAGTCCGCAATTGCACCAAGGACAGGTGAAATGAGGGCGACCACCAACATGGCTACGCCCACCGAGATGCCCCACAGGCGCGACCCCTCCTTCCCTCCGACGACCTGCCCCTTGAAATAGGCCGAATAGACGGCCAGCAGGACGACAGCAGCATACGCCGAGTTACCGAAGTCATACATGTACCATGCCCAACGCTTGCGCTTCATGGCCTTCGTTCCAGCATCTGACGCCAGCATACGACTCTCTCCTTTCCCTGTGAGTTTTTTTGATCACCGGCAACGGCTTGAGGATGACCACCGCGCCGAACCAACAGCACCGACATCAGCCCTATCCGAGCGGTCCGTTCTACAAGCCAAACCCGCTCAGCCCTCCGGGACGTCGTCCCAAGGATAGACCTCCGTACCCTCAGCCGCCTCCCTAATCGCCGGATCTTGCGAATAGTGACCTCGTCGCTCAGGTGGCAGGAGATCGGCGATCCGTCGCATCATCTCGTGGCCGATCTCGTTGATACGGTCCCGCCGCTCGCGACCCCGACCCGGAGCGCTGAAGGGGCCGATTGGTTCTCCAACCCGGATGGTCACTCGCGCACGGCGGCCTCTGGTCAATTTAGGAAAGACCTCGGTCAGGCCATCCAGACCGATGGGAAGCACGGAGACCGATGAGCGGGCGGCCATGAACGCAGCGCCAGGGCGCGGCGGCCGAAGCACCGCGTAAGCACTCGAGCCTTCGGGGAAGATGCCCAGCACGCCTCTCTGCCCGAAGACAGCCTCAGCGGCGCGAAAAGCGATCTGGGAGCCGGTCCCGCGATAGACCGGGTAGTAGCCCCACAGCTTTCGAAGCCATGCCACCGCTGGCGGCGCGTTTGGGACAGTGAACCCACCCACGAATTCGATCGGCCACGGCACGACCGTGAGCATAGCGACGGGGTCGAGGAAACTGAAATGATTGCCGATAACCAACAGCGGTCCATGCTTGGGGAAGTTCTCGCGCCCGATGACCCGGAAATCGGAGATCACCGCGAATACCGCACGGGTGAAGCGCTGGATCAGATGCCGCAGCACCCGACGTCGAGGATACTGGAATTCCGTGTCCGTGACCATGTCCGGATTGTATGCGACGGCGGCTAAGCGTCAAGTGATAGGGCGACGCTAATACTTCCGGAGCCGCAGCAGCTCAAAGTCGCTCTTGAGAAGCCTGCTGACCTAGAACGACCACGGCCAATTGCCAGAACCGCCTTGGGTCGTTAGAATAGAATCGCATTGAGGTGGGATGTAAGCGCAAGGAGGTAAGCCCACGGGATGTGGCCTGTCTACAAGCAGTTGCTAGCGGAAGGTCGTCTTGATCGGCGACTGGCAGCAGCACAAGCTGCACTGCATGATTGTGTGCTCTGCGGCAATCGTTGCCACATTGACCGTACGGGACAAGCCGGCCCCTGCGGCATCAAGGATGCCGTGTACGTCGCCAGCTACGGCCCGCATATGGGGGAGGAGGACGTGCTCCGTGGATGGCGCGGCTCAGGCACGATCTTCTTCACCGGCTGCAACCTGCACTGCGTCTACTGCCAGAACTATGACATCAGCCAGACCGTCTCCGGCTTTCCGGTCGACCCGGAGGCCCTTGCGGAGATCATGCTGGACCTCCAGGAGCGTGGGTGCCACAACATCAACCTGGTTTCGCCCACGCATATTGCGTCGCACATCGTGCCGGCGCTGTCAAGGGCCGCACAGGCAGGACTAGAGATCCCCGTCGTCTACAACACCGGCGGCTACGACGCGCCCCAAGCCCTGCAGTTGATGGATGGGTTCATCGACATCTATATGCCGGATATGAAATACGCGGATGCCCAAACCGCTTATCGGCTCTCGGCCGTCAAGGACTATCCCTCTGTCAACCGCGCTGCCATCAAAGAGATGCACCGGCAGGTTGGCGACCTGGAGATCGACGAGGACGGCCTCGCGCGGCGCGGCCTACTGGTTCGGCACCTCGTGCTGCCCGGTGGCGCTGCGGGCACCGCCGAGATCGCGCGCTTCCTGGCAGAGGAGATAAGCCGCGATACCTACATCAACGTGATGGGACAGTACCGACCGGCCTACCGCGCTGTGGCATGCGCAACGGAGGACACCCCGCTCAACCGACCTGTCACGCCGAGCGAGCTGCGGGAAGCTAGGCGGCTCGTACACGAGGCAGGACTGCACCGCCTCGACAACCGAGGTGCCTTCTGATCGAGGCGTCGTACTCTAGCCTGTAGGAGGGTTTCGCCGCCCGCCCCTCTCTCACATACGCAAGCGCTATCTTCGGCGACGCCACCTCCAGAGGCCAACGGAGCTCCCGGCGAGCAGCGCGATAGCGAGAGCCAGGCCGCCACCGGTCCATCCCCGCAGACCCACGGCTCTTACTGCGGTCACTTCAGACACCAAGCTGATATCGTCTATGTAGACGGTGTTCTTGTCACCACTAATGTACAGGCACACGTAGTCCTGCGCATTGGGGGAAGACGCGGGTATATCCACTTCGGTGGTCACGGGGAACCAAGTCATGTGCGTCGCCACATTGTCCTCACAGGTACCCACAACGTGCAGGTCGCCTCCGGTGGCACAGTCAGCGCTGCCGCTCAGACGCCAAGCGATCTGGCAGGGGTCCCAGCTGTTTTCGGTGGAAACAAGGAGATGCCCGGTCAAGTCGAGCGTTCCTCCACGGCACTGGGTGACGTCGACAGCCTGATAGTACTCAGCATGGCACGAGCTGTCGGTGCATATCGGGTGAAACGAGAGAGTCTCAGGAGCAGTTGGGTTCGCGGCCCGAGCACCCCAGTCCGAGGCGGCGTCCACCGGCGTCCAATGATCAATCACTCGCAGCGAGCTGGTGTCGGGGTCCGGTTCTTCAAAGCCTCCATTGAGCACCTTGTTGACGTCTGTCTGAGTCTGAGCCGGCATCGGGCCCTGAACAATCACCAGGAACACGAGACAGAGAACGAGGATCAACGATCGAAGGCATGACATTACCACACCTCCTATAG
>JBNGDU010000438.1:0-5561 GCA_049975025.1 Anaerolineae bacterium
ATCGCAGCACGAACGATCTCTGTGAGACATCACCGCCGCACCTTTAGGGTTGTCAAGAGGCAAAAGGCAGGGACACCGGTGCGCGTGTCCGTGGGACGCAGCCCCCGCCGTCTAGGGATAGGTTCCATTTGCGATCCAAGCATCAGAGGCGCTCAAGGGCTCGCCGTCCCACCGGATCCGCGGTTGGCGAGAGTCCCTTCCCCATCCGTCACTCACTCCTCGCTTCAACCGGGAGTGAGAAATTGACGCGGAAGCCCTGTCCCGGAGAGCTGTGGAAATGGATCTTGCCGCCCAACATCTCGATACGCTCCCGCAGCGTCGGCAGGCCCAGTCGTGAAGCCTCGGGTGAGGTCAGCGCTTCATCAAGCTCAAAGCCGACGCCGTTATCCTCGATGGTCACGTTCACCTCATCTTCCTCGAGACTTAACTGAATGTTGATATTGCTGGCCCGGCTCTGTTCTCGCCCGATGTGGATCAAGGCCTGGATGACCCGGAAAACGGTGACCTCTTTGTGCGCAGCAAGGCGCCGCTCCTTGCCGGTTACCTTGAGGGCGAGCCCTACAAGGCCCTCATTGGTGATGCCCTCGACGTAACGGCGCAACGTAGGCACCAAGCCCAGATCGTCCAGCATCATCGGGCGCAGGTCAAAGATGAAGACCTTGACGGTTTGAAATGCGCGGACCACGTTCTTCTTCAGATCCGCCAGCTCCGCCCGGGCGCGTTCTGGATCGCGGTCAAAGAGTCGCTCACAGATCTCCGCCTGGAGCACGAGGTTGGTGAGGGATTGCGCTGGGCCGTCGTGCATTTGGCGCGAGAGCCGGAGTCTCTCCTGTTCCTGAGCTTCGATGATATTGACCACCACAGCCTGCGGGGCCGGGGTCTGATCTGACGTGCTCTCCGTCATTTTCCCGGCATCCTCAGGTGGGGCGTAATCCAAAATGCGATTATAGAGATCCGCGATGCGGGTCAGATGTTTTTGATCACTCTGCAGTTTCTCCAATTGCCCCCGCATCGTGAAGAGCCGCTGTTGGTTCTCAATCAGGCTGTCGTAAGTCCTCTTGATGTCTTCGCGCGGCATCGTGTCAAAGGAGGCGTCCATCTGGCGGGCTCGAGCCACAGCTCGGGCATTCGCCTGCATGTAGCGGTCGACCTCACTCGAGGTTTGCTGGATCAGCATATCGATCTCTTTGAGTTCTTGCTGAATCTGGTCCGAGCCACGCCGGCAGAAATCCGCGAATTGATCCCAACTGCTTTCAACCATTGAGCCCCCTATAACACCTTATCTCTATTTGACGTCTAGGTCGATGATCTTGCTTCGCTATTCCGTAGGGATAACGCAGAGAACCCGTCGACCGCGCGCGGGACGCGTGGCACCAAGGCCTCTGGGTAAGTGCGTCGCACCTGACCGGGTCGTTTCTCTGCTCCTGATGCTTCAGCTCGCGCCCCGGTGCACTGGAACTCGAGATGGAACTCAGCGTCCGGCTTGATTGGGCACGCCGGCATCCGGAAGGCGAACCCAGCCATGTCGCAGCGCATAGATCGCCGCCTGGGTGCGATCTGAGCAATTGAGCTTCGCCAGAATATTGGTGACGTGATTCTTCACCGTCTGTTGGCTGATGCCCAGGCGCAGGGCGATCTCCTTGTTGCTCAATCCCTCGATAATAACCTCCAGAATCTCCATCTCACGGTTGGTCAAGGGAGAGAAGGTCGTGTCCTCGGGACTGATGCCATAGCGACGGTAAAGCTCCAGCAGCCACTGCTCCGCCTGCTCCGGGGTCATACGCTTGTTTGCGATGACGTAGTACCCTTGGGCAACGGTCTGCACGGTGTCGAGAAGCCGTGACGGTGCGATGTCCTTGGGGAAGTAAGCGGAGGCTCCGATTCGAATGGCGCGGTAGATTTGCTCTTCATCGTCGTAGGCTGTCAGGATGATGACGTTGATATCCGGACATTCGTTCTTGAGCTTCTGAGTGACCCGTAGTCCATTCATACCGGGGAGATTGACGTCCATAAGCACGACATCCGGGCGCACGGTCTTGAGGATGTCCAGCGCCTCCTGACCATCGCCACTCTCGGCAACTATCTCGATATAGGGCTCGGCATTGAGGACATCGCGCACGCCTTGCCGAAAGAAGGGATGATCGTCGACGATAGCAACTCTTACGACCGCGGTTTGATCAGACGGTTGAGAAGTCATGGGTCACTCTTGCCTCAATTATGCCATGGGTGCTGGGGGCGAATATCGGGTCGGACGGCATTTCCTCAGGTCAGTCGGTCTATATGAAATGTGTCCGACGGCTGTCCCCACTGTAACAAGTTCACGATCTCGTCCGCGACAATGTAAGTCAGGTTCAGCCCATAGGGGCCAAGACCGCTCGCGAAATAGACATTATCCTGATCCGGAAACTGACCGACCACGGGCAGCCCGTCCGGCGTACGACTGGTCCAGCTGGTCGCCCGGCGGTAGACCCGTGCCGACGGGCATAGTTGATCCGCAATCGTGGTGAGACGCTGCAGGATCTCCTGTTCATCGAAGCCCCATCCGGCCAGGTAGCCTCTCTCACCCTTGGGCAGAAAGCAGATGTGCCCGCCATCGATGATCAAGGGTTGCCGCAGTCTATTGGTGTTCTGAAGTTCGATGGTGTGGACGCGCACCGGATCGAGGATCCCTTCCAGCGTATCGGAGAATCCGGCGAGGTGGATGCCGTTGGCGAACACCACCTTCTCCGCCCAGAGATAAGACTTATGCGCCCACACCGCTATGTCCCCTTCTGACCGAGTATGGATCCTGTGAACTTCGGATTCGAGTTCCAGGACGATGTTCTCATGGTTCAGCAAGCGCTCGACAAATGCGTGAGGGACCAATCGGATGTCCTGAGAGGTATTGAGTGCCGCGAGGTCTTCTTGCCGCGCGTGGTCCTCCAGTTTGACCTCATAGCCGTGAGCCTGTAACCGCGTCACGGAGTCCCGCAGGCGTTCGGTTTCCGCGGCGTCGGCCGCCAGTCGCAAGCTCCCAACCCGATCGACAGGCTCTTCCATCGAACGCAGGTCGGCGGCAAGCTGATCAAGATTGGCGCGCGTGAGTTCCCACAGCTGAAGCGCAGCGTCCTCGCCAAGACGGTCCGCCAGGTCGCTGAACGGCTCGGTGGTACCAAGTATCGCCAGCCCCGGCCAGGATTTGAAGGAGCCGCCAACCCTGCTTGTCGCCTCAAGTACCACGACCTGAAGCCCCGCCTGAGCCAGCGCAGAGGCAATGGTCGCACCTGTCAGGCCGGCGCCAACAACCACTACGTCGTAGGAACCTGAGGATGTCATAATCTTCCTTTCAATCTACTGGGGTGGCCGCACCGTGAGTTCGGCCTGGTCGAAGAACGCCGCGTTGTTGATGTGAGGATAGGCGGGCTCGGCGAAGAAGCAGAGTGTCACCCGGCCTTGCGGCTCGCTCCCCGCTTCCTCCTCGGCCTCAGGTGTCTCCTCCGTTCCCTCGGTCTCTTGCGGCCCTTCCTGTGGCGCTGACGTCTCCCAGGGTAGGACGGTCACCCTCGGCGATCGCAATGTCACAGTTCCACTGTCCTGATTGATGCGCATCTCATTGCCCCATCGGGCATTGTAGCAGTTCTCAGCGCCGGCCGGGTCGATCCCTGCCTTGACGATCAGACTGTCAAGCGAGGAGTAAGCCTTCGCTTTGATCTCAAAATAGGCCGTGCTTCCGGCGGTAACGGTGACCGTTTGATGCACCCAGGTGCGGAATTTCAGCCAACGGATCGTCTCGATCTTGAGGGTGTTGCCGTTGATCTGCCGGACCGGATCATCGGCTGCCGTGAACATGGGTTCCGCATATGAGGTTTCCGAGTCATAGTCATCGCCGTTACGATAGTTGACGTAGGCATCCCAGTCCCAGCCCGGTATGCGGTTAGTGAGCAGGAAATCAAAGTCGGCGCCGTTGATGGAGACCGGGCCGGCCGGCCTTGGCGTCGATGTCGCGGTCGGCGTCGCTGTCGGCAACGGCGTCCCGGTCGGCGCCGCCGTATTCGTCGGTCGGGGCGGGATCGTGGGGCGCGGCGTTGCACTGACTTCCGGCGCCGGTGTCCAGGTAGATGGCAAGGTGTTTGTAACGGTGGCGACCACCGTGGTCGGCGCCGGTCGCGCGGCCCTTAAGCTCGAGACAAGGACGACAGCTCCCAATCCGCCGATGACGACGAAGTCAAGCACCGCGAGCACGATCAGGACGATTTTCTGGTTCTGGCTTAGCGAATTCATGGTCTTTTTACCTGTTGGCCCATCTCGGATACACCGAAGAGCGAATTACCCGCACGGCAAAGCTGTCCATAGCAGCGCCCGATCCGCACAACATCATGTTCAAATCATACTCTAAGGTAATGAAGCTGGCAAGCCTCTGTGTCAGCGTCGCCGATGCCGTGATGTGGCCCGGCCCCGACGATGCTACACCTTAGGTCAGTATGCTCTCAACTTCCTCCCGGCTCAGGAAGTTCATCACCAGCGGCTGGGAGCGATCCTCTTGGGATTGCTCCCAGGTGGCGTAGAATCCCTCTTCCGTGGCAAGCACGTCGACGTAGCGGCTGCAGCCGGTCCCCACCGGGGAGACGAACATCGGCAGATTCACCGAAAGGCGCTCAATCGCGTCGAGGCGCCCTTCGGGCGCGAAGGCCAACCCGCCGATCTCCTCGCAGGAATAGCCTCGAGGTCGCTTGACCGCTTGGGCGTGCTCCTCATAGGCGCGCATGGACTCCCCACCATCGTAGAAGACCAAAGTCAATGGCTGCTTCGATGCGAAGGCGCCGACTTGCGGCACGCGCAGCACCCCGGTCATTCTGGTAATCGCCACGTCCCAGGTGAACCCGCGACGGAAGAACTCAAAGTCCGCCTCGCCAAATTCGGCGCCGTCCGCAGCACGAACCATATAACCGGAGTTTGAACTTGTCCAGTTGAAGGGATGCGTGCAGAAGCCGAGGACGAGTTCCCCATTCTGCTGCTCATAGACGAGCGGGTCTTTCACGTGGATAAACCGGGGATCGCGCGACGCCAGCAGCGGTTCCACCTCCGCCGACGCCAGGCCAGGAACCGAGGAGGCCCGTAGTCGTTCGATACTCCATATCCCGGTGTTGGGTTTTTGAAAGCTTCGCACCGCCGGCGGATAGAAGGCGTTATCCTTCTCGCTGGAGACAAACAGCTCCACCCCGTCCTGGGTGAAGTGCAGAGCGGAGCCTTCAATGGACAAAACCGGCTTGTCTTCCAGGTCCAGGTCAGCCTTGGCAAAAGAAACGACCTTCTCGAAGGTCTTACCTCTATCGTGTGAAGCAAGGATCACCAACGCCCAACCCCGGGTGCCGGCCCCCAGTCCGGTGCGGGAGTCACCGTAGTTGCGATAACGACCGCTGAGATAGAAAGTGCCATCCGGCGCTTCGACCAGGTTCCCACCGCCGAACCAGAACCCACTGGCGCGTTCCTGGGGTTCCACAACGACACGGGCGCGCTCCTGATCGATCAGGGCCTCTCCCAAAGCAACAAGCTTGTCGCGCAAACTATGATTGATCATCATC
>JBNGDU010000439.1:0-5556 GCA_049975025.1 Anaerolineae bacterium
GGCGTACCACGTGACGTCCATCCGGTACTCCGTGGTCCGCACCGCGGCCCGCATGGAGGCCGCCGCCGGACCGGCGCCCATGGCCTGCTTGAAGAGCGGCGCCTCGGGATCAGGCCAGCCGATCTGCGCGAAGACGGCGTCCGGCGCGGGATCCGCCAGGAGGTCGCGCCCCCGGAACGCGGTCGGCGCCTCCAAGCCGGACAGCGCCAGCAGCGTGCGCCCGGTGTCGATCAACTCGCAGATCTCCTCCCGCACCTCGCCGCGGGCCTCGATGCCGGGACCGGCCAGGATGAAGGGCACGCGCCATACCTCGCTGTCGTAAAACCCCTTCTCCGTGGCGCCCCACTCGCCCAGGGCCTTGCCGTGGTCAGCCGAGAAGAGCACCACCGTCTCCTCCTCCAAACCCAGCTCTCGCAGAGCAGCCAAGAGCCGCCCAGTCTCGTGATCAACGCAGGCCACCAAGCCCATGTAGTCCTTCCACATCTGCCGGACCTGATCCCTGGAGAGCTCCTTCATCCGGTGGTGATCCGCGATGCGACGGTCACGTTCGGACCTCGTCGCGTAGGCAGCCTCGTCGTAGAAGCGGATGGGTATCTCGTCGGGATCGTACAGCGTATCGAAGGGCGGCGGAGCCAGAACCGGCGTGTGAGGCCAGTTGTGGCTTACCCGCAACATAAAGGGCTGATCCTCGGGCAGCGACCTCAGCCACTCAATCGCCTGGTCGGTGATGACCTGGCTGGGATGGGCCTCAGCCGTCGGGTAGGTGCCCGCCAGGATGATGGGTGTGGCGCCGGGGCGCTTGATCACGTGGTGGGCGTCCTCATCGTAGGCCTCGTTGAGCGCGTAGTAGCCCGAATATTCGTCGAGGTTGATCAGGGGCTTGTTGAGCTGCCAGGTCTTGTGAGCCGGCATGTGCCACTTGCCGAAGCTCGCCGTGGCGTATCCAGCCGCAGCGAAGACCTCGGGAAAGGTGGCCGTGCCCGCCGGCAACACATGATCGGTTGGCGCGGGTCGCTTCATGGCGAATTCCTCCGCCACGGCGTTGTTGACGGTGTTGACCTCCTGAGGATACAGGCCCGTGAGCTGCGAGGCGCGGCTGGGCACGCAGACCGGCGAGTTGCAGACGCAGTTCCGGAAGACGATGCCCCTCGCCGCCAGAGCGTCGATATTCGGGGTCTTGGCCCAGGCTGAGCCGTAGCAGCCGAGGGAGTCGGGACGGTGTTCGTCGGTCTGGATCCAAAGGACGTTGGGGCCGGTCATAGATCTCCTCAGCAAGTCGGTAACGTCCACACAGTGGTCGGCGTCAACACACAAGAGCCTCCGAGAGCGTGGTTCAAAGGCCGCGCTACCGGAGGCTCTACGATCAGCGGCTATACGTCATAGTCGAACACCTCCGAGACGTCCGCCGAGTCGAGGCGGGGGCTACTCTCATAGAGGAAGCAGGCGACGGCGCGGTGCTCGTCAGGCGTATATAGCTCCGGCACCGTGTCCCAGCACTTCTCCATCGCGTGGGGACAGCGGGGCGCGAACCTACAGCCGGTCGTCTCCCGATCCGAGACCAATATGGCAGGGTCGGTGTCCGCCTCCTCCAGCTCCACCCAGCGCTGGCTGGTATCGGGGAGCGGGATCGAGGAGATCAGTAACTGCGTGTACGGGTGTTTGGGCTCGCGGATGACCTTCTCCACCGACCCAGCTTCGACCATGCAGCCGGCGTACATGATCATGATGTTGTTGCAGATCTGGTAGGCCGTAGCCAAGTCGTGGGTGATGTAGACCACCGAGATTCCGAAATCGCGGTTCAGGTCTTGAAGGGTCGACAGAATCGTCGCCCGCAAGGATGCGTCGACCATTGACACCGGCTCGTCCGCCATGATGATCTTGGGCTGGCAGATCAGAGCGCGCGCCACCATCAGCCGCTGCCGCTGCCCGCCGCTTAACTCGAAGGGATAGCGACCGAGCGTCTCGTCGCGCCGTAGCCCCACCGCTTCCAGAGCCTCGATGATCAGCCGGTTGGCCTCCTCTTTGGACTGGGCCAGGTTGTAGTGGGCGATGGCCATCTCCATGACGTGATCGACCCTGTAGAACGGATTGTAGGCGCCATAGGGATCCTGGAAGATGGGTTGAATCTCGCGGCGGAGCTTGACCTTCTCATCACCACTCATGTCGCTCAGATCGGTGCCCAGATAGCGAACCGTGCCCGATGTTGGCTCGTATTGTCCCATAAGTAGAAGTGCCAGCGTACTCTTGCCGCTGCCGCTCTCGCCGGCGACAGCCACCATCGTCGACTGCTCCTCGCTTATGGTGAAGGTGACGTTGTCCACAGCGACGACTTGTCCGCCACCGCGGCGCTTGAACACCTTCGTCACTTTGTTCATCTCTAGTATGTTGGTCATGATGGTTTCCTCACGGAGCTCTAGTCGCCCGTCGCGACGGCGAGTTGACGAACCGGAAGCGGCGGCAGCGAACTATGGGCCGGATAGAGATGGCACGCGACCTGACGATCCTGCCCGAAAAACTGGACCTCGGGGGTCTCCTCCCGACACCGGTCGAACGCAAACGGACAGCGGGGGGCAAACGGACATCCCGGCGGCAGGTTGAGCAGCTGCGGCGGCATGCCCGGTATGCCGATCAGGGCCTTCTTGTGCGTCAGGGTCGGCAGGCTTTCGATGAGCATACGGGAATAAGGATGGTAGGCATCATCCAGAATGTCGCCCACCGGCGCCCACTCCACCAGCCGACCGGCGTAGAGCACACCCAGGGTGTCGACGAACTGGGTCATCAGACCGATGTCGTGACCGATGAGCAGGATGGCGGCACCGAGGTCGCGCTGAAGCCGCATCAGCGTGAGCATCACGCGCTTCTGCACCACGACGTCCAATGCGCTGGTCGGCTCGTCCGCGAGGATGACTTTGGGGCGGAGCGCGACCGCGATCGCTATCGTGGCGCGCTGTCTCATCCCGCCGCTCAGTTGGTGCGGGTACTGCTTCCCAACCTCGACCGGGAGGTCGACCATTCGGAACGCCTCATCTACGCGCTTCTGCAGCTGCCGCTTGGACATTCTGCCCTCGTGCACGATCAGCGCGTCCTTGATCTGATCGCCGACGCGCATCACCGGGTTCAGGGCGTTCATCGAGGCCTGGGGTACCATCGCGATGTCCTTGAGCCGCATCTTGCGCAGCTCGTCTTCCTCCATCGACATCAGGTCGCGCCCTTCAAGGAGCACGTGACCGCCGGTGATGAAGGCCGGGGGGCGCGAGAGACGCATCATCGCCACCGCTGCCGTCGTCTTGCCCGAGCCTGACTCACCGATCAGACCCATTCGCTCCCCGGGCCTGATGAAGAACGAGACGTCATTCACCGCCTTCACGGGGCCCTCATCGGTTTCGTAGACGACGTTGAGGTCTCGAATCTCCAGTACGGCCTCTTCGTTCGGTTGGGCCAGGTCCTTTGCCGCCGCCTTACGCTCCTCGAAGAGCTGTTTGATGCGCGCCTGTGTCTTGCGCTTGGCAGCCGCGCCGTAGCCCGCGAGCCGCGGGTTCACAAAGACGTTCATGCCTGACGAAAGAAAGAGCAAGCCGGTGAAGATCAGCGCGATCAGAAGGATCGGTGGACCCCACCACCACCACATGCCCCGCAGCACACCCCCCATACGCTGGACCCAGAAGATCATCAGGCCCAGGCTCAGGTAGCGCCGCGTGGGCAACAGGCCCAAGACCTCCAACGCCATCGCCGTCCCGATACCACCGTTGACCGCACCGATGAACTGCGCCAAGAGCAGCGGAAGGATGTTCGGCATCACCTCGCGAAAGAGCACCTCGACCTCACGCTCGCCGTTGGCCCGGGCGATCGATATATACTGGCGCTCGCGCAGGGTCAGCACCTGCGACCGTATCGCCCGCGCCGCGCCGGGCCAGGACAGCGAGGCGATAGCCACAGCAATGATCCACAGGCCCGGATCGTCCATCCGCGCCACAAAGACCATGAGGAAGGCAATCGCCGGAATTGCGATCAGGGTGTCGCCTAGGAAGCGAATGACGACGTCGATCCAGCCCGGGAAGAAGCCGGCGATGATGCCCATCAACGCGCCCAAGCCAAGGCTGATAAGGCCCGTGACGGCGCCGACCTGCAGCGTCTGCGGCGCAGCGAAGACCAGGGTTGTGAACACATCCCGACCTTGCAGGTCAGTGCCGAAGAGGTGCCTTTCCCCACCGGAATCCTTGCGGGTGCCCTCCCCCACGGAAGACCAATAGGGCGCCAGCTCGGGCTCGAAGCTACCTAACAGCGAATCATCCCGGTCGACGAAGAACGGCCCGACAGCGGAGAAGAGGATGACGAACCCCAGCACGGCTGCGCCGAAAATCAGGTGCGCGTTGAGATTCCGCAATCCTCTGCGTGAGGATGACTTAGATTTCGCCATAGCTAACTCCTCTACTGGTAACGCACGCGTGGATCGATGAGCGGATAGAGCAGATCGATGATGAGCATCGCGGTGGCGGAGCTGAGAATCATGAAGAACGCCGCGCCGCTGATCACGAAGTAATCACGTTGGTTGATCGCCCCGCCGATCACGCCGCCGACGCCCGGATACGAAAAGGAGTTCTCCAAGATCGTACTGCCGCCGATGATGCGCCCGATCGCCATCGCCAAACCGGTCACAACAGGCAATAGAGCGTTGCGCACGCCATAGCGCAGGAAGATCCGCCGTTCCGGCAAGCCCTTGGCCTGGGCGTAGATGATGTAGTCCTCACCCAGCGTCATGATCAGATTCGCCCGCATCGACAGGCCCCAACCGCCGATGCCGAACAACACGAACACCGAAATCGGCAGGATAGCGTGGCGGATGATGCTGATGATATGCGCCTTCAGCGTTCCCCCGGCGATCAGCACCTCGAGCATGTCGATACCGCCCGCGGAAGGCAGGATGCGCAGCTCCACAGCAAAGATCCACACCACGAGGAAGCTGAACAGCCAGAACGGGATGCCGCCGATCACCATGAGCAAGGGGACCAGGACCTGGAAGATCTGCGGGGCGTCGGGCCAGCCCAACAGCGCACCGAGCGTTGCCCCCACAAGAAAGGCCAGCAAGGTACCCACCGAGACCAGACCTAGCGTCCACGGGAGCGCGACGGTCAGCTTGTGCAGGACGGTCTGAGGGAAAGAGGTAACCGAGTAACCGAAATCCCCTTTGAACACGCCAACCCAGAAGTTGACGTATTGCTGCCAGAGCGGCTGATCGACCCCGAACTTGTTCTTGTAATCCTGGACCCACGTCTCGAAATCCGGGTTCTGAAGAATGACGTTCTGAGCGAGGAGCATCTCCTCGATGGGATCTCCGGGGATGAGTCGCGGAACGATGAACACCAGGGAGTTCGCGACAAACACCATCAGCACAAACTGTAGAATGCGGTTCAAGAGATATCTGCGCATCCGAACCTCCTTACAACCAACTACTGGGACTCCAGGTCCACATGGTTATCCACCTCAGACCGAAGGTCACGGCACCTACAGCGATCCGGGACAGAGCCACGGCGCCAGCCATCACCGTGACTGTGGACG
>JBNGDU010000440.1:0-5457 GCA_049975025.1 Anaerolineae bacterium
TTGCTGATCTCCCTTTCTGAGTGGGTCAAGGGAAACCTCGCCGCTACTCAAAGGGCGAGGTTTCTCCAGGGCATTTTACCGTCAACGAGGCCTAAGACAATAAGGGAGAGCCATGTTGCCGAGTGGATGGCATAAGATGCGCGACGGCGCGTGGCTCGTGACCAGTGACGAGCGCTTGTGCCACCTCAAAGGCCTTGCGGCTTCGACATTTGGCCTCTATCGCCCCCCCCGAATATCCAGCATCGAGCATCGAGATTCAAGCTTCCGGCATCGAGCTTCCAGCTTCCAGCTAACCGCCATCCTTACTTCTCCAGAGCCTCACGTGCTTTCGCGATCTGAGCTTTCACGGATTTCGTCGCCGTGCCACCGATGACGTCCCGGCGCTCGACCGCCGCGCGGAAGTCTAGGAACTCATCGACATCTTCATCGAAATAGGGTGAGATGCCCTGATAGTCGGACGTCGAAAGCTCCCGTAGTCCACGGTCCTGCGCCATGGCAGCTCGAACTACCTCTCCGACGATGTGATGGCTCCGTCGGAAGGGAACCCCTTTGCCGACCAGGTAATCGGCCAGATCCGTTGCCAATAGCTCATCGCGCAACGCGCCCTCCGTGCGTTCTCGGTTGACCACCAACGTGCGAATCGCACCGGCGATCACGGGCAACTCGAGCTCCAGCGTATCGATGGCATCGAATAGGGGCTCTTTGTCCTCCTGCAGATCCTTATCGTAGGCGCTGGGCAGGCCCTTCAGGGTGGTCAAGAGGCCGGTGAGATGGCCCACCATCCGCCCGGTCTTGCCCCGGGCCAGTTCCAGGGGATCGGGATTCTTCTTCTGCGGCATGATGCTGGACCCCGTGCTGTAGGCATCGTCCAGCTCCACAAAGCCGAACTCGGCAGAGGCGTAGATGACCAGGTCCTCGGCCAACCGGCTCAGGTGCGTCTGCAGAAGCGCCGACCAAAAGAGCACCTCGGCGATGAAGTCGCGGTCCGCGACAGCGTCCATGCTGTTAGAGCTGACGTGCTCAAACCCCAGCTCTTCAGCCAGTGCGCGTCGATCGACGCCGAAGGTGTTGCCGGCAAGGGCTGCGCTGCCGAGCGGCAACACCGCCACACGATCCATCAGATCATCCAAACGGTCGACGTCGCGCTGGAGCATCCAGAAGAAGGACATCAGCAAGTGAGAAAAGAGGATCGGCTGCGCCGGCTGCAGATGGGTGTAGCCGGGCATCAGGACGTCCAGGTGGACCTCGGCCTGCTCGACCAGCGTACGTTGCAACGCCTGCACGAGCTGCCGGAGTTCGGGCAGTCTATCGAGAAGATAGAGCCGGACATCCGTGGCTACCTGATCGTTGCGACTGCGACCGGTGTGCAGCTTGCCTGCGACGTCGCCTTTGAGCTCGTGAAGCCGGCGCTCGACGGCTGTGTGGATATCCTCGTCAGAGGGCTGGAAGACAAAAGCATCGCGCTCAAACTCGCCCAGCACGGCCTTCAGCCCATCGATGATCTCCCCGACCTCCGCCGCCGTCAACACGCCGGCTCTCTCCAGGGCGTGGGCGTACGCTATGCTGCCGGTGATATCGGCCTTGTACAGTCTCCAATCGAACTCAATCGAGGCGTTGAACGCCCATAGCTGAGCATCGGGCGACTTCTCAAAGCGTCCCCCCCATAGCTTGGCCATAACGCGACTAGTCCCGCTTGAACTCGGTGAAATCGGGCTGTGCGTAGCTCGATTTGCCCAGCCCCTCGATATCAAGCAGCGCTTTGACCTTCAAAGGCAAGCCGAAGAGGTGAATGAACCCCTCTGCATCGCTCTGGTCGTAGACATCGTCCTCACCGAAGGTCGCGTAGTCCTCACGATAGAGGGAGTAAGGCGACTTACGACCAACGACCGTGCAGTTGCCCTTGTAGAGCTTGAGGCGGGCCGAACCGGTGACATTCTGCATCAACTGATCCACAAAGGCATCCATCGCCGTGCGCAACGGCGTGAACCATTTGCCGTTGTAGACCAATTCCGCGTACTTCTCAGCGACGACGTCCTTATAGTGCTGGGTCAAGCCGTCCAGGCAGAGGGTCTCCAAAGCCCTGAGGCCTGCGTAGAGCATGGTGCCGCCGGGCGTCTCGTAGACACCGCGCGACTTAATGCCCACCAGCCGATTCTCGACGATGTCCACCCGTCCGATCCCGTGCTCACCACCGACCTCGTTCAGATAGGTCAACAGCTCAACCGGGCCGTGGGCGACGCCGTCTACGCGCACCGGAACCCCGGACCTGTAGTCTATCTCGACATAACGGGGCTCATCGGGAGCATCCTCGGGGGCAACCGTGAGCTGGAACATCTCCTCCTCCGGCTCCAGCCAGGGATTCTCCAGGATATGACCCTCGTGGCTGAGGTGCCAGATGTTGCGGTCACGGCTGTACTTCGATTTGCCGGTCTTCGTGACCGGAACGCCGTGGGACGTGGCGTACTCCAAAGCGTCCTCGCGCGAGCGGATACTCCACTCCCGCCACGGCGCTATCACCGTCAAGCGGGGGTTCAACGCCATCACGCCCAGCTCGAACCGGACCTGGTCGTTGCCTTTGCCGGTGGCCCCATGAGCGATGGCATCCGCACCTTCAAGCTCGGCGATCTCCACGAGCCGCTTGGCGATCAGGGGACGGGCGAATGAGGTGCCCAGCAGGTACTGGCGCTCGTAGATCGCGCCGGCGCGCATGGTCGGGAAAACGAAGTCGTTCAGGAACTCCTGCCGGAGATCCTCAACGTAGGCCTTCGTCGCACCGCTGATCTTCGCCTTCTCGGGAAGCCCGTCCAACTCGTCATCTTGACCGAGATCCGCCGTGAAGGTGATGACCTCGCAATTGTAGTTCTCGATCAACCAGGGAACGATACACGACGTGTCAAGGCCACCGGAATAGGCCAACACAACTTTTGAAACTTCCCTCTTCACCATCACAGACCTCCATTAAGTACTGTCAGCGAATTACCTTCAACCAACTGTCTGATTCAATGATCAAGAAACCGGCCAAACTGTCGAACTCTGCTTGGGAAACAATGCCGCTACCAACAACCGTCCTTCCAGATTGCCTCCACAGTCGGCATGAGCATGCTGCAGCTCGTCAAGGGATCGATAGCCAAAGAGCAGCTGCAGAAACGTGAGATCCGGAAAACGCACAAACGCTCCCCCAGATCTGCGCTCATGGTCGCTCTCATTTCCCCAGGGCCAGGGTGCGATCTCGGTCACAGCCCCCTGCTCGAAGTTCACCCTGATCCCAGCACGATAGAAATCGAGCTTCAATGTACCCGAATATCCCACCAGGATCGACCCTGCAAGCCGTGCTTTCAGGATCGGCGCGATCAATCGCAAAAAAGCAGGGAGATCGGAAACCCGAATGTACCAGGCATACGGTTCCCGGGTCTTGGGCAGCCAGTCGGTGACCACAGCGTAGACTGGATGGTCGCGCCCGAGCCCAAACGCAACCCGCTCAAACGAGCGATCCATCTCCGACGGCAGATGAGCCTCGTAAGAGGCGCCGGTCTCCTTGAGATAGCGCAGGACAGACGGCGTGACACGCCACCAGGAGACGCCGGGCTTCAATTCGTAAAGGTCGAGGAAGAGCGTATTGCCCCACAACTTCAGGGCATGGGCTACAAACCCAACGGGCTCGCCATCCGGCGTCTCGATGACCCGCAAAGCCCGGGCCTGCACGTTCTCCACGCTCTGCCCGTCCAGAGCATACCGCCACAACGCTCGGTCCCGAACACAGCTTACCAGCGACCTCTGCTGTCCCAGCGCCGCCACCTCGGCGACGAAATCCAGGTCGCGGGACGTCGCGACCCGCACACGATAGGGCTCGCTCTCATTCTCCTTGAGTTTCGGGATGCTGGTCAGACTCCCACTGCGAGAACCACCCAGATCCAGCGCCATCTCATAACCGAACTGCCGGTAGTACCAGGGAACGCCCGTGATCGCCTCCACCTGGTGCCCCCGCTCCGCGCTCCACCGGTGCAGCACCTCGAACTGGGCCCGGACCAGACCGCGACGGCGGTAGTCGGGATGGGTACCGACCAGCTCCGGGCGACCCACGCCGAACCTCACCCCATCGTAGGACCACGTCTGTGAGATCAAGTTGCTGCTGGAGACGATCTTGCCCTGCGCGGTGTCCTCGACGATGAGGAAGTCACCGACATCGAAGGTCGGGTGGGGCTGAGTCATCAGATCGTGAACCCAGGCGCCTATGGGTTCGTCCGGCGTCTCCCAGCCCACGTCACTGTGGACGCGGGCGTTGAAGTCCACCAGAGCCTCGTCGTCCGCCGGGGTGGCCCGGCGCAGCACAAGGCCGTCGCCCAGATCACGAATAACAGCTTCGCTCATCAGTTGATCCTCTCAGAGTTGCGTCGCCAGGGAACAGGTCTCCGCTTCGACACCCTCTATCGAGCGGCGCGCCCCGACCGTCTCAGGATATGCATGACCCTCGGAGACGGAGCTGGGAACGCGCATACCGATAACCGTGGTCTCATTCCGCGAGGATCTCCAGCGCCGTAGCCAGGACAGCGATCGACCGGTGAAACTCGTCGATCTCGATGTGTTCCCGGGGCGTGTGATCCAGGGATGAGTCACCGGGGCCGTAGGCCACCATGGGGCATTCCCAAGCCGGGCCTACCGTGTTCATGTCGGAAGTGCCGGTCTTGAGCTTGAAGCGAGGACGACCGCCCTCCGAGCGGATCGCCCGGAGCAGGGCCCGAACGGGCGGGATGTTCTTCTCGGCGCGATAGGCCGGGTCACTGCCCAGGAGTTTCAGCTCCGCGCCGTTGCTCCAGACCTCCATCTGCTCCTGCAACTCATCGATGTTGAACGCCGGGGGGATCCGCGCCACGATGTTCATCTCGACGTAATCGTTCAACCCGTCGCTGTAGGTCTGCATGTCGCGCAGCGCGGGGTCAAGCGTGGTAAACCTTCCCGTTCGACCCTGGTTGTAAGCAAAGGCATGGCGACGGAGCCGGTTCCAGAAATGCACCGCGTGCTCCGCCGGACCCGGTAACTCGCCGGCGCTGTGACCGCCAGGCTGAACGAGCCGATATTCCATGTTGAGCATGCCTTTATAGCCCAGCGTGATGCTGTCCCACGCGCTGGGCTCGCCGATGATGGTACAGTCCGGCGCCGGCATCGTCTGCGCGAGATAGTGCGCGCCCCAGCCGTGGGATTCCTCCTCCACAGCGCCGATCACCGTCACCTTCACACCCTCCAGGCGCGGGGCCACACGCAGTGCTGCGATCACAAACGTGGCGAGAGGTCCCTTGGCATCGACAGCACCACGACCAAAGAGCTTCCCGCCGTCCCAATGAACCGGAATGAAGCCGGGCACGGTGTCCATATGACCCAACAACACGATTTCGCGCTCAGCCTGTGGGTCGCCGACCGTGCCGACGACGTTTCCGGCTTCATCTCGATCCGCCCCAAATC
>JBNGDU010000441.1:0-5396 GCA_049975025.1 Anaerolineae bacterium
TGAGGATCTAGCGATGATACCTTCTCAGGAATTCGCCCCCATTTTGAAACGCGCCCCTCTGCTTGTCCGCAGCTTTCGGGATCGCGCGTGGCGGTGTACAATGGACGGAAACTGAGTGCGGGAGGTGGCTGTGAAACTGGAGATACCCTACGGAGACCGGACCTTTACGGTCAACGCCGACGAGCGCCGGATGGATGTTCGCGTGGTGCGACCGCCCGAGGTCGTAGAGAGCCGGGGCTGGCAAGCTGTGGTGAGGGAGGCGATCGAGTCGCCCCTCGGGGCCAGTCGGATCCGGGAAGAGATGCTGACCGGAAAGCGCGTGGTGATCATCACCGACGATTGGGGCAGACCGACGCCCGCCTATGAGGTGATCCCACTGATTTTGGAGGCATTGGCTGAGACTGGGGTGGCCGACGAGGACATCACCTTTGTCACTGCCAGCGGCATGCACGACCCGATGGATCGTGAGGACCTTGTGCGCAAGTTGGGTGAGGATGTTGTGGGCCGGTATCGCTGTGTGAGCCACGACGGTGGAGACCGCGACATGCTGCGCTTCGTTGGTATTAGCGACCTCGGCACGCCGGTTTTCGCCAACCGCTACGTGGTGGACGCGGACTATGTGATCGGTTTGGGCCGCGTCTACCTGCACGTGACTCACGGCTACGAGGGTGGTTACAAACTGATCTTGCCCGGTGTCGCCGGCTTTGAAACCATCCTGCGCGACCATGCGATGAATTTCTCCCCCGACTCGGTGCCGGGTATCCACGAGAACCCCAGCCGGACTGAGACCGATGCGGTCGGGGCCATGGTCGGCATTGACTTCCTGATCAACGTGGTGGTCAACAGCGATGCCGAGCCGCTTAAGGCCTTCGCCGGCGCCGTCGAGCCGGTCTACCACCGTGCCGTGGCTTATGGTGACCGCCACGTCTGGGGTGGGCAGGTGGGACATCTCGTCAACATCGCGGTTGTGTCCCACGGCGCTTCAGAGGTACCCCAACGGGGCTTCGATCCCGAGACCGTCCGCCGCGCGTGTAGCGTCACCAAGTCCGGCGGTGCGGTGATCGTCGTAGGCACCGCGGACTTCGACATGTTGCCGGACTGGCGTGCAGGCGAGATGGCTGACGATGCGATGTTGGAGGGCCTCGCCCGCGACGAGTTCGGCGATCATCTCCGTGGCTTGGCTTTCAGCGAGTTGATGCGGCTCCACGAACGGCGCGACTGGCCTCTGTCGCCTCGAGAGATCCAATGGCGTGTGAAGGCGATCCGGGGCGAGTATTATCGCCGCCGGTGGTTGATGTCAGCCGAGGACTGCCACATGGTCTTCACGCTAGATCCCCAGACGGGCCTGGAGGCCGCGTTGGCGAGGCACGGCGGGCGCCCCCGCGTGTTGATCATTCCCCAGGGCAAGGCGACGCTGCCCAAGATCAGTTTGCACAAGCGAGGGCGTTAAGAGCGCGCGGATAGGTAACAGTCATCTTCGCTCATCGTACCCAGCTTTTTCCTGTCCTGTTGCGTATCCGAAACGTGGTCGCAACGAGATTGACATTGACTTTTTTCTAACCTGTTATAAACTTAAGCTGAGAATTGGGACTGTAGTATGCTTAATGCGATGAGTTATATCACGGGACAACTGTTGCTCTACACCGCGCTTCTGGCGATTGCGGCGATCATCGCCGGGGTGCTGGCTGTTTACACCTGGCGGAGGCGTCCCAGCCAGGTCGCCTATTTCTTCGCTTTCATGATGACGGCTGTTAGCCTTTGGGCTATGACAAGCCTCTTGGAGCAGCTGAGCAAAGGCCTGGCAACCAAACTCTTCTGGGCAAGGGCAGCGTACTTGGGCATCACCACTATTCCCTTGGGGTGGATCGGTTTTGTGCTGGCGTATACTGGTCGTGGTCGATACCTTACGGTCCGCAACCTCGCTTTGCTTACCATTCATCCCGTTCTGACGCTCGTCTTCGCCTGGGGTAATCCCTTCCACCTCTTCTACCGAGAGATCGCCCTCGACACAACGCGTGCGGTACCGATGCTCATGCTTGAGAAGGGTCTGGCGTTCTGGATTCACACCCTCTATGCTTACGGGGTGCTTCTCGCCGGGTCGTATTTGCTCCTGCGCTCGCGGGTTCGCGGCCCGGATGTCTATCGTCGACAGACTCTCTTTGTCATGATCAGTGTCGTCGTGCCTTGGGCTGCGAATGTCATCTCGATATTCGATCTCGTGCGCCCGCATAACCTCGACCTCACGCCCTTCGCCTTTACGATCAGCGGTGTTGCCATCGCGTGGGGCCTGCTGCGCCATCGGCTCTTCGATCTGATGCCGTTGGCCCGCGATGCCATCATGGAGTCCCTCAGGCAGGGCCTGATCGTCCTGGACCGCGAAGATCGCATCGTGGACGTCAATCCGGCCGCCGAGGAGATGACAGCTCATCGGCGTCGCGACGTGGTTGGACAAGTACTGGGCGACGTTCTGCCGGCCTATGCCGAGATTCTGTCGCACTATGAGGACCGTCACGAGGCCTACGAGGAAGTCTTTGTAAGTGGGCCCAAGGAGGACGGATATCCGGAGGGTGATTCCTCAGTAAGCGTCTATGAGGTGCACGTGTATCCGCTTCTCGATGCCCATGGTCATCTGGCGGGCCGGCTACTGGTCGTGCAGGATATCACCGAGTATAAGCGCTCCGAGACGGCGTTGAGCAACTACGCCGAGCGACTCCGCATCCTACATGAGATCGACCAGGCTATCCTGGCGGCACAGTCGCCGGAGAAGATCGCCGTCGCCGCACTTGACCAGATGCACGATTTGCTGCCCGCCGAGCGGATGTCGGTGGTGGTATTGAACGATCAGAGTGAGCCGGAGCTGCTTGCCATGCGGACAAATGGCACGTTGTCAGCCAATTCCAGCGTCTGGCAGGCCACCCTTGAGAGCTCCACTTTCCAGGTTGGCGAGATCCAATGCGTCAATGAGATGCAGGCCTGTGAGGAAGCCGGTTCGCTGGCCGATCACCTCTACCTCGAGGGGGTCCGAGCCTATCTGATGGTCCCGTTGGTCCTTAGAGACATTGTGATCGGAGCGCTCAACCTGGAGGCGACGAGCGAGGGCGTCTTCACTCAGGAGCACGTCGACGTGGTCTCGCAGGTCGCCACCTCTCTGGCTGTAGCCTTGCAGAATGCCGGGCTATACGCCGCGGCTCAACAGGAGCTCGCCGAGCGCAAGGCGGCGGAGGCGGCGCTCCGTGCCAGCGAGCAGAGTCTGCGGGAGAAGGCGGAGGATCTCGCCGCTCGAAACGCCGAGCTGGACGCCTTCGCCCATACCGTGGCCCACGATCTCAAGGCGCCGCTGGCGTTGCTCATCGGCTACACGACCTTCCTCGAAGCTGACGATGAGGAACCATTGGATGATGAGTCGATACGTCGCAGTATCCACGCGATTGAGGAAAGCGCGCGCAAGATGAGCGATATTGTCGATGAGTTGTTGCTCCTGGCGAGCGTGCGAAAGCGTGAGGAGGTCGATGTCGCTCCACTGGATATGGAAGTGATCGTCTCCGATGTGCTCGATCGCCTCTCGGATCTGGTTGATCGGCGGCATGCCGTCATCAAGGTCCCCAAGACGTGGCCTATCGCTATGGGCTACGGGCCGTGGGTTGAGGAGGTCTGGGCCAACTACATCAGCAATGCGATCAAATACGGCGGCGATCCCCCGCGTATCGAGCTGGGCGCCACGCCGGCGCCTGACCACCATGATGGCCGTGACTCCGTCGAGCACATACGCTTCTGGGTACGTGACAACGGTAGTGGTCTCACCGAGGCAGAACAAGCGCGGCTGTTCATCCCCTTTGAGCGACTCGAGCAGGCGCGGGTGGAAGGTTATGGGCTAGGTCTGTCCATTGTCCAGCGCATTATGGAGAAGCTGGACGGTGATGTGGGAGTGGAGAGTGAGGGCGTACCTGGCGAGGGCAGTTGCTTCTGGTTTGAGCTTCCGAAGGCCCAACTATAGGCTTCCTGTAGACAGCGTCAACATGCATAAGGCCGGTGCCGGAATCTGGGATTCCGGCACCGGCCCCGTTTTGAGCCTACCCGGTTTGCATGGGCACCTTGTGTAACCTATACTTGGGTATGAAGTCCCGGTCGAGCGCAACCAAGCGAGAGCCCGATTGCGATGCGGTAATCCAGCCGCCCGAATCCGTGTATGCGGATCGATGATCTCGCCGTCAGATATCAGTGGGAGGAGGCGACAATGTCACAAGCAGCAACCGATCCCAAAGTGGGACGTCCGCGCCGTTATGACCTGGAGGCGCCACCCGGCTTCGCGAATGCTGACGTGGGCCTCGCCGCCGCCGCGCTGGACGAACTGCGCGAGCGTGTCATCGATCAGATCGCCGACCTGCCTCAGGAGGCCCTGACCTTCGTGCCGGAGAAGAGCACGCTTTCCATCGCTGTCCTGGTCGTGCACATGGTCTGGGCGGAGATGAACTGGGTGCGCCGCATCACAGGCTGTGAGGCGCCCCAGGAGCTGGTCACCCAGGTGGACTATGGCGGGCGCGCCGTGCCGGCGGGAGAGCGGGTCGTCCCGCAGGAGAGTGCGGCGGCGTTGGTTGCCCTTTGCCGGCGCGTGCGCGACGAGGTGACGCACCCGGCTTTGGCCGATCTCAAGACGATCGATGAGGTTCTAGCGGGCGACCCCTATCCGACGACGCCCAAGGGGGTCCTTATGCACCTTATCTGGCATTGGACCTACCACTCCGGTCAGATCGGACTTCTGAGAGAGCTATGGGGTTCCGGGTACACGTGGACTTTCGGGTCTTTGGGATAGCCAACCTATCAACCTTTGAGGAGGTATAACCATGATCGATCTCAAGCAATATGACGTTTGGTTTGTGACGGGCAGCCAGTCTCTGTACGGTGAGGAAGCGCTTCAGCAGGTCGCCGAGGATGCCCGTAAGATCGCCGAGGCTTACGCGGCCTCGGAAAAGCTCTCTGTCAACGTGGTCTTCAAGCCCGTGGTGAAGACACCTGAGGAGATTCACAATCTCTGCGCTGCGGCCAACACCGACGAGCGCTGCGTTGGGCTCATCACCTGGATGCACACCTTTTCCCCGGCCAAGATGTGGATTGCGGGCCTGAGGGCTCTACAGAAGCCCTTCGTCCACCTTCACACCCAGTTCAACCGCGACATCCCCTGGGCCGAGATTGACATGGACTTCATGAATCTGAACCAGTCGGCCCACGGAGGCCGGGAATTCGGCTTCATCGGTACCCGTATGGGAAAAAACCGCAAGGTCATTGTGGGTCACTGGCAGGATGAGGAGGTCCTCGTCGAGCTCGATACCTGGATGCGGGCGGCTGCGGCCTGGCAGGACGCTCAGGGTGCCAGGATCGCGCGATTCGGCGACAACATG
>JBNGDU010000442.1:0-5331 GCA_049975025.1 Anaerolineae bacterium
CGTCACTTTTTGGCAGAACGCGCCTACTGACAACCCTAAAGGTGCGGCGGTGATGGCTCACAGGGATCAGGCGTGCTGCCACGGTGCTGTCATGACCCGCACCTTTAGGGTTGGGCGGGACACGATGCGGAGATCTGACAGGCACCACGCCCGTCACGGGATCTTGGCACGGCACACGAGCTGGGGTATGATGGAGGTAACAGGAGCCGAGCCTACAGCAGCTTCGCCTTCCGCTCCGGCCTTCACGCGCCCAGCCGGCTCCTAAAACCGGGGACCGCTGCCAGCCCTCTCTGCAGACATGAGTCGCCCGGAATATGCGCGCAGCGAAGAGCACAGCGAGCATCCAAGAACCCTGAACGCATTGCTCCGACCCAGAAGCGATCCGCTTGCGATCGCGCGGCGCCCTTCCTTTCAGGTCAAGACGTGAAGGGAGAAGAAGAGATGAACCGCATCAGGCTTTCACACGTTCAACACGTGATCCTCGGCATCCTGGCGTTCCTCCTTGCGACGTGCAGCACGCCTGCCGTCGCGCCCATCGCTGCCAACCGAGGAGCCGAGGCAACGGCTGAACCGGTCGTCTTCGCCACGCCAGGGGTGCCGCCCGACTGCACGTATTTCGTCGATCCAGCAGGCGACGACAGCGCCGACGGGAGCGAGACGGCGCCTTGGGCGAGCTTCCAACACGCGGCGGACACGGCCCAGCCGGGTGACACCGTCTGCGTCCGCGGCGGTGTCTATGCCACCGAACCGATCCAGCTGACCCGATCGGGCACGGCTGACGACCCGATCACGTTCATCGCCAACCCCGGTGAGATCCCGATCCTGGACGGCCAGGCCAGCGCCGGTGAACTCATCATCCTGACCGCCGGCACATCCTACCTGCGCATCAGCGGCTTCCATCTGCGCAACTTCAGGATCTGGGGCATGGAGCTCTCCGGGGACAACCGCTACATCCAATTGGATCGTCTGGAGATCGTGGGCGGCGAGGCCGCCATTCGCTTCACGTACGGCGAGAGAGAAGGGTCGCCGGAGGAAGGTCCGGTGGAGCACGTGACGCTCGAGGACAGCGTCATTCACGGCAGCGAGTACTCGGCGGTCGACTGCACGCCCGGGCCCTGCAACCACATGGTCGTTCGCCGTGTCGAGATCTACGGCACCGGTTTGGTCGGCGAGGACTACTGGGGCTCCGACGGCCTGGAGTTCGCCCGGGGCTATCCGGTGTTGGTCGAGGACTGCTATGTGCACGACAACGGCGGCGACGGCATCGACCTGAACTCCCGTGACCGGGACGGCAACGCAATGGGCGTCGTGGTGCGGCGCAACCGGGTGCTCCGCAACCACCTCAACGGCATCAAGCTCTGGGCCGGCGGGCGGATGGAGAACAATCTCATCTGGGGCCAGGGGGACAGCGCAGTCTGGGTCGGCACCTTCGAAAGCACGCTGGAAATCGTGAACAACACCATCGCTTACAATATGTGGGACCCCTCCTACAGCGCGCGCAACTGGGCGCTGGTCGCGGGCTATCCGGAGGAAGTCCTCCCCTACCCATCGGTGAAGCTCACGTTGGCGAACAACATCCTGGCCTTGAACGGCGGGCCGGACGTCGGCGAGCCCGTGGGCATCTACCTCGGCGGCGGCGTGCAGCTGACCGAGTACAACAACCTCTACCACAGCCGCGCCGACGGGGAGATCACCGCCGAGTTCTTGAGCGGGCGCGATCCCGACGTCACCCGCGCCGAGATCGCTGACGGCACGTGGACCTCGCTCACCGGACAGGGCGACGGAGATCTGACGGAAGACCCTGGATTCGTCTCAGGCTGGCCCGACGCGGATTTACACCTGGCAGCGCAGAGCCCCGCCGTCGACGCAGGGAGCACCCTCGCGGCGCCGGAGGACGATCTGGAGGACCAACCGCGCGACGCTCACCCCGATCTCGGTGCCTATGAGCTCCGAGAGCCGGCTGCGTCGATCTACGTGCCGCTGCTGATCCGGAGGATGTGATGACCCGTGTGCATGGAGGTAAAGGCGAAGACCCAAATCGAGCCCCGTATTGAGGGCGAAGATCATAGAGAGCTCACTTGAGAACCTTAAGGAGCTTGTCGACTCACAGCGTGCCTGACCCAGCGTCGATTGAGAGTCAGCGCAGCACATACACAGTGCATACAAGGAGGTCCCTAATGCCTGCCACCATCGCGTTATCTGACCACGATCATCCGACAGTTCAGGCGAAGGCGGACGAGCTGACGTCCGGCAAGCCGACACTCCTGGATCGGGTCGAGAGCATCTTCGGCTTCGTGCGAGACGGGATCCCCTTCGGGTTTCCGCCCAGGTGGGATGAGGTGAAGGCGTCCGAGACGCTTCAGTATGAGAAGGGATACTGCAGCCCCAAAGCCACCCTGTTCGTGGCGCTGTGCAAAGCTGCCGGCATCCCCGCTCGTGTACACACGGGCTTGATCGACGTAGGGATCCTGCGGGGCATCTTCCCCTCATTCGCCTTCCTATTGCTGCCAAGCGCAGGCGGTCACGCCTGGACCGAGCTTGAGATCGAGGGGCAGTGGAAGCCGATCGACTCGTACATCAACGACAAACCTTTCCATGAGGGCGCGTTGAGACGACTTCAGGAGAGCGGCAGAGAGTGAGGTGACGCCTATGCCCAAAGCCGGCTGGCCTCAGCCCTCCAAGCACGAGCGGGGCCTAGCCAGGCTGCTTGACCTATGTGCTTGTTCACGAACCCTCTCCGGGAAAGGAGCTGAACCATGACCAAGTTCCTAGCAATCCACCGCGTTGGTGGAGACATGACGTTGGAAGCAGGCACCCCGATTGCGCAGTCCATCAAGGCGCACCTCACCGCGGACGCCTACTGGCTCAGAAGCTACTATGCGCCTGAGGCGGGCGCGCTCTACTGCGTCTGGGACGCCAAGGATGCCGAGGCCATCAGTCAAGTCTTGGCAGACGCGGCCCCAGACCTGCCGACCGAGGGTCCCTACGAGATCACAATGTACATCCACAGCGAGGACTTCAGATAGCGGGCCTTCTTGACGGTCCCGGAGGAGGTGATGGGCGGCTCTGGCGCATCGCGCGCTGCCGCCAGCCCGTCGCCTCTCTCCGGTCGCGCCGACCGCGTTATGTCTGGGGATTGCGTGACCAACGGGCCAAATGGCGTTCAGCTGCCGCCGCCCGCGCGGTGGCCGTCTGATCAGGTTCGTCAACGGTCGTGCTCATCGTATCAGAAGAACAGCAGATACCGCGGCACCCGCTCCATGTACTCCCGATAGGCCGCACCGTACTGCTGCAGACACACCTCTTCCTCGGCCAGGATGCTGAAGTGGCCCAGTACCCTCGCGGCCAGCAGCGCCAACACGGCCGACCAGGAGCCGATCGCGATGCATCCCCCCAATAGCACGATGGACGACATCACGATCTGCGGATGGCGCGAGATCCTGTAGATTCCCCGCTCCACCGGCTCGTCAGGCGGCGTGCGTCGGAAATCGAGCAGCGCCTTCACCAGCCCACCCAGGCCGACCGCGACGACCCCCATGCCGATGAAGAAGACAGGCGATCCGACCTTCAAGGGTGTGAGGATGAGCAGAACCAGGCAGACCACGGCGCAGAGCTTGCTGAGCACGGTGAGAACGACCTGCCGTTGCGTCCAGCCGGACCGATCAAAGAGCCGCTCAACCACGTCCTTCGGGAAGACCAGGAACAGCACCCCGTCGGTCAAACCGAGAAGCGCCAGCGCAACCCATCCATTAAGCCAGCCGAGACCCAATTCCGGCATCCACGTCATATCTCTAACTCCTCAGTCCCGTGAATAGTGTGGGGCGTCACCTGGCACCACCTAGGGCGGCCCAACCCCGATATCAGTGTCTCACCTACCGTAGAGAAATGCAAGCCAGTACGGATCAAGTCAACCCCGTCTGCGTGCCACAGGCCGTTCGCTGGCCTGACGGGTCAGCACCGACACAAGGGCCTGATGCCAAGACGCGGGCGATGCCCCATCCCAATCGCTGGGCTGAACCAGGGTGAGACACAGATCGAGATCTGATGTGGTAGAATATAGCAAATCATCCAACAAGGGAGGCCCGGATGCCAAACGCGCTGATTGCCAAGTTCTCACAGACCGGCTCAACGACCAAGGTCGCGGAGCGCATAGCCCAGGGGCTTGCGTCAGCCGGATGGCAGGTGGACCTCCACGACATCACTCCCAATGGTGTGCCCGACCTCAAGGGATACGACCTGGTGGGCATCGGGTCCCCCACCTACTTCTACCGCCCTCCGTTCGTCGTTCAGGACTTCGTGCGGGCCCTCCCCGATCTAGACGGCGTGGGCTCCTTCGTCTTCGTGCTGCACGGCACCCATAGGGGCGCCGCCGGAAACCGCATCCGTGCTCAGTTGCGGGCGAAGAACGCCACCGACCTGGGCTACTTCCACAGCTTCGGTGCCGACTACTGGCTGGGCTACGTCAAGCGTGGATACCTCTTCTCGCCCGATTCACCGACGGAGGACGAGCTGTCCGCTGCCGAAGCCTTCGGCGAGACGGTCGCGAGCCGCTGCGATGCCGATCACCCGACCGTAGAGCCGTTTGACGGCCCGACCCCGCTGGTCTATGGCATCGAGCGGTTTCTGACCGAGAGGCCCTTCGCCAAGCTGGTATACAGCAAGACCTTCAGGGCGGACGGCAACTGCACCAGATGCGGGATCTGTATCGCGAAGTGTTCCGTCGGCAACATCACCCCGGGACCGAACGGCGAACCCCAGTGGCATTCGAAGTGCCTGCTGTGCGCCACCTGTGAGCTGGCATGCCCGCAGGACGCCGTCCACGCAGCGTTCGATTGGTTCATCTTCGCCCCGTTTATGAACTACAACATCCGCAAGGCCCTCAAGACGCCATACCCGTATGCGAAGGTGGAGCACGCCCACGGTCGGACGCGTCGAGTGTAGCCGTCGCCTCGCGTCGCAGCGTCACGGCGAAGACGAGGTCTGTCCGAATAACTGACAGCACCTCATCAGTCAAGCTAGCAGGTTCGTAGTGAGCGCTTCAGCGCTCGTTCTTTGGCGCCAAAACCGCCTTGCGCAAACCAACCTAGCGGAGCGCCGTCGAGGTTCGTAGTGAGCGCTTCAGCGCTCGTTTTTTGACGCGAAAGCCGCCTTGCGCAAACCAACCCGGTCGAGCGCCGTTGAGGTTCGTAGTAAGCGCTTCAGCGCTCGTTCTTCGGCGTCGCCGGGTCGTGCTGCACAGAGTAGGTATCAAGCAACCACAGCCACAGAGGAGGGAAAGACATGTTCGACGTCCGCAACTTCGGCGCAGTAGGCAACGGTGAAGCTCTGGAC
>JBNGDU010000443.1:0-5250 GCA_049975025.1 Anaerolineae bacterium
CTCGTCGGGCTCATAACCCGGAGGTCGGTGGTTCGAATCCACCCCCCGCTACTAGATAGAGCCGCAGGATTTTCATTGCGAAATCCTGCGGCTTTTGCGTTATACCCCCGTTGACGGCAGAGCGCTCGTTGGCCTTACGTACGTGTGACTGCTTAGACTGCCACCTTCCGGAATGAGCAAAGGCATACCGGATTAGGCGGCTGGATTCAAGGACGGACTGTGATGGCAACGACGTCGCTTATGACCTCCGAACCGCTCTCGTCTACTCCTCTGGCCTGGAAAACGTGCTCTCCCGGCTCAAGTTGCCACAAGACTGAGTAGGGCGGGCTGTTGAACTCAGCGATGGTTTGGCCGTCGACCGAGAGGACGAGGCGCGCCAAACTCAGACTTGCATCGGCGCTGATCCGAATCCTCTGTCGTGATCGGGGGAGTGTGGCGTCTATATGGAAGATCGCGCCGTTATCGGGACTGGTGAGAAGCAAGGTCGGCGCCTCATCATCGGACGCCACCCCGGTGGGCGGTTGGGGGATCCCGTGGTCGCGAGCCCAGGCCTGTGCCTCTGGGGGCACGATGAGATAGACCTGTTCCCCCACGCGCCGGTGCATGTCGCAGGTGGTTGTCGGTTCAGTGCCGGCGACAAAGGACTCCACGATTCGGTGCGGGCAGTCAGGTGTGGGCAGCTTTCCGGAGACGGCGCAGACCTCAACCTCGGTCAGTCCCTCGGGGCGTGTGAACTCCCGCTGCGGCAGGCCTCTGTGCGCTATCTCCATCACGTCATGCCAGAGGGGCGCCGCGCCCGCGACGCCGGAGACGTTCTTCATCACCTCGTTGTCCGCGTTGCCCACCCACACGCCGGTCACCAGATCCGGCGTGTAACCCACCGTCCAGTTATCACGGTAGTCGGTGGTCGTTCCCGTCTTGGCCGCCGCGGGCCGTGTCAGCTTGAGGA
Source organism: Anaerolineae bacterium (assembly GCA_049975025.1). Lineage (GTDB taxonomy): Bacteria > Chloroflexota > Anaerolineae > B4-G1 > SLSP01 > PWVB01. Next base: position 950 of record JBNGDU010000443.1, read on the forward strand.
CGCTCTCCTCGCCGAAGGTCGGGACTCTGGCGCCGTCGTCGCTCAGGATATCGGTGATCAGGAAGGCTATCCGGGCATCGAGCACCTCGTTCCCAGGGCAACTCCCGGGGCCCTCGCAGGACGGACGCCATAGCGAGGTGCCGTCGGCGTCGGTTACGCTGCGAATCACCCTGGGGGAGACGGCATATCCACCATTGGCGAAGGCCGCATAGACAGCGGTCAGCTCAATCAGTCGCACCTCGCCGCCGCCCAGCGTCAGGGAGAGGCCCAGCCGATTCGGATCATCGAAGGTGGCGATGTTCAGACGCCGGGAGAGGTTCGTCATCGCGTCAACGCCGACGCGCTCCAGGACCTTGACGGCGACGACGTTGTAGGAGGAGGCCAGGGCCTCGCGAAGTCGAACCGGACCACGAAAAGCCAGGTCATAGTTCAGGGGAACGTAGGGCGTCCCCTCGCGGGTCTCAAAGCTCGTGCGCACGTCCATCATCACCGTGGCGGGCGTCAGTCCCTGCTCGAAGGCCGCGGCGTACGTGATCGGTTTGATCGAGGAACCGGGCTGGCGCAGGGCCGTGGTGCCGTTCACCGCCCCGTTGATGCGGGCCGAGAAGTAGTCGGGGCTGCCGACCATCGCTAATACCTCGCCGGTCGAGGGATCCATGGCGACGACGGCGGCGTTCCGCACGTTGTAGCCACCGGGCGGGCAGGGCTCCTCGTGGTTGCATTGAGCCAACAGCGTGAGCTGGTGCCGCATCAGGTCTCGGGCGGCCTCGTTGAGGTCGACGTCCAGCGTCGTGTGGATCTCGAGCCCGCCGGCCTGCAGTCGCTCCAGACCCAGTTTCTCCTCCAGGATGCCGCGCACGTACATCACGAAGTGGGGGGCACGGATGGGGAAAGGCGCGGCAGCGAAGTAGAGCTGCTCCTCCTTGGCCAACTGGGCCTCTTCCGCGGTGATATACCCCTCAGCCACCATACGATCGAGTGCGATGGCCTGGCGTCGTCTCGCCTCCTCAAGATTCTCAAGCGGATTCCAATAGGCCGGTGCGTGGGGCAAGACCGCCAGCATCGCGCACTCCGCCAGGTCGAGGTCCCAGACGTGTTTGCCGTAGTAGGCTTGCGCCGCGGCTTCCACGCCGTAGGCCATGTTTCCGTAGTAGATCTCATTGAGATAGAAGCTGAGGATCTCGTCCTTGGTGTACCGGCTTGTGATGCGGACGGCGAGCAAGACCTCTCGGAGCTTGCGGCGCAGCGTCTGTTCGTACCGTTCGTCGGGCGACAGCATCAGGTTGCGCACCATCTGCTGTGTGATGGTGCTTCCGCCCATCAGGTAGTCGTCGCTGTGGAGATTGTACCAGAGCGCGCGCAGCACGCCTCGCAGGTCGAAGCCGGGATTCTCGTAAAATGTCCGATCCTCAAGAGCGATCGTAGCCCAACGGAGGGTCTCTGGGATTCGCTCCAGGGGCACCGGCGTATGGCTGCCGGTGTAGGGCGGCGGCATCTCGAAGAGCAACCGCCCCTGCCGGTCGTAGATCTTGCTGCTCGGCGCGGTTGTGAAGGCCTGGAGATCCTCGGGGGAGGGAAGATCACGCAGCAGCCAGATGTAAAGCCCTGCGGTCGTGCCGAGCAGCAGTAAGGCAAGGAGGGCGATACGCCTCGACGTTCGCTTGGTGCTCACGACTCAACAGACCCCTTTAGCCATTGTTTCACAGCGTCTGCCTTTGGACGGCTGGGCCACGCTGCGTGCCGCGCAGGACGCAGACCATGGCGCGCTACGGCCCTGCTTTTGCTGGGTGTACGGTTCCGGCCGATTGCGCTAGGTTATGCCACAACCTCGTTGATGACCGTCCTCTCGTCGGGGACCTTGGCGCCTCTTAGGACGACCGCGTCACGAACCGTAACCCCGTCGCCAATGTGGCAGTCCCGCTCGATGTAGACGTTGGGGCCGATCGTGCAATCTCTGCCGATCACGGTTCCCTCTTCAATATGCAAAGGGGTGACAAGCCGAGTCTGCGGTCCCACGGTCATCGGGGCCAACTGAGGACGGTCGCTACCGTGGTTGAGATACTCCCGGTTGAGGGCTAACAGGTCCGCGGCGTTGGTCAGCGTCAGCCGGCGATCGACGATGACGCCGCCGACGCGCCCATCACGCTCTATCAGCATCTGGATGGCATCCTGGAGCTCGTACTCACCGCGCGGTGACAGCGGGACCTCGGGCAGGTAGTCGAGGATCTTGTGAGAGAGGACGTAGAGAGGTAGGCTGGAGATGTCCGAAGGCGCCTCCTCGGGCTTGGGCTTCTCGACGATACGGGTGACCCACGGCCCGTCCATCTCGACGATCCCCACGCTGCCCAGCCGGTTAGGCTCCACGGGCAGCAAGGTCAGAACGCCGTTGGGCTCTTGAGCGCTCTGCATCATGGCGATCAAACGGGCGATATCCGATCTCGCGACCAGGTTGTCGCAAGCGGAGAGCACGAAGTCCTCGGTAAGCAGTGGCGCCGCACAGCTCAGGGCATTCGCCATCCCCTTGCGCTCCGGCTGGTAGGCGAAGCGGACATCGGCTTCGATCCGCGATTCGCGCCGGAAGTAGCGGCTGATATCCCGGTCGTCGGGGCTGACAACGAGGATCAGGTCCTGGACGCCGTTGTGGACCAACATCTCCATCACCCGTTCGACGATCGGCTTCCCCAGAATGGGAAGCATCGCCTTCGAGCGGTTCAGCGTGATCGGATGAAGGCGGGATCCTTTGCCGGCTGCTAAAATGACGCCTTGCATCGGGCTTCAGATCTCCTCGACTTCGAGGCCGCGATGGACCACGTGGAGCCGATAGACGGTGGCGTGGTCAAGACCCGCCTTGGCAGCCGTCTCCTCCCATATCTGCATCAGGCGTTCCTCCTCGCCGGGAGGTACCAGCGCGAAGACAGAACCTCCGGCGCCGGCGCCGGTAAGCTTAGCTCCAAACGCCCCGTGCTCGAGCGCGGCCTCGATCAGCAGGTTGTTAGCCCAGCCCGCACCCTCCACAAAGCCACAGTATTCCATCATCTCGTTGACCCAGGCGTGATTCTCGTTCATCAGTTCGCCAAAGGCCTTGAGATCCCCCTGCAGGAGCGCGATCTTTCCGCGCCAGGCCGTCTTCCAGGCCCCCTCCATGAAGCAGACCATGGGCGGGGCATCGCAGGCGGGCCCTTCCCAGCTATCGTGTTCCTCAAGGTACCTGGGACGCATGCGACCGTGGACGTCGCCGGAGTCTCGCTCGATGCCGGTGCTGACAGCCACAAGGGGGAGGTCGTCGATCCACGGGTCAAGCCGCTCGTAGGTCACGAAGGGCTCGTCGCCAACCGGCGCGTGGTGCAGCTTGCCCCGGTAGTCCAGATAGCTGATGCCGCCGAAGAGGGGCACGTAGCGGTCGGCGAATCCGCAGGTGATACTGAGCTCCTTCGCCTCAACACGCTGGGTGAGCTCGGCCAATATATAGTCATTGTGGGTTAAACGGTCGAGATCATATACCTTGCGCAAGGCGGCGAGCGTGAGGATGACGAAGAGGGAAGAGCCGCCGAGCCCGCTCTGGCGCGGCACATCCGTCCACGTGGCCAGCCGAAAGCCGCGGTCGGCGACCTTCGCGCGGAACTCGTCGCTGTAGGCATAAAGGCGGTTGATGGCCCCTTTGACCAGATCGGCCTCTCCGTTATAGGGAAGCGGGATCTCGCCGATGTCGTAGGTCTCTGTCATGAAGCACGAGAAGTTAGCGGAGCTATCGGAGTTAACGCCGTCACGGCGCAGACATTCCAGTGCGATGCCCTCTGCGGGTTCAACGATCGCTCCTGCGTAGACATCCACCGCCGCGGAAATGGTGGCGAAGTCCCCTTCGTTGCCGTCCGAGGGATTGCCGAGAATGTTGACCCGTGCGGGTACCGTCAATTTATACCGCACCTTACCTCCTGACTCTATGAATGTAGACGATATTCCCCTTGGGGATAAGGAGCTCCAATCCGCTAGGTTGTTGGATGATTATGTCATAGACGTCAACCCCAATCAGCCGTCCCTTGAAGACCTTATCGTTGCTGACGGCGACCAGGATCGACTCATTCTCCAATTCGGCGTAGAACGCCGCGGATCGCTTTCCCCAAACCTGCTGGGGTTTTGATTGCTCTGCCATCATTACCCTCCTCTTGCGACTCAGTACCGAAACACCGCCGGCTCAAATAGCATTAGCCTACAACGAAGCGGCATCGCGATGCCGCTTCGTTCTCAGCTCCGCCAACACCAGTCGGTGAGGGTCGATTTTACCATGACTCACCGTTTTGGCC
>JBNGDU010000444.1:0-4811 GCA_049975025.1 Anaerolineae bacterium
CGTGTGGTTCAGGATGAGGTGTAGTATCGTCCGGCGCTGAGCCGAGAGCTAGCGCCGGACAGAGGACATGCAGGCGATGCGGATGATCTCCATAAGCTCGCCAAGCATCATCGCTGTCGCGCCCCATATACAGGCGCCGCCCCACAAATCGGCATCTGGCGGGTACTTCACAGCCCCATCATTGTTGATGAGATAGCAGGGCGCGGTCAGGGTTTGCCCATTTCGCCGCCAGTGGTGCACGCCGATTTGCTCGGGATCGAGCAGGTGGGCGACCGGAACAGCCAGCACCCCGGCGACCTCTCTTGGATCGGGGTCCAGAGGCGGGAGCTTCTCCATGTACCCGACGTAGGGGTGTACCAAGTTGTGGCTTGGCGCGATATAGAGGGGCGTCATCTGCCCGAGAACCTTCACCCTCTCCGTGTTGATCCCCAATTCCTCCTCAGCTTCGCGCAGCGCTGCCTGGGAGTGCGTTTCGTCCACCGGCTCAACGCCTCCGCCCGGGAAGGAAATCTGTCCGCCGTGGTGTTTCAGCGTTTCAGGACGCAGGGTGAAGATCAGGGAGAGTCCCCCTGGCGCCTGATGGAAGAGCGCCAGCACCGCCGAATCCCGGGCGGTGTCCCGGGCGGTGTCCGCGGGCGGTACCCGCGCCTGGGCGGTTGGTGAAGCCATGGTCAGCTGGGCCGGCGTGCCGGGTAGTGGGCCTGACAGAGCCGCCTTGAGACGGGCGACAAAGCGATTTGGATCTGCGATGAGTTTCGTTGGACTTTCCACACTTTGATTATAATCTTGAGTTATGCGTAGACAAGAGACTTGGCGCCTTGTCCACCTGTTTGCTCTGCTGTTGCCTTATCTGGCGATCGGAATGTCGATCGTTTGGCTGGTGCGTCCGCCTGGGGTGTTGGTCACGCTTTCCTCTCCGAAAGAGGTGGAGACGTCCAATCCGAAAGTCGGGGTGCACACCCGTCTCACCGATGAAGTTGAGGCTTGGAAGATACAACGCACGCTGGCTCTTGTGCGTGAGATGGGCGCACCGTGGATCGTTGAGTACTTCCCGTGGGCTTACATCGAGCCCGAACCGGACACCTATGCCTGGGCTCACAGCGATATGGTCGTGGATCACGCGGAGAACCAGGGGCTGCGTGTGATCGCACGTTTGGGCATGGTGCCCGGATGGGCGCGTCCCGACGAAGACGAGCTTGAGACGACGTCCACCTATCTTGATCGCGATTCATATGGGGAGTTCGCTGAGTTCGTGGCGGAGTTCGCCGCACGTTATCGGGGACGTGTGGACCATATCATCATCTGGAACGAACCTAATCTGAGCTTCGAATGGGGCTTTCGGCCTGTAGATCCCGCTGGATATGTTGACTTACTCAAGGCCGTCTATCCGGAAGCTCATCGAGCCAACCCCGATGTCGTGGTCCTTGGCGGCGCACTGGCGCCCACCCTGGAGCCGCCGGGCAGCCCCGCCGGGTTGAACGACCTGCTCTATCTGGAGGCGATGTACGCTGCCGGTGCCGGGCCGTATTTCGACGCCCTGGCAGCCCACGCTTATGGTCTGGCGTTTGCACCGGCGGTAGAGCCTGATGAGGACCTGATTAACTTTCGGCGAACGGAACTCCTGCGCGAGATCATGGTTCGGAATGGGGACGACGCTAAGCTGGTCTACGTGACCGAGGCTGGCTGGAACGACCATCCGCGCTGGATTTGGGCGATTTCACCGGGACAGCGCGTGCGCTACACATTGGCCGCCTACACGTGGGCGGCGGAAGAATGGCCCTGGTGTCCGGTGGTGGCCATGTGGATGTTCCGCACCCCGGTGCCGCTCCATAATTACCAGGATTACTATGCCTTTGTGACGCCTTCTTTCCGGGAAAGGCCGATCTATGAGGCGGTGAAGCGTTATACGCATCAAGGGCTCTCACCGCTCGATTAGGGCCAGAGAGGAACACTTACATGAAGCTTCGGCGTACATCTCGCGTGGCGTTTGGTTTTCTAGCGCTTGTGGCCATAGGATGGCTCCTTGCGGCTTGTGACGGGTTGTCAGCCTGGCCACCCTTCTCCAGTTCTGTTTCCACACCTACCACGGAGCCGGAGACCCTATCGACACCGACAGCTACCCCGCCTTCTGAAGCGACAGCTACCCCTGCGCCTCGCGTCATCACGCTGGACTTCTGGGTGCCTGCTTTCCTCAGTCCCTACCAGGAGACACCCGGAGGAGACGTCTTTGACGAGCAACTGTCGGGTTTCTCAAGCTTTGCCCCCGATGTCCAGGTGCGCGTGACGGTGAAGAAGGACCAAGGGGCCGGCGGCCTGTACGATCTGTTGAGCGCGGCCTCAGAGGTAGCGCCGTCGGTGATGCCCGATTTGTTGATCCTCAACCAGCACGATTTGATCAAAGCGGCTGAGGCCGGCCTGATTCAGCCTTTGGATGACGTCTTCTTCTCCGAAGCTGACTACTTCCCTACAGCTCTGGATTCCGTCAGGACTCTGGATGGGCTATGGGGGTTGCCATTCGTTGCCAGAGCCGACCAGATGGCATACCGTGAGGGAATTGCGGCAACCGCACCCCTCTCGTGGACCGCAGTTCTGACATCAAGTTATTCCATGCTCTTCCCGGCTTTGCCCGGCGAGGATCTGGCCTCTGATACGCTGCTGTCGATATATATCGGAGCCGGGGGACAAGTGCAGGATCAGAATGGACAGGCCACCTTGGAGCGAAACAGCTTGGAAAACGTCTATACTTTCTTTCTTGAGATGACGGAGGGCGGCTTGTTGAATGCCGAGCAGGCGCTGAGTCTGGCGGATGCGACGGCTTGTTGGAATCTCTATCAGGAAGGGATCGGGCAATTGACGCCTGTACCGACAGGGACTTTCTGGCCGAATCCTCCCGAGGGCACCTCGCCGGCCTGGGCTCCGACGGCAAACGGGATGCCCGTCACCGTGTTGCACACGTGGGGATTAGCTGTGGTCACCGAAGAGCCGGCCTACAGGGAGGCTGCTGTCGAACTTGCCCTTTGGCTTTCATCGGCCAACCGCATGGCTGAGCTCACGGACGCGGCAGAGATGGTGCCCACCCGGCGGGAAGCTATTGAGAACTGGGCATTGGCGCCCGAGGACGTGGCGTTCTTGTCCAGGTTGCTTTCCAGCAGTGTGCCGGCTTTGCCGCCGTCTGTGGATACCACCGTACGCCGGTCGTTGCAATCAGGGCTGATCGCGCTGCTTGAGCGGGAGGTCGAGACTGCTGAGGGAGCCGCCAGTCAGGCCCTGACGAACTTGAGGCGTTGAGACGAGTGAGGTGTGATGTGACACAACGTGAGGGTCTCGATAGGATCCGCGAGGCTGCGTTGAACGCTGTCGATCCCGGAGCTGCCGTGAGCCGGCACCTTGCATATGACAAGCAGAGCGAGCGGCTCTTCATGGAGGGCCGGCACTGGGACCTTCACGCGTCGGGCCGGCTGTTGGCTGTCTCGGTGGGAAAGGCTGCCGCAGCGATGGCGGAGGCCGTAGACGATATCGTCGGCGCGCGCTTGTCCCAAGGGATCGTCGTGACGAAGTACGAACACGCTGCCGGACATCGACTCTCAGGAACCTGGGATGTGGTTGAGGCGGGTCACCCCATCCCGGATCAGGCGGGCCTAAGCGGTAGCCGGGCGATCATTGAGATGCTGGACACCACCAGCGAGGAGGATTTCGTCTTGGTGCTGTTGTCCGGGGGAGGTTCGGCGCTCATGCCCGCGCCGGTGAGTGGGATCTCCCTGGACGCACTTCAGACCACCACGGATCTGTTGTTGCGCGTAGGGGCGAATATCGTTGAGATCAACACGGTGCGCAAGCACCTCTCCCGGCTCAAGGGAGGCCAACTTGCGAGGTGGGCCGCACCTGCGCCTGTCGTGGCCATGGTACTCTCTGACGTGGTGGGAGATCCTCTCGACGTCATCGCTTCGGGTCCGACCTCACCGGATCCGACGACCTACGCGGACGCGATCGCGGTCTTGGAGAGATATGCTCTGCTCGATGAGGTGCAGAGTCCGGTTGTGGACTATCTCGACGCCGGCAAAACCGGCGACTATCGGGAGACGCCCAAGCCGGGAGACGAGGTCTTTGAAGGCGTCTCAAACGTGATCGTGGGATCCAACCATCTTGCCGCCGTCGCAGCCGTCGCAGAGGCTGACCGCTTGGGTTACCACGCCCTGCTTCTAACCACCTTCGTGGAGGGCGAGGCTCGCGAGGTAGCTAAAGTCGCTTCTGCGCTGGCCAAAGGGGTCATAGCGCATGAGAATCCTATCGCCCGCCCCGCCTGTCTTGTTTGGGGAGGGGAGACGACCGTGACCGTGCGGGGGACTGGAAAGGGTGGGCGCAACCAGGAGTTAGCGTTGGCGGCGACATTGGGTCTGGCGTCTTTGGATGACGTCCTGTTGATGGCCCTGGCGACGGATGGGACGGACGGTCCCACCGACGCAGCCGGCGCGGTTGTCGATGGCTCCACAGCCGCTCGCGCGCGGGAACTGGGCTGGGACATTCGATCGACGCTGGATGACAACAACTCGTATCCCCTGTTAGCGGATGTGGGCGCGCTGTTGCTCCTAGGTCCGACGGGAACCAATGTCAATGACCTTCTAGTGTTGCTGATTGGCACCCCCTGAGCGCTACCGGCTGTAGGGCGATCACGTTTGGATATAGATGCTCGTAGCCCCCGTCCCGGGGGCGTTTTGGCGCGGGAAGCCCCGTTGCAGAGGCTGATTCGTGCTCAGGTCGCCGCGAGGACGGGGCTTTGAGCCCTAAATGCGATTGCCCCACTACCGGCTGCC
>JBNGDU010000445.1:0-362 GCA_049975025.1 Anaerolineae bacterium
CCCAGGCCGAGATGCACGGCACGTCATTCGACGTCGTCCACGATATGGAGGAAGGCTTCCGGGACGCTGACGTCGTCTACGCCAAGTCCTGGGGTCCGCTGCTCACCACGACCGACCCTGACGAAGGCAAGCGGCTTCAGGACGAACACAAGGACTGGATTACGGACGAGAATAAGATGAAAATGGCCGCGCCGGATGCCATCTACATGCACCCACTGCCCGCCGACCGCGACATTGAGGTCACCAGCGAGGTGATGGACGGCCCGCAGTCGGTGGTTTTCGATCAGGCAGAGAACCGGCTTCACGTCCAGAAAGCGGTGATGGCCCTGACGATGCGCTAAGCTCTTGCGCCCTTTTGCGCG
>JBNGDU010000445.1:372-4779 GCA_049975025.1 Anaerolineae bacterium
ACCATGTGGTAGTCGGGTTGACAAGCCAAGGATGTTGAGGGGGAACACAGGCGAAGAGCAGGCTAAAGCGATAAAAAGGAGCCCCACTATGGCACGACAGAAGCTGGCAGTAGTCGCAATCGGCGGAAACTCTCTCATCAAGGACAAGCAGCACCAGACGGTGGAAGACCAGTATCAGGCAGCCAAAGAGACAGCTTGTCACATCGCCGATATGATCGAGGAGGGCTGGGATATCGCCATCGGGCACGGCAACGGCCCCCAAGTCGGATTCATCCTGCGGCGCTCGGAGATAGCTGCTAAAGTCGCGGGGATGCACGAGGTGCCTCTCGATGCCTGTGGTGCAGATACCCAAGGGGCGCTCGGTTACGCGCTGCAGCAGAATCTCTACAACGAGTTTCGCCGCCGGGGCACGGACAAGAGCGTGGCGACGGTGGTGACCCAGGTGCGCGTAGACCTGAACGACCCTGCGTTCCAGAATCCCACGAAGCCTATCGGCGGCTTTATGGACGAAGGTGAGGCCAAGGACCGCGCGAGACGCGAGGGGTGGTCCGTCGTCGAGGACGCCGGACGGGGCTGGCGCCGCGTCGTCGCGTCACCTGAGCCTCAAGAGATCCTTGAGCTTGAGGCAGTGCGCACGCTGCTCAAGGCGGGCATCATCACCATCACCGTGGGCGGCGGCGGCATACCTGTAGCCGAAAACGAGGCGGGCGACCTGCGCGGCGTGGCTGCCGTGATCGACAAGGACTTCGCATCGTCGCTGCTGGCGCAGTCCATCGAAGCGGATCTCTTTCTGATCTCCACAGCAGTGGAGCAGGTCTATCTCAATTTCCGTCAGCCCAATCAGCGCGCCATCGATGAGATGACGGTCTCTGAAGCCAAGCAGTATCTAGAGGAAGGTCACTTCGCTAAAGGGAGCATGGAGCCCAAGATCCGGGCGATCATCCGCTATCTCGAGCATGACGGCACAGAAGCCATCATCACCGATCCGCCGCATATCACGGACGCTTTGCGCGGCGTCACCGGCACCCGCATCGTGCCCGGCTAAGCGAACTTCCTGAGTTTGCGCAACCTGAAGCCTGGTGGGACGCTTACGCGGGAAACCACTCTCTTTGGAGACCCAAAGGTGTGGAACCCGAGCTGTTGTAGGTATCACGAAAGGGATACTACGAATCCACCATGAAGGAAACGAGAGACACGGGTAGCTTGGGCCACGTACTGGGGTACAAATGTGTGCTCTGTGGCGCCGAGTACGGACTCGGCGACGTCGACTACGTCTGCCCGCGCCACGGCAACGAGGGGATTCTGGACGTGCGCTATGACTATCGCGCGATCAAGTCACGAATCAGCCCCGCCCAACTGGCGAACGACCGCGAGCAGAGCATATGGCGATACAAGCCGATGTTGCCCGTGAGACCGGATGCGCCGGTGCCGCCCTTGCGTGTAGGCTGGACGCCCCTCTACCCCGCGCAGCGGCTTGCTGAGCCCCTGGGGCTCAAACACCTGTGGATCAAGGACGAGAGCCCCAATCCAACGGCATCCTTCAAGGACCGCGCCTCAGCCATCGCGGTGGTCAAGGCACAGGAGGTCGGCGCCAAGATCATCACCACCGCCAGCACCGGCAACGCTGCCGCAGCCCTGGCCGGCTTGGCTGCCAGCGTGGGCATGCAAGCCGTGATCTTTGTGCCGGAGTCCGCGCCAGCGGCCAAAATCGCACAGCATCTGGTCTACGGCGCGCGGGTTCTGCTCATCGATGGCACCTACGACGATGCTTTCGAGTTAGCGCTGGAAGCGGCGTACGAGTTCGGCTGGTACAACCGCAACACCGCCTACAATCCCTTTATGAGCGAGGGGAAGAAGACGGCGGCCTACGAGATATGTGAACAGCTTGCTTGGAACCCTCCGGACCGCATCTTCGTCCCGGTGGGCGACGGCTGTATCATCGGCGGTATCCACAAAGGATTGAGAGATCTGTTGGCGTTGGGATGGATCGATCGCATGCCCCGGTTGATGGGCATACAGTCGGAGGGATGTTCGCCGCTCGTCGAGGCATTTGAACGGGATATGAGCGGCGAGGAGATGGCGCGGGTGCAGGCGGACACGATAGCCGACAGCATCTCCGCAGGGCTGCCTCGCGACCGGGTCAAGGCCCTGACAGCCGTGCGACAGACCGACGGCGCCTTCCTGGCGGTGAGCGATCAGGAGATCCTCAACGCAATCCCCGCCATCGCTCGACGAACGGGCGTCTTCTGTGAGCCGGCGGCGGCGGCGGCCTACGCAGGGCTCGTGAAGGCCCTGGAGCTTGGCGCGGTCTCGACCGCCGAGCGCATCGTGCTGCTCTTGACAGGCTCGGGCCTCAAGGACATCCCCAGCGCCATGAAAACCGTGAAGCCCGCACCGGTCATTCCGGCGGACCTGGATGCCGTGCGCGAGATCCTGGGCTCGATCAAGTGATCGGCGTACTTGGGGCCGGCACAGGCATCATGGCTGATGCGAGGAAAGCGTGAGCAAGCATCGCTGTGCCAAACTCGGGCCTACCACCAACGGCGACGATCGCCGGGTGGCTACGACAGATGACGCAGCCGCCGCAGGAAAGCGTCTGCGCACAGAAAGGACGAAGGGGTGACACCTTACGAAGAACTTAGAGAACGTCTGGCTCAGGGTTGGAACACCTGGAACACGCGCAGTGTGCTCTCGCACGTGTTGCTCCCAGAGGCGTTCGCTTTGAACCTCGGCCTTAAAGAATACAGCTCCCGGCGTTACCTGAAGGAGGCCCTGATCGGCAGGCGGGGTGAGGAGGATGAGCGCATCCATCCGGGGCCCCGTACGTATGACGGTCGCTACACCGAGCTCGAGTTAAACTGGCGGGGGGTTGAGGTCACGGTACAGAGCGCCACGACCGGCGAGGACGAACGGGATGTGGCGATCCTCGTGACGCCCAAGAGCCGGCATCGTATGACACCGGTGTTGACCGTGGAACCAAGCATATTGTGGAACCGACCCGGTCACGTGACACGAGATGGTGAGATGCTGATCGGACACTGCTCCGAGCGCGCGGTTGTGGTTTACAGCACGCTTGAGCACGTCGACGATCCCTACATCCCCTCCGAAACGCCCTACTTGGCCCTGCCGCTAGACGGTCCGGTGGGGATTTCAACGGGCCGGCGGCGCACCGTGGAGGAGATCAGGGGCTTGATGGAGGAGCGCCGCGCAGAACACGCCGCCCACGTCGAGACATTCGGCGAGCTTGCGGAGGTCTACGCCGCCGTCCAGACGTGCATGGCGTGGGACACAGTCTACGAGCCCGAGGGCGATCGGGTCGTATCCCCGGTCAGCCGCATCTGGAATGTCAACTGGGGCGGCTTCGTGCTCTTTGATTGGGACACCTATTTCGCAGCCTATCTCGCCGCCTTGGACAACAAAGACCTCGCCTACGCCAACGCGATTGAGATAACGCGCGAGAGGACCGAACGTGGATTCATACCCAACTTCGGAACCGTCCGGGGTCTGAAGAGCCGAGATCGCTCGCAGCCACCGGTCGGCTCCCTCGTCGTCCGTGAGCTCTATCGCCGGTTTGGTGATCGCTGGTTTCTGGAGGAGGTCTTCGACGATCTGCTGACCTGGAATCGATGGTGGGTCGAGCACCGGAACCACGACGGGCTGCTGTGTTGGGGCTCAGACCCCTATGAGCCGCGGGCCAACGCATATTGGGAGCTACGAGGCGTGCACGAACGCTTCGGCGCCGCCCTCGAGTCCGGACTCGACAACTCGCCGATGTATGACGACGTGCCGTTTGACAAAGAGACGCACCTGCTACAGCTGGCGGACGTAGGGCTCAACGGCATGTACGTCATGGATTGCGAAGCGCTCGCCGATATTGCCGAGGCGCTCGACAGAGACGGCGACGCCCAGGAGCTGCGAGAGCGGGCCGAGGCGTTCCGCGCCGCGCTCAGCACGCTTTGGGACGAGACCACAGGCATCTTCCTCAACCGGCGCACCGATACCGGCGAGTTCAGCCGGCGCCTGTCCCCCACCAACTTCTACGCGCTCCTGGGGCGAGCTGTGACCCCGGCGCAAGCGGAGCGAATGATGAACGACCACTTCTACAACCCTGAGGAGTTCTGGGGGACCTGGATTATGCCCTCGATATCCCGAAACGACCCCGCCTACCCCGATAACACCTACTGGCGAGGGCGGATCTGGGCGCCGATGAACTTCCTCGTCTACATCGGCCTTAGAAACTACGACCTTCCGAAGGCCCAGGCCGATCTGGCGGACAAGTCGCAGGCGTTGCTGCTGAAGGAGTGGTTGGAGCACAGGCACGTCCACGAAAACTACAACGCCGAGACCGGCGAGGGCTGCGATGTGCGCAACAGCGACCGCTTCTACCATTGGGGCGGGCTTCTGGGT
>JBNGDU010000446.1:0-4399 GCA_049975025.1 Anaerolineae bacterium
ATGCTGTAGCGGTGAGCCTGGCTAAGAGATTCGCCCCCATTTCTGAACACACCCGGCTTCAGAAACTGTGAGCCTTTCTGCGCCAAGTGTGGTATATTATGGGGTACAATTGAGAGGTCGTCGCGCACATCGTCGACATAGATCCAAAAGAATGGACTGACTGAAAGCTGATAGGACATATGCCAAACACAATCCGCGGTTTGCCGGACTTCGTACAAGCTCGTGCCTACGCCTTGGGCAGGCTAGAGCGCGAACTGCCGTCTACCCTCTACTACCACTCGATCTGGCACACGAGAGATGAGGTCGTGACGCGCGCGGACTGGTTAGCGCGTCAAGAGGACCTCAACGCGGAAGCCCGGCTGCTCGTCAAGACCGGGGCCTACTACCACGACATCGGCTTTGTCGAAGGTCGTCAAAATCACGAGGTTCGCAGTGCCAGCATCGCAGGATCGGTCTTGCCTCAGTTTGGTTACGCGGTTCCCCAGGTTCGGATGATCCAGGGCATGATTCTCGCCACGCGCATTCCTCAATTGCCCCACACCCACCTGGAGGAGATCGTCGCCGATGCGGACCTCGATGTCTTAGGACGTGACGACTTTCTCGCGCGAAGCAGAGCACTGCGCGCCGAACTGGCTGCCGCCGGAGAGTACATCGATCACAAGACATGGTACACACGTCAGGCAAGATTCCTCCGGCAACACCGCTATTTCACACCATCGGCTCGACGGGACCGGTGTTCAGCGAAAGATGAGAACCTCCTGGCGCTATACGAATTGATCGCCGGGTGCGGTCTGAGCCCCGATGTGCCCCCCCTAACCCCTATGGCACCAACATTCGCGCTGACATAAGGAATCTGACAACGGCGTCGTTCGCGTCCCTGCAGCAGTCGCCCCCTCTGCACACCTAATCCGTCGTCTATGCCTGGAGTCCCACCCATCGCAGCGATGAGGGCCATCTGACGGTTTCGATGGTGCGACCAACGTGTACGAGATTGAGCGTTCCAGAACCCAGGAGGCACTACCGTGAACACGCCACAGACATCGGATGAAAGAAGCAGCGAGGAGCAATGCCGCGCCAACCAGAAGACGCACAACCGTCCACGCACCATCGGGTTCCCGCTGCTGGTGGCGGCGTTCCTGGTAACTGCCGTGCTGATCTACCTCGGCAGGCGACTTATCTCACGAGAGGAGCGCGAGCCATCAGAAGCAAAGACAGCGCCCCCTCCCGC
Source organism: Anaerolineae bacterium (assembly GCA_049975025.1). Taxonomy (GTDB): domain Bacteria; phylum Chloroflexota; class Anaerolineae; order B4-G1; family SLSP01; genus PWVB01. The sequence continues at coordinate 1,229 of JBNGDU010000446.1, forward strand.
GACTGAGCAGCAGGAACCCGTAAGGATCACCATCCATACCGGAGGACATCCCTCGGATGTCGTAACCGAAGAGGCTGATCGAGAGACGGAATCCAGACCCGGAGAAGGCAAAGGCACCGAAGCCGAAGCCACAGCCATCCTTGAAGCGTCCCAAGGGGCTCAAGAGCAGGCCCCGACTGAGGCTCCGACGGAGGCTGTGACAAAGGCCGTCGCAGAACCCGCCTACGTAGCCAGCGAAGACAGCGACCGCTTCCACGTCCCAACCTGCCGCTGGGCCCGCCAGATCAAACCGGAGAACCGCATCGAGCTACCCGACCGTGAAACGGCACTGCGGAAGGGCTATATCCCCTGTGGGAGTTGTCAGCCCTAGGGCCAGACGTCCCATAGAGTCCGGTGCCAGGTCGCGCAGCACCGAAGTGGGGACCGTGACGCTCCCTCAGAGAAGGGGGGTGTCGTCAGTGGGTAGAGGGATCTCAATATAGAAGGTACTGCCCTTGTTGAGTACACTTTCGACCCATATGTGGCCCCCGTGTCGCTCGACAATGGACTTAACCAGCGCAAGCCCCAATCCTTTGCCCTGGATGTTGCCCGCTTCGCGGCGTTTTATCCGGTAGAACTTCTCAAACAACCGTACTTGATCGGGCGGAGCGATACCAATGCCGGTGTCCGATACCCGGATGACCGCTTCGTTCTCCGTGGTATCAAGGCCGACGTACACCTTCCCACCGGAGGGCGTGTACTTGATCGCATTGTCCACCAGGTTGCTGACCGCCTGGCGCAGCAGCGTACGATCGCCAATCACTGTCGGAGATCCCTCGGACGGCTCCAAGCGCAAGTCGATGGCTTTGCTGGTTGCCCGAGCTCGCATCGACTCCACGGCTTCGACCAATATGAGGCCCAGCCGGCACGGCTCCCGCTGAATATCTACCCCCGCTTCAACCCGCCTCAGGTCCAATAGATCGCCGATCAGGGTGTTCATCTGTTCGATGCCCTCAAGGATACGTTGCATATAATCCCGCTGCCGATCGTTGAGGTCGCCCACCATCGACAACATCGTTGTGTAGCCACGCATAAAGGTCAAGGGCGCCCGGAGATCATGTGAGACGGTGGCGACGAACTCCGACTTCATCTCGTCGAGCTGCTTGAAATGCGTCACATCCCGCATGACGACGAACACCCCAACGGTCACACCCTCATCGCTCCTGATCGGAGCCGCGCTTGCGTAGAAGGTCCTGCCGTCGTCCAGCGGAACCTCCACTGACGGCAATTGCTCGTCGCCGCCCGTCATCGCCGAGCGCATGCTTTCGGGGACAGCCAGTTGATAGCGACGCACCCGTCGCGCCGTCGTCGTCTGATTTGCTAAAGCTTCCAATAAGGGACCCGGTAACTCAAGTTCGCGCATCGAGCGTCCGATCGCTGAGCGGTCAATGTCGAGAAGACGCTGAGCTGCAGGATTGGAAAGCAACAAGCGGCCCTCCGAATCCACGACCAAGATGGCGTCCTGAGTGCTGGCCAAAATGGCTGCAAGGCGCTGCCGCCCACCCTCTGCGGTCTGAAAGAGCCGGGCGTTCTCCATCAGCACGGCTGCCTGGCTCACCAGAGTCGACAGGAAATTGACCCTGGCCTCATCGAAAACGTGGAGCTGATCCGCTCCCACCCAGAGGATAGCTGCCGTCCTGTCCTGACAACGGACCGGGAAAGCCGCCACCGCCCGCAACTGGCTATCGTCGTGGGCACGGTGCGTCTCATCGACGTTCGTGACAAGCGGTTCCCTCCGCTGGCTCAGCGCCGCCGCAAGCGCCCTGTCAAGCCCACTCAAGTCATACGGAACACCGCCGACCGAGAAGATTTTCCTGGACTTTCGATTCCCTCGCAACACGACAAACCGAGCCACAACCGCAGAGGTCGCCGTCATAGCTCCCTCGAGGATCGGGACGATCCCCCGTTCGAAGTCCAATGTCGCCGACACCTTCTGAGCGGTGCTCAGCAACAACGACAGGTCGTTCAACCGGGCCTGCAGTCGGATGCGCATCTGCTCGAACGCATCACCCAACTGGGCCACTTCGTCCTCACCGGCGATATCCACTGTGCTGACCAGGTTACCCCGGGCCATGCGGTTAGCTGCTAGAGCAAGCGAGTTGAGAGGTCGCGTGATCCTGGAGGCCAGGAAGGGTATCAACACCAACAGGAGTAGCCCAAAGGTGAGCTGCACAATGAGCAGGGGCCAGGCCGTCTGCGCAGCAGTTCGCAGCACGGCAATGTACGGCAAGGTCACGACGACCTTCTGAGAGAAGTTATCAAGCGTGTGGACGTACACCAAGACGTGCTCACCAGCGGGCGTGACGGCCTCGTACGCGATGTCATCCGCGGCGCCCCACGCAGTCTCCTGAGCCTGCTCATCCAGCTTCCACACCGTGCGCACTTTTGAGGGATCGGGGTGCGCAGCCACCAGATTGTACTCATCAACCACGAAGCCGGATCCCTGCTCACCGATCTGGGACAGGATCGCCAGCGCCCCCTGAATTTCCGGATGAATGTCGAAGAGAGCTCGTCCCACCAGATACCAATCCGGAGCACCCGCCCCACCATCTTGAGGGACCTGGACTCGAGCGGCAACACTGTACCCGTGCTGACCGTACTCTGTGTCTAGGGGAAGCTCCATCAGTCGCGTCTGCTGCATCCCCATATCGTGATCATCGATCATCTGGAGGACATCCAACTCCTCCACTGTAAGCTCCGCCGAGATCGCCGACGACGGAGTCGCGGCAGCTATGGAAAACTCCTCACCGACATTCCTGACCAGGAAAAGCTGCTGAAAGAAGGGAACGGCTCGAAGTCCCATAGCGAGTGCGGCATCTCGCACCGCGGTGTCGTCACTGATCACCTGGGGCTGTCGAGAAAGGGAGTCGACGAGGCTCCTGCCCGTGATGTAGAATTGTCTGATGTGATCACTGGCGCCGACCGCGCTCCGATCCATCTCGCGCAGCGCCTGCCCACGCGCCGATACCAGACTCCGATTGGTCACGGCGAAAACCGAAAACAACACGCTCAACGCCACCACCGGAAGGCTTACAATCACAAATCGCGTACTTAGGGAACGACTGTAGAGCGACGAGACGTCGGCCCGCACATCGAGCTGCCACGCCGGATTAGAAGCGACACCTTGCAGCA
>JBNGDU010000447.1:0-4299 GCA_049975025.1 Anaerolineae bacterium
GGAACCCGACAGTCTCAAGCGCGTGGTTCAGGATATTCTGACAACTCAACCCTATGAGATAGGATGCGATGAGTGCTTCGCGCACCTTGACACCTTTGCTGAGTTGTGGCTGGCCGGCAAGGACACCGCTGAGGCCATGCCGCTGGTGCACGAACATCTGATGCGCTGCAGTAACTGCCGTGAGGAGTTCGAAGCGCTATTAGCTGCCCTGAAGGGACTCACCTGAAGCGCTTGGGGCTCACTTCCCGTGAGACATCTGTGCCGGTTGGCCACAGGTATCGGTTGCACCAGTCCTCGACGTATTCCCTCTCATCCTGACGCACTGATTTAGCCTCGAGTGGAACTCAACGTAGACCTCTTGGGTGCGTTGATGGTGTGATTTGCCCGATTCTTCGCACGGTGTCCATCCTCTTCCAGCACGGCGACGGCAAAAACTCGCGGATCGTTGACCGAAAGGTCGTGCTGGACCTCCTCCGCGTACCTTCATTGTAAGATCTGTTGTCCCCATCCCGTCTGTATCTTGAAGCGGGATGATACTGGCTCCGGGACATCGAACCAAGGATGTCTCGCTACTAATACTGTGGAGGTCACCGATGCGGTGGAAGATAGGGTTAACGGTCTTTCTTCTGTTTGTGCTAACCGGTTGTTCTCGGTCCACGTCGGCTTCTGCGCCTGACACGGCGACGTCGGGTGACGTTTCGCCTCAACCTGAGACGCCGCCAACGGCATTGCCCACACCTCTGGCCACGGACGGCGAGTTGCTGCCGCCGGCACCCGCACCCAGGAACGCTGAGCGCGAGTTCTCAACGGATTTCAGCCGTCATACGGTACCCTATGACGAGGTCCTTTCGGGCGGTCCGCCCAAGGATGGTATTCCGGCCATCGACGAGCCACAGCACACGACCATCGAGGCCGCTGATGCGTGGTTGGATGATCAAGAGCCGGTCATCTTTGTGGAGGTCGACGATGAGGCCCGAGCCTATCCCATCCAGATCTTGATGTGGCATGAGATTGTCAATGACACCCTCGGCGATGTGCCTATCGCAGTGACGTTCTGTCCGCTCTGCAACACGGCCATCGCTTTCGACCGGCGTTTCGCAGATCTGATACTGGACTTCGGCACCACAGGGCGGTTGCGGTTCAGCAATCTGATCATGTACGATCGGCAGACCGAGACGTGGTGGCAACAGGCGACGGGAGAGGGCATAGCCGGAGAATTCGCCGGACGTGAACTTACCTTGGTGCCCGCGCCCCTTATCTCTTGGGCCGACTTCAAGGAGAACTATCCGGACAGCAAGGTGCTATCGCGAGCGACAGGCTATGCGCGCAGCTATGGCCAGAATCCATATGCCGGATATGACAACGTGAACAGTTCTCCCTTCCTATACGACGGTCCTGAGACACCCGGGCAGCTGTTGCCGATGGCGCGCGTGCTGACGGTGGATCTCAACGGAAAGGCGGTGGCGTATCCCTACGATACGATGGCTCAGGTTCGTGTGGCGAATGATACCGTCGGCGGCGACCCCATTGCGGTCTTCTGGCAGCCGGGCGTGGCGTCGGCGCTGGACAAGGGTGCCGTTTCGGCGGGCCGCGATGTGGGCGCAGTCACGACTTTCTCCCGAGAGTTGGATGGCGAGATCCTGACCTTTCGGTTCGAGGATGATCGCGTCATAGATGAAGACACGGGCAGTGTCTGGGATGTCTTCGGCACCGCGGTTGAGGGCCCCTTAACCGGGCGCCGGCTGATGCCGGTGGTAAGCATCAACCACTTCTGGTTCTCGTGGGCAGCGTTCAAGCCTGAGACGCGAGTCTACCGGCCGGAAAACCCGTCCTTGGAATCGACGCCGGATTCAGACGAAGGAAAAAGCTCTGCGTCCTCCGATACGCCCGTCGATTCCCTGGCAGTGGACTTCGACCTCCTTGTCTATCAGGGCGGAGAAGAACTTGGGGGTGAGCTGGTAAGGTTCTCGGACGTGTTGGCCCAGGGACGCCCCGTGGTGCTGAGCTTCTGGGCCGGCGCTTGCCCGGTATGCCGCCGGGAGTTGCCGGAGGTTCAAGCCGTCTATGAGCAGTTTGGCGACGAGGTGGTTTTCTTCGGCCTGGACGTTGGTGCTTACACGGGCCTGGGGGACAGAGATGATGCGTTGTTCTTGATGGAGGAATTGGGCCTGACCTTCCCCACGGGAACGACCCCTGAGCCGACGGTGATCCAGTCCTATCGCATCACCGGTATTCCCACAACGCTGTACTTCAGGCCGAACGGCGAGCTCTTTGATCGGTCGAGTGGCTTAACAGGAGCCGACGCGCTGCGCGAGCAAATCCAGGCTCTGATTGCGGTCTCGGACCTCTAGAGGGGGGATCGTAATGCATGCACCGATGACGAATCTCGATCTTGACAAGACCAAGGGCCGCGACCGAACCGCGATCTTGGTGGTGGTCATCCCGGGTCTCCTGGTGTTGGGGCTCTTAGCCCTGCTTGTCGCTCTGCGCGACGGCGCAGAAGGGCTCATGTCGCGCCTGGTCGCCCTGTTGCCGGTCAGCTACGCGTTTGCCGCCGGCATGGTGGCCAGCGTCAACCCGTGTGGGGTCCTGATGCTTCCGACCTACGTGCTCTACCAGCTGGGATCCGCAGGGGAGAAGCGGGACGTCCTTCGCCGTGTGCTTCGTGGGTTAGTCGTTGCTTTGGTCGTGACGCTGGGATTCACCACGATCTTCGCCCTCGGCGGCGGCGTTATCGCAGCCGGCGGGCGTTGGCTGGTAACGGCTTTTCCCTACGCGGGATTGCTGATCGGCGTCGCGATGGCCGGGCTCGGAGGATGGCTGTTGGTCGGTCACCAGACGCTGGGTATTGCCGCGGCAGGACGAGTACACCTCGATCCTAAGCGAAATCTGGGCAACATGTTCATGTTTGGGGTGGTTTATGCGATCGGATCCCTCAGCTGTACGCTCCCGATCTTTCTCGTGGTGGTGGGGAGCGCGTTGGGGGGCAGCAGCGATCTCGGGGCCTCCTTCGGGCCTTTCCTCGCCTATGCGGGTGGTATGGGCGCTGTGATCTTGGTCGTGACCGTGGGGGCAGCCGTCTTCCGGCGCGCGGTCTCGCGATGGCTCGGCCGATTTACATCCTACGTGCACCGGTTCAGCGCGTTTTTCCTGATCGGCGGCGGTCTCTATCTGATCTACTACTGGATCTTCATCGCCGACCTTTTCTGAGGACGTCTGGCGTTTTCCCACGCTATCTCTTAGCCCGCGCGCCACCGTTTTCTGCGTCCGCAGATCAATTGACAATTGCTGCGCTAGGTGCTAAGTTATGGATGGTGTATTTGTAAGAAAGTCCCCATAAAAAAGGAGATGACGGTCATGGCATGGCTCATTGCGTTATTAGGGCTTGGCGGCCTGTTATTCGCTGCGGTGGGACGGTCGCTTGAAAGCGGGACTTGGGAGGGTTTCTTCACGGCAGGACGTGCCGGACGAATATTCCGCCCTTGTGGATCCCGCGCCTCCTGGTGGGTCAAGAACCCTGACTTCGGGGATGGGGCCGATGAACTCGAGCGCCGTTACGAAGAGATCGTCACCCGCCCGTACGAGCAGATCTATGTCCGTTTTAGGGGGCAAGCCAGCCGCAAAGGGCAGTATGGGCCACTGGGTTCCTACCAACGCGTGGTCTATGTCAAGGAGATCCTTGAGGCTCGGTCGAAAGAGGCCGGCGATTGCGAGGATGTCGAAGAGGAATAGGGTTGGGATCTGATGGCTTGCCAAAACCCGATAGTGTCTATAGAATGGTGTCCGTGTTTGAGCAAGCCGGTGCTTCCGGCGTGTGCCGAGATCGAGTTACCGCGTAGATGAGGGAGGTAGGGGGATGCCGTTCCTAATTGTGTTGGGAAGTGGTGCCTTCATCCTGGGTTTGGCCTATATCATCTGGATATCGGTTGTGAAACATCGATCCCAGGGGACCCCTAACTGGCCGAAAGTCACCGGTACCATTGTTAGGGCGCGGGTCTACGCCTTTGAGCACGAGACGCCCCAGGGCATAAAGCGCACCTACACACCGTTAGTCTCCTACACCTATGAGGCTGGGGGGCAGGTATACACTGCCGTCGAACGCAATGTCCTCCCCTACTATCAGGCGACGCACGACAAGCTCCAGACGGCGGAGGACGTCGTAGCTCAATATCCGGTCGGTTCCGAAGTCCCTATCTACTATAACCCGGCAAATCCGAAGCAATCCCTGCTGGAGCTACCCAAGCCTGCTGCTCACAACGCCGTGCTCTACTTTGGATTGGCTAATGCTTTGATGGGCGC
>JBNGDU010000448.1:0-4239 GCA_049975025.1 Anaerolineae bacterium
CCCTTTGAGTAGCGGCGAGGTTTCCCTTGACCCACTCAGAAAGGGAGATCAGCAAGAGCTTGCCTATGGCATCAGAACGAGACCAGGCGCACACGACGCGAGAATCCGAACCCCGCCGAGCACAGGAGCCGGACCGCAGGGAGGGCGAGTCATCGCCGTGGCGGCCTGCGGAGCTCCGTCCTAAGCAAGATGTGACCATGGCGGACGACGTCGCATCGCGAGATGGCGATCCTGAATGGGTCGCTACTGAACGCGATGCCAAGACGCAGCCGATTGGGGCACCATCCGATGCGAAGCCCGCCGAAACGGAGATGCCTCAGCGGACACAGGAGTCGTCCGCTGAGTCGTGGGCCGTGCCAACTCCATCCCACCGCCGATTTCCGAGCGCGCGACGGGATCACGTGCTGAGCCGAGATCTGCCGACCCAGCGCATTCCGGTGCCGGAGGATGACGAGCCTACCCAGCCCATACAGCCGGTGCGGGACGACACGCCTCCTCCGCCGCCCAACTCCGGCCCTCCGGGAGGCGGTGGCGGTTCGGGCCGTGGTCACTCGCGCAGACGGGGCAGTTTGGGCGGTTGGGCCGGCGTCCTGCTGACGGTCTCGCTTGTCGGTGTGAGCCTCTTTATGCTCGCGTTGATGGCGGGCGTGGTCGGCTATATCTACATGGCAGCCCAATTGCCGTCGCCTGATGAGTTGCGCGAGCAGGAGCCGAACTTCGCCAGCAGCCAGATCTACGATCGCAACGGGCGCTTGCTCCACGAGATCATCGATCCTCAGGCCGGAAAGCGAACCTATGTCCCGATCTCTCAAATCTCGCCCTATTTGCAGCTTGCGACCGTCGCCACCGAAGATCGCAACTTTTACGCCCACGGCGGCTTCGATCCTATCGCGCTGATCCGTGCTCTCTATTACGCTTTCCAAGAGGGAGAGATCGTCTCCGGTGCCAGTACCATCACGCAGCAGGTGGCCCGCAACATTCTTCTTGAGCCCGAGGAGGCCTCCGAGCGTACGGTGCGACGCAAGATCCGGGAGATCATCCTCGCGACGGAGCTGACGCGCCGCTACAGCAAGGACGAGATCCTTGAGATCTACGTGAACAACAACAACTACGGCAATCTGGCCTACGGCGTGGACGCAGCGGCCCGCACCTACTTCGGCACCAGTGCAGCGAACCTAACGCTGGCCCAGGCGTCCTTTTTGGCAGGCCTGCCCCAATCCCCGGCGACCTACGATCCCTTCCACGGGGGCCGGGAGGCCGCGCTTCAGCGCCACAAAGTCGTGCTCAGCTTGATGGTTGAGGCCGGATTCATCACCAGGGATCAAGCTATCGCCGCTGCTGCGGAGATGGATGCGTACGAGTTCAGGCCCATCTTCACCGATCGTATTCCCGCGCCGCATTTCGTGGTCTACGTCACGCAGTGGGTTGAGCAGTACCTGGGCGCCGACGCGCTTTACACGGGGAGCGGATTGAGGATACATACGACGCTGGATCCCCGACTGCAGGGTGTTGCCGAGGAGGAGGTCGCGCGTGGCGTTCAGGCGCTTGCCGATCGCAATGTCACCAATGGCGCTCTTGTCGCCCTTGAGCCTTCAAGTGGGCATATCCTGGCCATGGTCGGCAGCGTCGATTTCTACGACAACGAGCTGGGTGGGCAGGTCAACGTCACGTTGCGGTGTCGCCAACCGGGATCGGCGATCAAGCCGATGACCTATCTTGCCGCCTTCGAGAGGGATTGGACGCCGGCGACTATTGTCTGGGATCTCCCCGTCACGTATACAGATACAGCGGGCAACGTCTATGAGCCCGTGAACTTCGACGGCAAGTTCCGCGGACCGGCGGCGGTTCGGACTGCTTTGGCAAACTCGCTCAATATCCCCGCCGTGAAGACGTTGGATTATGTCACCGTGGACGGGCTTTTGGAGATGGCTGAGCGCTTGGGCGCAACCTCGCTTGTCAGCCCGCAACTTGAATGTCCTGACTATCCCTATGATACACGGCCGTTTTACGGTTTGGCCCTGACGTTGGGCGGGGGGGAGATGAAGCCCTTGGAGCTGACCAGCGCCTACGCTACCTGGGCCAACGGCGGTTTGCGTATGGCGCCCACACCGATTCTGTGGGTTGAGGATCAGCAGGGCAACGTGCTTCTCGATAATCGCCGCCGCCAGGGCGAACAGGTCGTCGCTGCTGAGTTAGCGTACCTGATCACAGACGTGCTCTCCGACACCGAAGCGCGCTGCCTCGTCTTCAGCTGTCCCAGCGTCTTGGAGCTTCCAGACCGCCCGGTCGCGGCCAAGACCGGGAGCACCAACGATAACCGTGACGCTTGGACGGTAGGGTACACGCCGGACATCGCGGCCGGGGTTTGGGTCGGCAACAACGACAACACGTCGATGGACAATGTCGTGGGATCGTCCGGCGCCGGTCCGATCTGGCAGGCGTTTATGGCAAGGGCTCACGAGGGCCTGCCGGTCCACGCTTTCCCCAGGCCCGCGGGCGTTGTGGAGCGCGAGATCTGCACACTTTCCGGCGCAGAGCCCTCTCCCTATTGTCCGGAGAAGCGCACCGAGGTCTTCTCCGTGGACAACCTGCCTCCCAAGGAGGATCAGGCCTGGCTTCAGGAGGTGGAGATCGATCAGCACAGCGGATTGCTGGCCAATGAGTATTGCCGCTCTGACGTGGCGACCAAGGTCGCTCTCTTCCTGGATCGGATTGAGGACCCCAAGGGGCGCGATTGGATGCGCGGTTGGGCCGATGAGCGCAGCATCATGATCGCGCCGGAGGACGAGTGTACTTCTGGAGAGCGCGCGCCGGTGGTCGTGATCACGGCGCCGGCGCCCGGCGTGGAGGTCTACCAGTGGGTGGAGATCCGGGGTACGGTGGAGCTTGAGGAGTTCGATCGATACGAGATCACCTACGGCCTGGGGGAGAATCCCCAGGCGTGGGATTGGATCAGCGGACCCCACCTCGCGATGGTGCGCGATGGCGTGCTGGGCGTCTGGCAGATACCTCGGGAGCTGGCGGCAGGTGTCTACACGTTGCGGGTTCAGGCGTACAACCAGCGCGGCGCGCGCTTTGAGGCGCGGCTGCCGGTGCGCGTGCTGGCGCCGACGCCGACCCCCACACCTTCGCCCACGCCCACGGGGACGTCGACGCCGACGCCTTCGCCGACACCTTCGCCGACGCCGACCGAGGTGCCCGCCACGCCTGCCCCGACGCCCGAGCCCGAGACGCCGGAGCCCTCTCCGACGCCGACTCTCAGCCCTTGAGATTCGGTTTAGATTTGACAGGGCAAACTTTTATGCTATGATAGCATCGCGTTTGTATCAATCGCATTCTGCCCATAACCTATCAAAGGGGGACCATTATCAGTAAACAGCAGTATCGCGCAAACAACCAGATCCGAGCTCGGGAGATTCGGGTTATCGACACTGAGGGCAACAATCTTGGCATTATGCCTACCTATAAGGGACAGGCTTTGGCTGAGGAAGCGGGTCTGGACTTGGTTGAAGTGGCACCTACCGCCAATCCGCCCGTTTGCCGGATCATGGACTTCGGCAAGTTCCTGTATCAGCAAGCGAAAAAGGAACGCGAAGCGCGCAAATCTCAGAAGCAGGTCGAGGTCAAAGAGATACGTCTTCGCCCGAAAACCACTGAACACCATGTGATGTTCAAGGTCAAAAATGCGCGAGGATGGCTGGAGGAGGGCAACAAAGTGAGGGTCCGGGTGCGGTTCCGTGGTCGAGAGATCACTTACCCGGAGGTTGCCATGGAGCAGCTTCAGGATATCGCGACGGAGCTTTCGGACGTTGCCATGATTGAACAGGCTCCTCAGATGGATGGGCGCACGATGTTGATGGTACTCGCGCCAAAAAGGGATTAGCAGGAGGAATCGGAGTGCCCAAGATCAAGACGCACAAGTCAACTTCCAAGCGCTTTCACCTCTCTAGAGGGGGCAAGGGGAAGTTAATGCGCACCAGGCAAGGAAAGAGCCACTTCCGGCGCAAGAAGCCGCGGCGCGTTCGCGCCCTGTTTGACGATCTGCACACCGTGGATGACACGGCGTTGCAGAATCGTGTGCGCCGTCTGGCTCCGTACATGAAGAAGAGTTCTTAACGTATTTGAGGTGAATTGTGAGAGTCAAAGGTGGAACCGTAACACGCCGTCGCCATAAGAAGCTCATCCGACAGACGAAGGGCTTCTTTGGGACGCGCCGTAAGTTGTTCCGGCGAGCCAACG
>JBNGDU010000449.1:0-4027 GCA_049975025.1 Anaerolineae bacterium
GTCCCCCAGTAGTCGGGCCGCACCAGCGCGCTCTTGACCGTCAGACACGCCGGTTGCCGGCGCTTGAGCGGCCAGAGACCCATATGCCACCATAGACGCGCGTAGTCCCACGGATAGCGCAGGCCATTCACGTGAATCAGAAACTCGTTGAGGTTCGGAACGCCGGGCAGAAACCCGACCGTCTCACCGTCCGCATCCGCAAAGAGGACTAAGTCCATATCCGCAATCTGACGGAAGGGCGCGACCAAAGCCTCGACCGCCGACCGGTGCCAGCCGATGTGATCCGGGAGATGGGACAGTGCAGCGTTGAGCAAAAGGTGCAACCGGTCGATCTCGTCGTCCCAATGGTCCAGGTCGGGCGTACGGATGATGACGTCGCGCCGATGACGCACGCTCTCGGCCAAACGGGACAGCCGCTTGAGGGCAGGCGTCTCCCCCGCTATATCAACCGCCATCGCGATGTTGTCGGCCCGGGCGGGCTCAAAGCCCACCGAGCCGATGGACACGTGCTCAAACAAGCGCCGGTAGTACGGGGGCGTGTGTCCACAAAGCAGCGTCGGCGGGCGGTCCCGCCCCTCGACGAGCACCCCGTAGCCATTCTCATAGTCCAAGTTGAACGGTCCCCAGACGGCGTCGAGACCGCGCGATCGCGCCCACGCGGCAACCCGCTCGATCAGCGCCTTGAAGACCGCTTCGTCCTCGATGCACTCAAAGAAACCGAAGACGCATTCGCGGGTGCCTCGCTGCTCGTTGGCAAAGGCGTCCTCCCCAGCGCAGATGGTGCCAGCCGGCACGCCATCTCGCCAGGCGATGAAGAAGTCGGCCTCACCACGCTTGAAAAAGGCGCCCCGTCGCGGATCGATGGCGGCAGCCCGCTCCGGCAGCAAGGGAGGCACCCACAGAGGGTCATCGCGGTAGATGCGCCACGGAAAGGTCAGGAATAGCCGGTACTCCCGAGCCGTTCGCACCGGACGGACGTCAATCGTCATAGATGCCGTGCTAGAGAACCACGGTATCCGCTCACGAAGCCGCTCTCCGCGCTTCCAGCTCCTGCACGATCCTCACGTACTGCGCCCGGTCCAGCGGGTATCGCAGCGCGATGATGATGCCCACACAGAGCAGGAACGCCGGGATGGGGCCCATCACCAGGCGCAGCCCCAGCAGCGCCTGGGCCGGCTGCTGCGCCGCGTTGGGCACGTAGCCGGTGACCTCCAGGACCAGCAGCGCCAACGGGATCGCCACGGACGCGGCGACCTTGTGCGCCAGTGTGGTCAAGCTGTAGAACATGCCCTCGTGACGCTCGCCCGTACGCAACTCATCCCATTCCACAGCGTCGGGAATGATCGCCCAGGGCAACACGTGGACCGCCGACACGCCGATCCCCGCCAAAACGCACAGGAAGAGAATCGCCGGCAGGGCCGTGGACGGACCGACGGTGATCAGCACGATCTGGACGACAGCCCAGAACGCCACGCCGACGATGTAGGCCCAGCGTTTGGACCATCGCTTCGAGATCCACTGCCAGAGCGGCAACGCCAGCATCGCGGTGACGAAGATCGTGGCCATAATCAGGTCGCTCTCGCTCTCACGGCGCAACAAGTACTTGACGTAGAAAAGGAGCGTGGCCTGCACGACGGTGATCGCGATCCACGCTGCCAGGAAGAGTCCAAGACTGTAGACAAAGGGCGTGTTCTTGCGCGCAGCGCGGATGGACTCCCGGAGATTGGGTTGCTCCAGCTCGACATGCGCCTCCTTCTCCTCAGTGCCGAGGAAGACGAGGAGCAGCGGCAACCCCGATATAATACCGAAGATGAACCCCATAAGCAGCACCCGGGATGCGTTCGCCGGCTCGAACGAGCCGACGATCAACAAGGGAACGGTGAAGGCAACCAGCCCCCCCAGGATCGAGAAGAACATCCGGTACGTGGTCAGCGACGTGCGCTCGTCGTAGTCAGAGGTCAGCTCCGGTGTCAACGCGAAGTAGGGCATGTAGACAAAGGTGGCCGCCGCGTCAAATAGCACATAGGCCAGAGCGTAGTAGGCGACCAGAACGATCGGCGAGGCCAAGGGCGGGCGCCACCAGAGCATCGTGAAGATCAACGCGAAGGGCAACCATCCGAAGAGGAGGAAAGGCCTGCGCCGGCCCCATCGCGTCCGCGTGCGGTCCGAAATGTGGCCAATGATGGGGTCGTTGATCCAGTCCCAGCTCTTGCCAATCAAGATGGCGATGGCCTCCAGCCCTGGCCTGATGCCCACGACGTCGGTCAGGAAGATCGCCAGGTAAGCGCCGATGATCGTCGAGGTCAGGCTGAAGCCGAGATCGCCGGAACCGTAGAGCAGCTTGGTACGACGGGAGAGATTCTGAGCCATAAGTACCTCACAATTGATGATAATGAGGAAACAGGATAGGTTCAGTATAAACGCCGTAAATGTGGGTGTCAACCAAAGGCTTTGAGCCCTGCGTCGGCGAGATCCCTGCCGCTACCGCAAGCACTCCGACAGCGCGACGGCGCCCGCTGCCAAGGGGCTCAAAGCCCCATATCCTTGGTGCAGGCTTTGAGCCCCGCGTCGGCGAGGTCCCCACCGCTACCGCAAACACTCCGACAGCGCGACCACACCCGCTGCCAACGGGCTCAAAGCCCCTATATCCTTGGTGCAGGCTTTGAGCCCCGCGTCGCCGAGATCCCTACCGCTGCCGCAAGCACCCGAACAGCGCGACGACACCCGCTGCCAGGGGGCTCAAAGCCCCGCTAGCTGACCGGGTCCATCGGCTCCTCGTTGACCTCAAGCTTAAAGACATCGGGGCGCGCATAGTGACCGACGACGTCAAAGTCGAGCTTGCCTCGCGCTATCTCGTCCAAATCCAGATCGGCGACCAAGATGCCCTCCTCGTCGTAAAGAGGACCCGCCACCACCTCGCCGAGCGGTGAGACAATCACACTGCCGCCGCGGCACATCACCTCCGGCTGCGTCGCCAACTCGGAGTATCCTGGCAGATCCTGAGGATACATCGCCTTCGTCACGTATTGATTGCAGCCCAATACGAAGCACCGTCCTTCACAGGCGATATGACGCACAGTGGCCTGCCAGGTATCGCGCGAGTCGGCCGTCGGCGCGAGGTAGATCTCCACGCCCTTACCGTAGAGCGCCATCCGCGCCAGCGGCATGTAGTTCTCCCAGCATATCAGACCGCCGATCCGACCATAGGGCGTGGGGAGGACTTGCAGACCGCTGCCGTCGCCTTCACCCCAGATAAGGCGCTCGGCACCCGTGGGCTTGAGCTTGCGGTGTTTGCCGACGACGTTCCCATCCGGCCCGAAGTACAGAAGCGTGCAGTAGAGCGTGCCGCCGCCGAAGTCCCGATCCCGCTCGATCACCCCAACGGCGACGTAGGCTCCAGCCTTCCGGACGGCCTCTCCGATCATCCGAGTCGCCGCGCCAGGGATGTCCACGGCGTTCTCCCAGTAGCGCAGCCAGAGCTCGCGACCCTCCGGACTGCGGCTTCCAACCACCATGCCAAAGCTCAGCCCCCGTGGATAGGCCGGTATGAAGGCTTCGGGCAACAGGATGAGGTTCGCGTCCTTAGTGGCGGCTTCTTCAATCAGCCTGACGGTCTTCTGGACCGTCGCATCGCGGTCGAACAACACGGGTGCCGCCTGAACCACCGCGACAGTCACCTTCGGAGAACCCATATTGCCTCCTTTCAATATCATCTACAGTATTAGAGATCTCGCTCCACCAGGTAATTCATCTCGGGGCGCAGATTCCACCGGAACCGATCGGGCGGACGGATCTGCCGTGCCCAGGCAGCCAACACGGCGTTGTCCGCATCCTTGGCCGCCATCTCCGCGGCGATCCACGCCGGATCCCAGCCGTCCAACACGCGCCGCGTCAGCTCCTCGCGGATATCGCTGCAGGCGGGATCCTCGGCCCGATCCGCCAGCTCACCGGGATCCTCGGCCAGATTGAAGAGCTGCGGTGGCGCGTCGTGGTAGTAGACGAGCTTCCAGTCACCCCGACGGATCAT
>JBNGDU010000450.1:0-4011 GCA_049975025.1 Anaerolineae bacterium
ATCCCATACTCCTGTGATGCTCTCAAATCCTGCCGGCTGGAGATGATGAGAACCCAGCCTCTCCATCCGCCAGGGACGCAGACAAAGTCTAATCAACTATACAGAAAAAGCCGCCAGCGCCGCCTGGCCCAGCGAAACGCAGCCGTCGTTGGGCGGCATCCCTCTGTGCAAAAGCACCTCGAAATCCGCAGCCCACAAGCGGGGTAAAACCAGCGTGAGCAGCAGCCGGTTCTGAAAGACGCCGCCGCTCAAAGCCACCGTGTCGATACCGGTATCCTGACGCAATCGCTCCGCAACGTCGACGACCATCGCCGCCACCGTCGTGTGGAAGCGCCGCGAAATCTGCGCCACCGGCAGATCCCCTTCCACGTCGTCGAGCAGCGCCTCAAAGAGCGATGCCAAACGCACCCGGTAAGGCTTCGCGCTCGCATCGACGTCGAAGGGATAGGGCTCAGCCCTGCCCCCCCAGGTCGTCGCCACCTGCTCCAACTCAATTGCCGCCTGGGCCTCGTACGTGGTCGTGGGGCAGACCCCTAGGAGGGCACTGACGGCGTCGAACAGTCGCCCCATCGAGGACGTCAACGGGGTGTTCAGCTCTCGATCCACCATGGTCCGCACGCGCATCACGTCGCCGGGGCAGAACTCCCCCAACGGCAACCGCTCGTCGGCCGACAGCGCGTGCAGATACGCCACAGCGATCCGCCAGGGATGACGAATCGCCGCATCGCCCCCCGGCAGCGGCTGGTAGGCGAGGTGCGCCGCGCGGGTGAAGCCGGTGTAGTCGCCCACAAACCACTCACCACCCCAGATGCGACCGTCTTCACCGTACCCCGACCCATCCAACGCCACGCCGATCACGGGTCCCGCCTCGGGCGACCAGCCGTTGTCCGCCAGACACGCCGCGATGTGCGCATGGTGGTGCTGAACGCGATAGGGCCCCGCCAATCCGTGATCCTGCGCAAACGTCTCGGCCCAGCGCGTGCTCAGGTAGTCCGGGTGCAGATCGCAGGCTACAAACTCCGGCTCAAGTCGGAAGAGATGACGATAGGTCGCCAGCGCCTTCTCGTAGTGCTCCAGAGTCTCCAGGTTCTCTAAATCGCCGATATGCTGGCTGACGAAAGCGTACTCATCTCGCGTCAGCGTAAAGGTGTTCTTCATCATAGGACCGGCCGCAAAGATCTGAGGCGCCTTGAAGGGCAGCCGGATCGGGAATGGCGCATACCCCCGCGCGCGTCGGAGGAACTGCGTACCCGCGACATGCCGTCGGCCCGACGGCCCTTGATTCGCCGATGTCGCCGATCCCCGCCGGGGGAAGGCCTCCTCGTCCGCCAGGACCTGGACCACGGAATCGTCATAGCGGGCGTAGATGCCACGGTCGTGCAGCAAGAAGGCGTCGGCCAGGGGGCCCAGCCGCCGCAGAGCCTCCTCATTGTCCTTAGCTATCGGCTCCTCGGTCACGTTGCCGCTGGTCATCACCAGCGGGCGGTTCACCTCGCGCAGGAGCAGGTGGTGAAGCGGCGTGTAGGGAATCATCACCCCTAGGACGTGGCTGTTAGGCGCCACGCCCTCCACGACAGGAATGTCGGGACGCGCCCTCAGAAGCACGATGGGCGCCTGGGGGGAGCTCAGCAACGTCTCCTCCTCAGGCGAGACCTCACAGAGCGCCCTGACGCCCTCCAGCGTCGGAACCATAATCGCAAAGGGCTTGTGCGGTCGCCGCTTGCGCGCTCGCAGCCGCGCCACGGCCTCCGCGTTCGTGGCATCACATGCCAGGTGGAACCCACCCAGCCCCTTGATCGCGAGGATCTTGCCCGCCAACAGGAGTTCCCGTGCCCGCGCGAGCACAGCGTCGCTCTGCGCGACACCGGATGACGCATCCCCGGTTTGTAGTAGGCGCTTCAGCGCCGTCTCGCTCTCCTCCACCCCGGATGACAAATCC
Source organism: Anaerolineae bacterium (assembly GCA_049975025.1). Classification (GTDB taxonomy): domain Bacteria; phylum Chloroflexota; class Anaerolineae; order B4-G1; family SLSP01; genus PWVB01. The sequence goes on from JBNGDU010000450.1 coordinate 1,940, forward strand.
CCGGTTCGTAGTAGGCGCTTCAGCGCCGTCTCACTCTCCTCCACCCCGGATAACAAATCCCCGGTTTGTAGTAGGCGCTTCAGCGCCGTCTCGCTCTCCTCCACCCCGGATGACAAATCCCCGGTTCGTAGTAGGCGCTTCAGCGCCGTCTCCGATGGCCCATCCTCCTCAGACTCCACCAGCCAGATCTGAGGCCCGCAAACAGGACAGGCGACCGGCTGGGCGTGAAAACGGCGTTTGCGCGGATCCTCGTACTCGCTTCGGCAGAAATCACACATCGGGAAAGCGCGCATCGTCGTCTTAGGCCGATCGTAGGGGATGTCCTCAATGATGGTAAACCGGGGTCCGCAGTTCGTGCAGTTGATAAAGGGATAGCGATAGCGCGGATCCTCCGGATCGAAGAGCTCGCGCACGCAATCGTCGCAGGTCGCCACATCGGGCGAGATCAGCTGATATCTCCCCTCTTGGCTCTGGGAATGACGAATCTCGAAATCCTCATAGCCCCGGACCGCGATCTCCTCGGCCTCCAGCGACTCGATGCTGGCCAAAGGTGGCGCCTGCTCCGTCAATGCGGCGATGAAGGCGGATACGCGAGGCGGGGGGCCCTCCACCTCGATATCGACGCCACCGGAATGGTTCAAAACCCATCCGGCGACGTCCATCTCGTCCGCCAAGTTGTAGACGAAGGGTCGGAATCCCACGCCCTGCACGACGCCCGTGATGGTCACGTGCCGCGCGATTCTCTCCGATGTCCTCACAGTATTCATACCAGATATATCGTAAATCCTACGACGTTCACCTCAACTACCCATGCATGTCAGTCTGTCACGATAATGACGAGACCGGAATGCTAGCTCCTCTTATTCAATCTCTCTTCCAGCCAGTTGATCCAGGCGCCCATGCCCTCACCGGTCTTGGCCGATAGCACCAGGACGGGGACCTCGGCGTTAAGCCCGTGCACAAGATCCCGGAAGGTGTCCACCTCGAAGTCCAGATACGGCAGCAGGTCCGCCTTGGTCACCACCACGAGATCCACGGCCTCGAAAATGCCTGGATACTTGTAGGGCTTGTCGTGTCCCTCGGGCACGCTGATCAAGCCGACGCTGAAGTCCTGCCCCAGGTCGAAGGAGACCGGGCAGATGAGATTGCCCACGTTCTCCACAAAGACCAACTCCAGCTCGTCCAGCGGCAGAGCTTTCACCGCGTGGCGGATCATCGGGGCGTCGAGGTGACAAGCCCCCCCGGTGTTGATCTGGACCACGGGCGTCCCGGTGACCGAGATCTTCTCCGCATCCACCCGCGATGCTACGTCGCCCTCGATCACACCCAGCTTGCGACCGTTCATCGCTTCAATCGTCGCCAGGAGCAGCGTGGTCTTTCCGGCGCCCGGTGACGCCATGATATTCACGACCTTGACGCCGCGCCCCTGAAATTGCAGCCGATTGTCGGCAGCCACCTCTTCGTTGGCCGTCAGTAGCTTCTGAACGACCGGCACACGCTCCGTTTCCGCTGATGTTCTCTCTGTCATATGATACCTCCCCCATTGAATTCTCCGGCGCGTAGGCCGGAGATTCTGTAGGCACGCCTCACGTCAAGCCGAGCGGCCTACATAGCAGTCAGATCGCCGATGTGGCGTGCCGAAAGCCACGCTCACATCGTCCAATATGCGACCCCTTACGAGGGCGCCTCTGACACCTCCACGTTCGAGATCTCGATGCTCTCGACGAAAAACTCCTTCCCTGCGATCACGTCCCCGCCCAGCGCGCTGCACTCCGGACATACCCAGTTGCGATCCTCAGGCTCGAACTCGGTCCCACAATTGCGGCATCTGAAACGCGTCTTAATGCGCTCGAAGTGCAGCGTGGCCCCCTCGGACAGGGTCCCGGGAGAGAGCATATCGAAATAGAACTGGATGGAATCGTCGATGAAGCTGGTCAACTCTCCGATCACCAGGTAGATATCCGTCACCCGGGTCGCTCCGGCCCGCTCGGCGTGCTCGTGAACGATCCGGAGAATGTCCTCGGTCACTGCGAGCTCATGCATGGTGTGTCCCCTTGCGTGTCTCCTGCGAT
>JBNGDU010000451.1:0-3086 GCA_049975025.1 Anaerolineae bacterium
AACATCGTAGTTCAAATCGTCGTCAGGTGCCACGTAACGGATGCGGTCGCGGACCGTCTCCGTCCACAAACGATGCCGACGGCCCAGATGATCGAGCAGCGCCTCGGGGGGTAGGAAGTGCCATGCTGGACCTATAGCACAACCCGTTGGTAGTCGGCACTTTAGTGCCGCTTTTTCTTGCGAGGCGGACGCGGCACTGAAGTGCCGACTACAAACCTGCTATCGCTATCAGGTTTCAGCGCCAAGCGCAATAGGGCCGAAACACCCGTTCCGCCGCTACCGGATCTCGATCCAGACGGCACCTTGGCGATCGGCGCAGTCGACGGCATAGAAGCCCTCACCGGCCGCGAAACCTGCGACCTCGCCGTTCACGCGGACCTCCGTCGGCGTCTGCGTCGACGCCCAGGCGAAGATCCCGCCCTCCAGCAACACGACGGTCAGCCGGTCGCCGGTCGTGAACCAGTCGGCGACGGCGGCAGGCCCGATGTACTTGTCCCCCAGGCCGATGGGCGTGTGGGGTTCGGTCAGTGGCACAATAACGTAAAGCGCACAGACATCCGGCTTTAGCGTTACCGGGAGCTCGTCCTCGCCGCTCACGACCCGGGCTTCCTGACCGAAGTACTCGTAGACCACGAAGCGCTCGCCGAGCAGATCTGGCACGTCTGTGGCGCGCACGGTGCCGCTGACCTCCTCACGCGCCAGATGCACGTTGAACGCAGCCAGGATGCCTACCTCCCCCACCCGATTCCAGACCTTCAAAGGCACAGGCTCACGACTGGGATCGTGCAGTAGGCAGTCCTCCGTCGCCATCCCCGGCTCGTCACAGCGCAAGAGCCGTCCATCGGAGAGGATCAGAGGCCAGAGCTGCGCCGCGTTGGTCTCGCCGACCTTGTCGCTCACGTAGATAGGGCCACCGCTCACCGCTCTCATGACCGCATGTGTCGCGGCGTGTTGGTGTCGCGTCCACCACATATCCCAGTCCAACCACATAAAGGGCGCGTGATAATAGGCGTTGTAAGCATTCTGGAGGGCGTGCTCGACAAAGCTCTCCGCTCGTTTCGGGAAGAAATCATCACTGTTGCGCGTCACCGAGGAAGTGGGACGGTGCCAGAGATTCTCCGTGGCCATGCCCATGCAGTTTATCATCACGTTGTCGAAGTTCTTGCCCACCGACGCCTCCAGTGCCTCGTGGGCGTGGTGCGCCACAGTTCCAATGGCGAGTTCCTGCTGCCAATAGGTCACCAGTCCGCTCTGATAGTCGACCTTGACGAAGTCAACGCCCGCGTTGCGCAGCCGCATGTGCCAGGCGTTCCAGAATCCGAAGGCCCGCGCCACCTCTGGCGCCGGGATCAGCTTACCTGTGTGCGTGGTGTAGAGCGCCTCACGCATCTTCGTGGCCAACGCGCTTTCGGGGTGCACGCCGTTCCAATAGCCAAAAAGCGTGTGCCAGACGCCTAACCACCACACGCCATAGCCCCCCTTGATCGCTTCGACCAAGGGCCCAAAGCCCTCGGGGAACTTCGCTGGATCCGGTTCGAAGTCGGTCAGGTGGGTCTCGATGTGGCTCATCCATCCATCGTCCACGATGAACCAGCGAACGGGCAACCCCTTCTCCAGGAACTCCTGGGCCTTCGCCAAGACGCCCTCAGCTGAGACCTCCCGGTAGAAAGCGTCCCAGCTACACCACCCCAGATATTCAAAGGGTTCCGGATACCGCTTATGGATCCTCGTCTGGAATGGCGTACCCAGCGCCTGCATTCCCGCGTCCACGTTGCGCTTAGGGAGCTCGAAAGGGTCGGGGCCGCTGCTTAACGCGAAGATGACCGTCTCGAAGTTGTTATATCCCCCGTCGTAGGCCGCGGTCAGAAGGCGGAGACCCGTATCACCGCCCGTGGCCTCCGTTTTGAGGACATCGCCCGCCATACACAGGAGGTGATGGTAGCGACCAGCTGCCTTCCAGAGAATGGACTGAGTGCGTGGGGGCAACCGCTCCGGGTCAGGATCGAAATGGGGACGCGTCCACCAGTCCTTGTGGAGGTAGTTCGCCATCAACCCTGCTACATCGCCAAGGCCGTCCACGCTGAGCTGCAGGCCCTCAAACGCCGCCAAACCCTTCGCCTGCACCCCGATCTTGGCCCCCTGCAGCGACGCGACCGAAGCCGACGCGACTATCACGTCCACGTAGGCCCTGAAGCTCAGCGTGACCATCAGGGTTTCGTCTTCGTCCTTATACACGAAGCGATAGACCCCGTAAGGGCCCAGCCGATCCTCGCCGTCCTCGCGGTCGCTCGCGGCGAGCGAGACCTCGACCAAGGTGCCATCATCCAGCTTAACCGAGGGAACGATGCCCTTTAGGACATGGTCGCCTCGAATAGACACGCACAACCGTTGATTCACATATTCGAGATCGTACACGGTAAGCCTCCCTTCAAGATGATGAGAGTACACGTAACGCGTCTACACGAGCCGAGCCCGCGACGCTCGCCGCGACGTCGCATATCCCGAAGGTCGGGTTGGAGTTGACCGCCAACGTGGACAGGACGCGCGCGCCGCTGTGCTCCCGCCGCCCAAACTAGGGGACAAGATGCACTGACAGCCCGCAACTTGGGCGAGATCGCGGTCCCAGCCACGGCGGTCGATAATTCAGCCGCGGAGAGCCCATCTTGACACCGCAGCGCGACGGGCGTTGACTCACCTACTATGATACAGTGAAGCGCCCAAATTGCAGGAAAAGTCACGAGAGCATCGGATGTGTTCCTGAATGAGGGGCGAATCTCTTAGTCGGGCGTACCGCTCCACCATCAGGCGATGTCTTACCCATTTCGGAAAGCACGATCCCAAGGGTCTTGAGTAACTTTGACCAGGCACCAACGGGCAAGATCCCGTGCCAAGGGTGAGGATTGCCGGTGTAGCTAAGAGAGAACCGCTCTACAAGCAAGCCTTCTGAGCCGTTCGAGACGCGTTGCTGAGCTCTCCCCACGGCGAGATGGACCGTTGGCAGCAAACAGAGGCAAGCGCACCCCAAGCTCAGATCCTGATTTGTCCGCCAGTCACTTGCGCACATCACAGACAGAACTACCCTATGC